>CANRNZ010000034.1 GCA_947632135.1 uncultured Clostridia bacterium
ACTTCAGAAACTAACTTCACCGACGCTTTTCTTTGACGCAATCGGCGCAAAGAAAAGCTTCAAAAGAAACGCCAAGCATCGGGGCGCCGCCCCGAACCCTGCAAGCTTTTGAAAAAGCTTGACCAAAACTTCCAAAACAAGTTTGTGCGAACAACGCGCGAAAACTTTCAGATGGGTAAGTGCGAACAACGTGCGAAAACTTTCAAAACAAGTTCGCGCGAACATCAAAATAATCAAATAAAAATCCAAAGCGGAGGTGCAATATGAACAGAACGGAAATAATGGAAATTCTTCCGCATAGAGATAATATGCTGCTGCTTGACGACGTCGACAGCCGCGACGGCGTCGCCGTCGGTCACTATACAGTGCGCGGCGACGAGTTCTTCCTGAAAGGCCATTTTCCGGGCAATCCTATCGTTCCCGGCGTAATTCTCTGCGAAATAATGGCTCAGTCCGCCTGCATTCTTATGCGGGACGTGATAAAAGAAGGAAATATCCCCGTCTATACGGGACTGAATAACGTGAAATTCCGCTCTCCCGTAAAACCCGGCGACACAATAGAGACAAACTGCACGATAAAAAGGGCAAAGCACCCGTTCTATTTCGCCTCGGGCAGCGTTAGCGTCGACGGCAGACTGTGCGTTTCGGCGGAGTTTTCTTTTGCGATAACGACGGGAGAGTAACATTTTATGTTTTCTAAAATACTTATTGCCAACAGAGGCGAGATAGCCGTGCGCATAATACGCGCCTGCAAGGAGATGGGCGTCGCCACCGTCGCGGTATACTCGGAGGCTGACAGAAATTCCCTGCACGCCGCCCTCGCGGACCAAAGCTACTGCATCGGCGGCGCGGAAGCGGCGGACAGCTATCTCAACGAAAATCAGATAATAAGCACCGCGATACTTGCCGGCGCTCAGGCGATACACCCGGGCTACGGCTTTCTCTCGGAGAACGCCCATTTTGCGCGTCTTTGCAGGAAAAACGGACTCGTATTTATAGGCCCCGACCCGGAAAGCATGGAAAAGCTCGGCGACAAGGCGGTTCTCAAGGAAACAATCAGAAAAGCGGGTCTGTCCGTCATACCGGGTACAAAAGCCGTTTCCTCGGTTGAGGAGGCGCGCCTTCTTGCCGAGGAGATAGGATATCCCGTTATGATGAAGGCGTGCGCCGGGGGCGGCGGACGCGGGATACGTCTGATTCGCTGCGCCGAGGACGTTGAGGAGGCGTACATGCAGGCGACCTCCGAGGCGGCGTCCGCATTCGGCGACGGCTCGGTTTATCTTGAAAAGTATATTTTCCCTGCACGCCACGTTGAGCTTCAAATCCTCGCCGACGAGCACGGAAACGCCGTTTGTCTCGGAGACCGCGACTGCTCTCTGCAAAGGAGAAATCAGAAGCTTCTGGAGGAGACTCCGTCTCCCGCGGTAAGTGATGAAAGCCGCGAAAGGATAATGGCGCTCGCTGTGGGGGCGGTCAAAAAAATAGGCTACGTCGGTGCGGGAACTCTCGAATTTCTGTACGACGAAAACGGCGAGTTTTGGTTTATGGAGATGAACGTCCGCCTTCAGGTGGAGCACTGCGTGACCGAAATGCTGACGGGAATTGACCTTGTAAAATGGCAGATACGCATTGCGGCGGGAATCCCGCTGAGCTTCTCTCAGAGCGATATTCCGCTTTCGGGCTCGGCAATCGAATGCCGCATAAACGCGAAAAGCTGCGGCACTCTTTCAATGATGCACGTTCCGGGGGGACCCTCCGTCCGCTTTGACACGTGTCTTATTGTCGGAACTACGGTATCCCCGTACTATGACTCTCTTCTCGGCAAGCTCGTGGTTTACGCCAAGACGAGAGAGGAGGCGCTGAGGAAGCTCCGCGCGGCTCTTTGCGAGCTTGTTATAGAGGGTATACCGACAAATATAGAAGAACAACTGAGAATAGTTGACGACGAGCGCTTTATATCGGGCGGGTACGATTTGACCTTTATGGGAAACAGATAACCAAAAGACAGAAGAGTCGAACCGTGTTGGTTTTCGCCGCCGGACTGCGCTCACGCGGAAAACAGGTGACAAAGATGGCTTTTATAAAATTTTTAAAACCGAAAAATCAGCTTGAGGAGGGAGGGCGCACCGCCGCTCCCGTCCAACAGGATGAAGGCGAGCCTCTGAAGAACTGCCCGAACTGTCATCACGACATACCGATAAGCAAGCTGTGGGCAAACAACCTTGTCTGCTCCTGCGGCTATCATTTCAGAATGAGAGCGCGCCAGCGCATCGCGATGATAACGGACAAGGATTCATTTTCGGAGCTTTTTTCCGACATCAGCTCACAGAATCCTCTCTCGTTCCCCGGCTACAGCGAAAAGCTTGATACCGTTCGCGCGGCGTCGGGCGAGGAGGAGGGCGTCATATGCGGGACGGCGAAGATAGGAAAGCAGAGTTGCTGTATATTCGTCATGGATTCATACTTCATGATGGGCAGCATGGGCAGCGCCGTCGGCGAGAGGATAACGTCCCTCTTTGAATACGCAAAGGAGCATCGCCTTCCCGTCGTCGGCTTTACGGTATCGGGCGGCGCGAGAATGCAGGAGGGGCTTTTGTCTCTCATGCAGATGGCAAAGACGAGCGCCGCGGTAAAGCGCCACAGCGACGCGGGGCTTCTTTACGTCGCCGTTCTTACCGACCCGACGACAGGCGGCGTCACCGCAAGCTTTGCGATGGAGGCGGACATAATTCTTGCGGAGCCGGGCGCGAGAGTCGGCTTCGCGGGCGCGCGCGTCATCGAGCAGACGACAAGAAAGACTCTGCCGAAGGAATTTCAGACTGCCGAATTTGTAATGGAGCACGGCTTTATCGACAGCATTGTCGAGAGGGGCTCGCAGAAGAAGTATATTACAAGGCTTTTAAAGCTGCACAGAGCGGAGGTCACGCAATGAGTCAGTCTCCATATGCCACGGTGAGGATTGCGCGGGACAACTCCCGCCCCACCGGGCTTGACTATATAAAAAATATTTTTAAGAGCTTTACCGAATTTCACGGCGACCGCCGCTTTGCCGACGACGCCGCGGTCGTGGGAGGCATTGCGACTCTTTCCGACAGACCGGTGACAGTTATTGCCATTGAAAAGGGGCACACGGCAAAGGAGCGCGCCGCGAGGAATTTCGGCGCGCCGCACCCTGAGGGCTACAGAAAGGCGCTTCGCCTTATGAAGCAGGCGGAAAAATTCTCACGTCCCGTTATATGCTTTATCGACACCTCCGGCGCGTACTGCGGCGTCGGCGCCGAGGAGCGCGGGCAAGGTCAGGCGATAGCCGAAAATCTTATGGAAATGTCGACCCTTCGAGTACCCGTGATATCAATTTTAATCGGCGAGGGCGGAAGCGGCGGCGCGCTCGCGCTTGCCGTTTCGGACAGAGTCTGGATGCTTCAGAACGCAGTCTATTCGGTTATATCCCCCGAGGGCTGCGCGAGCATACTGTGGAAGGATTCGACAAAGGCGGAGAGCGCCGCGCAAAGCCTCAAGCTAACAGCCGAGGACGCAAAAGAGCTCGGCGTAATCGAGAGAATCATTTCCGAGAACGATATCGGGAAAAAGGAATTTTACGAGCGGATAAAAAAGCTTATAACCGAAGAGCTCGAGGCGCTCTCGGAGGATTGCGACCTTGTTTCAAAGCGCTACGAAAGGTTCCGCCGCATGGGCGCGCCGAAAATCTCCGACTCCCCCCGCGATATGTGAGAAAATAAAAAAGCTTTTGAAACGGTACAGCAACGTTACGGCAAACGGCGCGGCGCACCGCGCCGCGCACTTAAAAAATTGGAGTTTACAGCCTATGAGCATTTATAAAAAATATTGCATAGAAACGAAGGACGAAAACGGACGTCTTACGGATATAAAAATAGATTACCCGGACGATTTCAATTTCGGCTATGACGTCGTCGACGCCATAGCAGAGGAGACTCCTGACAAGACGGCTCTCGTATGGTGCAACACTGAAAACGAGGAGCGCATTTTCTCGTTTTCCGATATCAAAAAATACAGCGACAAAATGGCGAACGTCTTTAAGGACGCAGGAATAAAGCGCGGCGACCGCGTGCTTGTCATTCTGAAGCGGCACTATGAGTACTGGTTCTGCACCGTCGCGCTCCACAAGCTCGGCGCGGTTCTTATTCCCGCGACTCACATGCTGACGAGCGAGGATTATGTTTACAGAATGAACATGGCGTCCGTTGCCGCCGTGGTGTGTACGTCTCAGGACGGCGTACCCGAGAAAATACTCGGCGCAGTAAAGGAGACTGGCTCGAAATGTGTCCTGTGGTGTACAAAGAATACCGTCCCCGGCTTCAGAAACATAAACGAGGAGACAGAGGCCGCCTCGGAGGTCTTTCCGCGTCAAAAGACAGCCGCTCACGACCCGATGCTTTTATACTTCACGTCGGGAACGACAGGCTACCCGAAGGGCGTGATTCACGACTTTACATATCCCCTTGCGCACATAGTAACCGCAAAGCACTGGCAGCAGGCTGAGGACGGCGGACTTCACTTTACGGTCGCCGAGACCGGTTGGGGGAAAGCGTCGTGGGGGAAAATATACGGGCAGTGGCTTGTCGGGTGCGCCGTCATGGTCTATGACTTTGACAATTTTGAGCCGAAGCAGCTCACCTCCGTGATAAACCGCTACGGGGTGACGTCGTTCTGCGCGCCGCCGACAGTTTACCGTTATCTTGTCCGCAAGGGCATTCCCGATATGCCGACGCTGAGGCACGCCTCCACCGCCGGAGAGATGCTGGCGCCCGAGGTGTTCCGCAAGTTCACCGAGCTTACCGGTCTAAAGCTCTGCGAGGGGTACGGTCAGACGGAAACGACTCTTCTTATGGCAAACTTCGAGGGGTACGAGCCTGTCGAGGGCTCGATGGGAACGGTTTCCCCGCTTTACAATATCGAGCTTCGCGGTAAAGACGGCGAAAAGACTCCCGTCGGCGAAATAGGGGAGGTCGTAATAATCCCTCCGAAGGATTCGAGACAGATAGGTGTGTTTACCGAATATCTGAACGACAGAGAGCAGTATGAGAGCGTGTGGCGCGACGGCGTTTATCACACGGGAGACGCCGCATATGTCGACGAGAACGGCATATACTGGTTTCACGGGCGCTTTGACGACATAATCAAGACGAGCGGCTTCAGAGTCGGCCCCTACGAAATCGAAAACGTGCTGATGGAGCACCCCGCCGTTACGGAGTGCAGCGTTATCGGAGTCCCCGACGCGTTTCGCGGGCAGGCGATAAAGGCTGTCGTCGTGCTCGGTTCGGAGTACGTCCCGTCAAAGGCTCTCGAAAACGAGATAAAGGATTTCTGCAACAAAAAGCTTGCAGAATACAAATGGATACGTATTCTCGAATTTGTCGACGAGCTGCCGAAAACGATAAGCGGAAAAATCAAGAAAACTACTCTTCGCGGAGAAAACGAAGAAAAGTAAGAGAAAAATAAGAGAAAAGTAAGAGAAAAATAACGTGATACTTTCGGTGTATTTCAGATGCATTTTAAGTGCATTTTAAATGCATTTCGAATATATCCGAAATATATAGAAATATATAGTAAAATTCAAAAAAACGGGCGCCGACTTTTAAGGTCGGCGCCCCGTTTTATGTCCGTATTTATTTACTGACGAACCTCTTCCATAATATAAGCTTCGAGAATATCTCCTACTTTAATGTCGTTGAATTTCTCAAGTCCGATTCCGCACTCGTAGCCCTGAGCGACCTCTCTTACGTCGTCCTTAAAGCGGCGCAGGGAGGAAATCTCGTCCTCGAAGACGACGACGCCGTCGCGGACAACTCGTATTTTTGCGTTTCTCGTGACCTTTCCGTCCTGGACGTAGGAACCCGCGATCGTTCCGACGTTCGGTACGTGAATAGTCTGGCGCACCTCGATATGACCGAGAAGCACTTCTCTGTAGGTCGGCGCGAGCATGCCTTTCATGGCGGCGGTTATTTCCTCTATGCACTCATAGATGACTCTGTATGTGCGGATATCGACGTTCTGCTCCTTCGCGCTGTCAAGAGCGGATTTGTCGGGTCTTACGTTGAATCCGACGATTATCGCGTTGGAGGCGGCGGCAAACGTAACGTCTCCCTCTGTTATACCGCCCGCCGCGGAGTGAATGACCTTCACCTTTACCTCGTCGTTGGATATCTTTTCAAGCGACGCTTTTACCGCTTCGGCAGAGCCGACAACGTCCGCCTTTACTATGATATTGAGGTCCTTTACGCCGTCCTTTATCTGAGCGAACAAGTCGTCGAGGCTTACCTTTGCGTTAGCCTTGAACATATCCTCCTTCTCGGCGGCGCGGCGCTGCTCGGCAAGCTCTCTTGCCATTCTCTCGTCCTCGACGGCGTTGAACTCGTCGCCCGATTTCGGTACCTCGGCAAGACCTATTATCTCAACGGGAACCGAGGGGCCGGCGCTCTTTATGGCGGCGCCCTTGTCGTCCGTCATAGCGCGGACGCGCCCGACCGCGGTGCCGGCGATAACGATGTCTCCCGAGTGGAGCGTACCGTTCTGTACAAGAACTGTCGCGACGGGGCCGCGCCCTTTATCGAGCTTTGACTCTATGACGACGCCCTTTGCGCGTCTGTCGGGGTTTGCCTTGTATTCCTTTACCTCGGCGACGAGAAGAATGCTCTCGAGCAAGTCGTCAAGTCCCTGACCCGTAACTGCCGAAACGGGGACGCAGATGACGTCTCCACCCCATTCCTCGGGGACGAGGGAATAGTTTGTAAGCTCGGATTTTACGGCTTCGGGGTTTGCCTCGGGCTTATCCATTTTGTTTATTGCGACGATTATCTCAACCCCTGCGGCTTTTGCGTGGTTTATCGCCTCGACTGTCTGAGGCATGATTCCGTCGTCTGCCGCGACGACGAGAATCGCGATATCGGTCGCCATCGCGCCGCGCGCTCTCATGGCTGTGAAGGCGGCGTGTCCGGGAGTGTCGAGGAACGTGATGTCACGACCGTTTACCTTTACGGTGTATGCGCCGATGTGCTGGGTGATGCCGCCCGCCTCGCCGCTTGTGACGTTCGTGTGGCGTATCGCGTCGAGAATCGACGTTTTTCCGTGGTCGACGTGTCCCATTACGCAGACAACGGGGGCTCTTTCCTTCAGATTTTCCTCGGAGTCCTCTGTCTCCGTGAAGAGCTTTTCCTCTATCGTGACGACGACCTCTTTTGTAACCTCCGCCTTGAATTCGTCGGCAATCAGAAACGCGGTGTCGAAGTCTATTATCTGGTTTACTGTGGCGACGGTCCCCATCAGCATAAGTCTCTTTATGACCTCGGACGCCGTGACCTTCAGTCTCGACGCGAGCTCGCCGACGGAAATCTCGTCGGGGATTGTGATTCTCAAAGGCTGCTTCTTCGCTTTTTCAAGCTGCGCCTTTCTCTTCATCTCCTCGGCGGCCTTTTCGCAGTCGCGCTTTTTTGAGCCGCGCGCGTCGCGGGTGTTCTGCTTTTTGAGTTTTTGCTTGTTGGACTGCTTGTCGGATATGGCGTCGGGCGCGAAGGTGTCCAGCTTGTCGTCGTACTTTGAAAGGTCGACGGTGGTCGTTCTCGTGTCGACGACTCTCGTGACTCCGGTTCTCTGCTTTCCGGCATTCTGAGTCTGCTTTGTCTTTTTGACGTTTCTCGGGTCGTTTTTGTAACCCATACCCTCGACTGTCGGGACTCCGTAGCTGTTCTGAGCCGCTTTTGCAAGGCGCTCGATTCTCGCCTTTTCAGCCTCGCGGTTACGCTTCTCGGGCTTTGCGGCGGCCTTTTCGCCGCCCTCGCCGTCAAGCGGCGCGCGCTCCCTCGGCGTTCTTTGCTCCTTTGCCTTTTCCCTCTCTCGGCGCTCTGCCTTTTCCCTCTCGGCTCGTTCCTTTTTTTCTTTTTCCGCGGCAAGCTTCGATTCGTACTCGGCTCTTGCCTTTGCCGCGGCTCTCATGAGCGCGGAGGTGTGAGGGTCTGTCTCGGCGGCCTTCGCGTCTTTTTCGGCCTTTTCGGTTTTTTCGACTTTTTCGGCTTTCTCGACTTTTTCGACCTTTTCGGCTTTCTCGGTTTTTTCGGTATTTGTTTTGCCCGAAGATTTTTTGGTTTTTCCCTTTTCTTCGCGCGCTTCACGCTCGGCAGCCACATCGCCTTTCTCGGCTTCGGCGCCTTTTGCGGCGTCGGGCGCCGTCTCGGCGACTTTCGTCTTTGCCGTCTCGGCATCATCCGCCTTTTTTGCCGCCCCGCTTCTTCTGCCCTCAAAGATTCTGCTCTTCTTATTCATATAGCCGTCGATGTCGGATATCTGATTCTGCATTGTCAGTTCGTTAAAGAAGGCGTTGAATTCGTCGGCGGAGAGCACAGAGGAGGATTTCTTGTCGGAGATTCCCACCCCTTCAAGGAATAAAATAAGCTCCTTGCTGCTTTTCATACCGAGATCTTTAGAAAGCTGATTTACCCGGAACATGGTATCTTGTGCCATTCGTTAGTCTACCGATTTCCACCGAGTGGAAAAATCCTTTCGTCAAGCTGTTTTCGGCAAAAAGACCTTATAAGTTTATATTTTATAAAAAGTCTTTCTGCATAAATTCATAACTTTTTTGGCTTTTTTTGATTTATTTATGCTTATAATTGTTTTTATTTAATCGCCCGCGGGAGGTTTATTGTTTTTCTCGCAGAGCTTTTTTATTGCCGCGCAAAGTCCTCTGTCCGTCACCGCGAGGGAGGCAATGCCGCTCTTTTTCCCGACTGCAAGAGAAATCTCCGCTCCCGTCGCCATGCCGCTTACAAGAAATACGTTGTGAAAAGTGCATTTGTCCGTCACCTGCTTTTTGGTGCGCTCGGACGCGTCGGACGAGAGAACGGCGACAATTTCGCTTTTTTTAGCGCGTTTGACTCGGCAAATCTCTTTCAGAGTGAGCTCCGTGCCGAAAACCGCCTTTTTGCTTTTCGCGGCAAAGCCGAGATATGTCAGAAGAAGTCTTTTTCTTTCCGTTTCATATGCCGCTTCCGGGGCTTCTGACGCTTCTTTTTCTGCCGCTCTTTCCAAATTTAAGTCTCTGCCGTCATTCACAGCCGCTCTCGCTTTCGTTTGGGGCTTTTGACGGGGCTTCTGATGAGGCTTTTGACGCTTCGACGGAGGCGATATCCTTTTGGATTCTGTCGAGAATCTCCTCGGAGGGCGCGGCGCCGAGACTCGTTTTCAGTCTGTCCTTTTTCCGCGCCTTTTTAAAGCACTCGGCGTTTTTGCATATATAAGCTCCTCGCCCGTTCTTTTTTCCGGTGACGTCAAGCTCGATTCTTCCCTCGGGGGTTCTGACGACACGTATCAAATCACGTTTGGGATATGAAACGCCGCAGCCGAGACACCGCCTTTCCGGTATTTTTCTGACCTTCACGCCGACGCCTCCTTTCAAAAGTCTTCGGTTGTATGGGATGTATTCGGACGGGATTTATATTTATACTCCCTTAATATCTATTTTAAATCCGGTGAGCTTCGCGGCAAGACGCGCGTTCTGTCCTTCCTTGCCGATTGCAAGGGACAGCTGGTCGCTCGAAACAAGTATTTTCGCGCTCTTTTCTCCGTCAAGCTCCACGCTTACCGCCTCGGCGGGAGAGAGAGACGACGCGATGAACTCGGTCGGGTCGTCGGAATACTCTATAACGTCAATCTTTTCCCCGCGCAGCTCGTCCGTTATGCTCGAGATTCTCATTCCGTGCTCGCCGATGCAGGAGCCGACGGCGTCGACCCCCTCCTCGTTTGACATGACCGCGACCTTCGTGCGGCTGCCCGCCTCGCGCGCGATTCCCTTTATGGACACGGTGCCGTCGGCAATCTCGGGTATCTCAAGCTCGAAAAGACGTCTCACAAGCCCAGGGTGCGTCCTTGAGAGGGTGACGATAGGTCCTTCCTGACCGGGACGCCGTACCTCCACCGCGAACACTTTTATCCTGTCGCCGACCTCGAAGGTCTCGCCGGGTATCTGTTCGTCCTTTATGAGGACAGCCTCGCTCGTTCCCGTGTCAATGACGACGGCTCCCGAGTCGTCCGCGGTCTTTGTGACGGTGGCGCTTATGACCTCCTCGCGCCTCTTTTCGTATTCTCTTATCATATTGGAGGTCTCAGCCTCGCGTATGCCCTGTATTATGACCTGCTTTGCCGCCTGAGCGCTGAGCCTGCCGAAATTCTTTGTCTTGACCTCGGTCTCCACAACTCCGCCGAGGGTGTGCCTTTTTGATATCGCCTTCGCATCCTCGAGACTTATCTGCGTCTTAGGGTCGGTGACCTCCTCGACTATTTCTCTGACGCTGAATACTCTGAGGTCCTTTTTCTCGGGGTCGAGAACGATTTTCACGTTGTCCGCTCCGTGCTCCTTCTTGAATGCGCCCGTGAGCGCTGCGGTCACTTTTTCGAGCATATATTCCTTAGGTATTCCCTTGACCCTTTCAAGGTCGTCAAGAGCGTTAAAAAACTCTGCGTTCATTTAAAGATTTTCTGCCTTTCTTATTTAATGTTCCGAAATATTCCGATATGGTTTGAAATGGTTATTTAATTATTCCGCTCAGTTCCACTCGAATACGGTGTTTATTTTCGCAATGGCTTTCTTTTCGATTTCATACGCGTCCTCGCCGTCGACTATGACGAGCGAATTCGGGAGATTGTCATTCAAAATCCCGCATATGGTCTTCATGCCGTTTACGGGGACAAAAAGCTTTACGGCGACCTTCACTCCGAGGCAAAAGTCATAGTGCTCCTCTTTCGTGAGCGCCCTTTCGACTCCGGGGGAGGATACCTCAAGAGTGTACATGCCCTCTATCGGGTCGGCGTCGTCGAGAACCGGGTCGATTGCGCGGTGTACCTTTTCGCAGTCTTCGATGCCGATGCCGTTCTCCGAGTCGATTGTTATCCGGAGAACGTTTTGGGCTCCCTCCTTGACGTATTCGACGTCCCACAGCATATACCCAAGGCTGTCGACAACCGGCTTTACGATTTCACTCACAAGCGACGCGGTGCTTTTTTTTCTGCCGCTTTTCTGCTTGCTTTCCTGATTGCTTTCCTGCTCCATACCGCCGCTCACTTGCCTTTCGTAAAATGAAAATCAATAACGAGATTTTCCGATATCTTTATTATTATTTTATTATTTTCTGAAGAAAATTGAAAATCGAAAAATTCGGATTTTTTCGGATTTTTTCGGATTTTTTCGGATTTTATAAATAAGAGAGAGGACCGCACGCCCTCTCTCCCATAGCTTACTTACTGACTTGGATAAGTATACCATAGGTTTAAAAAAAATGCAAGTGTTTTTTCAAAAAAAATAAAAAATGCGGCGCGGAGGGGACTTCGGAAATTCCCGATTTTAATCGGGAAACGTATTTGCATGTAATTACCCCTTGAAAAAGAGGCGCGGCGGTGGTAGAATGGTGTCGATATGAGGGCGGGAATTTTAATGTTTAACGTTTAATGAGTTAAAATTATGTTAAAATTATTGTGAACAAAATCGGCAAATAAACGGGAAGTATATAAGATACATAAAATACATAAAGGAGAAAAGACATAACGGTATGATACGAAATACGATACGAAAAATACAGTCTCTGCCTCTTTGGGTTAGAATAGTCTGTGCGCTGCTGACGGTAATCCTTCTGTGCACCGCTTTTTTCTTTTTCGGCAAAAGGTTCGGCGCGCGCATTGAAAACATCGTAAACGAAGAGGTCGTGCTTTCCACCGATAAGGACCCGAAATGGAACGCGCCCGACTACGTAAAATACGAGCCGATAGTAAAAAACGAGTACTCGCGCCCCGGAACGTATCTTTCCGAAATAAACGGGATAGTCGTCCATTACGTCGCAAATCCCGGGACAACCGCGGAGCAGAACCGCAGTTACTTCAACGGACTGGCGGTCAGCAAGGAGACATGGGCGAGCAGTCATTTTCTGATAGGTCTGGAGGGCGAGGTCTTGCAGCTTATGCCGCTTGACGAAATAGCGTACTGCTCGAATTCGAGAAACGACGACACTGTATCTATCGAGTGCTGTCACCCCGAGGCGGACGGCAAATTCAACGACGAGACGTACAAGTCGCTTGTCCGACTGCTTTGCGACCTGTGCAGGGAGTATGACCTTGACCCGCTGACACAGATAATAAGGCACTACGACGTAACGGGGAAGCTTTGCCCGCTTTGGTTTGTCGAGCACGAGGACGACTGGAAGGCGCTGCTTACGGACGTTGCGGCGGAGATGACGGAGTACGAAGCGGGGGAGAGCTGACGAAAAAGTTCGCACACTGTTCGCACAGACCCGACACGAAAGTTTTCGCCCGCCTTTTTTTAAGTTCGCACGAACTTGTTCGGGAAGTTTTCGCCCGCCTTTTTCAAAAGGCGGCAGGGTTCGGGGCAGCGCCCCGACGATTGGCGTTTCTTTTGAAGCTTTTCTTTGCGCCGACGGCTTCAAAGAAAAGCGTCAGTGAAGTTAGTTTCTGAAAATGTTTTATTTGAAATTTAAAAATTATTACTTTACCCCACCGGCGCTTTGCGCCACCTCCCCTTTCAGGGGAGACTCTGACCACCGGTCACTGACCACTGACCACTGAAGAAACCCCTCCGTCGGCGGAGCCGACACCTCCCCTTTCAGGGGAGGCTCTTGAAGTCGGGGCTCTGCCCCTCGACCCCGCAAGCTTTGAGCCACTCCCCACAAAAGCAAAGCTTTTGTGGGGACCCCAAGGGCAAGCTTGACCAAAACTTTTGTGTTGGGTCTGCGCGAACAAAGCGCGAAAACTTTTGTGATGGGTGAGCGCGAACAGTGCGCGAGCAAAAGCGCGGGGTTCTTTGAGAACCCCGCGCAACTAAGCGTCAAATATTTTTTATTTCTTTTAATTCCCCGCGTAAAACGGTATCCTTCCGAACGTTCCGTCATTCCAGAACGGGTAAACGGATACGGGCACGGTGCCGACGTACATTCCGAAATATACCCCGGACGTGTTGGTAAAGCCCGTCCTTCCGCACTTTCCGACAACGCCGCCCTTTGCAACCTTGTCCCCTACAGCCACCGACGCCGAGCCGAGGTGACAGTATAAAGTTTTAAGACCGTAGCCGTGCTCGATTATGACGATATTCCCCGTGACGTCCGTCGTGCCGACATATACGACCTCTCCGGCCTCCGCCGCCTTTACGTCCTCGCCGTCGGGCGCCGTGTACTCAAGCCCAAGCTGCTTGAACGCCGCGCCGCCGTTTAATTTGTAGTTCTTTCCGAATGAGCGGTTCAGCGCGTGGTCGTCAAACAGCTTTGCAAAATCGCCGTCGCCGAAATATCTCTCGCTGCTGCCCGAGGCAAATACCGACGAGAGCGCGTTGGACGCGGCGCTCCTTGAAGCGTCCGAGTACAGCGCGGCTATATTGTCCGCCACGGTGTATGTGTACTCCGTCGTCTCGTGGTAATCTCTGAGGTTTACTCTGAGCTCCGTTTCCTGAACTGTTCCGCCGTAGGTAAAGGTGAATTTGTAAGTGTCGGGAGCGGCGGCGCTCACGGGACGCTTGTCCGCGCTTATCGGTATCAGAGCGCACACGACGTCTCCGTCCTTATAGAAAACAGGCGTGTATCCTATATCGGGCTCGCTTGAAAACTTGACCTTCGACGGGTCGGTTATGTTGATTCCCGTAACGGAAACACATTCTCCGTTGCTTATCTCGCCCGCTCCGAGATAGAATACCGCGGGAGCGGATATGTCTGCGCCGAAGCTGTATTCCATTTCCCCGTAGAACTCTCTCTCGCTGTCCTCGTACCATTTTGCCTCAACGTCGACTTTGACCTTCGAGGCTTTGTCAAACTTGAGCTGTGAAATATTTTCGTAAAGGTCGTCAAAAATAACGTTGTTGTCCGACGCGTTCACGACCGTGACGTGGAAATAGTCGGGATAGGGCTCAAAGTTCATCGAAAGACCGCCCTCGACCGAATATACTTCGCTTTCCGCGCTGATTTTATCCGAGCAGTCGAGAACGACGAACTCGCCCGAAAAGTCTCTGTAGAACCAGCTCGCGTCGCTCGGCTTTACATTCCCGTCGCCTCCCGTAAGCGCGAGGACCGGGAGCTTTGAGTCGCCGTAGATACTTGCCGAAAGGGACGACTTCATAAACGCTTCTACAGCCGACGCCGCGGGCTTGAAGGCGCTGCCGTTTGAATCGGTGTAGTATGCGTCGGCGCTCGCGCTGTCAAAGTAGTAGCGGTAGATTGCCTCTGTGTTTCCGTTTGACATCGTGACAAGGTAGAACGGGTCGTCGAACAGCGGCTCGGGGAGCTGACCTACCTCCTCGGCGTCTGTCATCATTGCGACGAAAATATCAATTGTGCGCCGACCTTCTTCGGTGTCCTTGCTGAAGGAGTATTCGACTCCGTCAAGGTCGCCGACCTTCATCGAGACGACGCTTTTTGTATCAACAGGCCCGTTTTTTTCGCGGTTATAATTTACAACGGCGACTACCGACGGGATAAATATTGCAATGGCGAGAATTACGAGAACGAACTTGTTCTTCACCGTTTTTTTCATAAGAGCACCTTTTGAACCCCTTTATCTGATTTTGTAAGGTCGTATTTCAAGTTTGTATTATCTATTATCATATTTTACTATATATTCCCGTTAAAATCAAGTATTAAAACAAAAATCGCCTTTTAAGTTGAAAAATCGAAAAATAAAATTAAGAAAGCGCGCGAACGAAAACGGTCGGCGGCACATAGAATATAAAATAAATTCCGAAAATATCTAAAGTTATCCGAAAGATATCCGAAAGATATTCGAAAGATATTCGAAAGATATCCGAAATTATTTATAAGCGCATAGGCGCGGAAATTCAAAACAACTCTAAACTGTTTAAATTTAAATGACTTTGAGGTGAGGAGACTTTTTTATGGATTCAAAGGAAATCACAAAAACGGCGTACCGCGTCTCGGCAGTGACCGCGGCGGTAAATATCATACTTTCACTCTTTAAGCTTGCGGCGGGCGTTATCTCCTCGTCGGGGGCAATGATATCGGACGCCGTCCACTCGGCGTCCGACGTCGCGGGCACGTTTATCGCGGCGATTGGAATTAAAATGTCCGCGAAAGCGCCCGACAAGGACCACCAGTACGGTCACGATCGCTTCGAGTGTGTTTCGGCGCTGATTCTCTCGGCAGTTCTCTTTGCGACTGGAGCGGGGATAGGCATTTCGGGAATCAGGAAGATAATAGGCGGCGCGGGCGAGATACCCACTCCCGGCGCGCTCGCGCTGTGCGCCGCAGCTTTGTCAATAGTTGTAAAAGAGGCGGTGTACAGGTATACAATGCGCGCCGCAAGAAAGATTTCCTCGTCGGCAATGAAGGCGGACGCATGGCACCAGAGAAGCGACGCGCTCTCTTCTGTCGGCAGCTTTATAGGCATACTCGGCGCAAGAATGGGGGTAAAGATACTCGACCCCATAGCGGCGGTCGTGATATGCGTTTTTATAATGAAGACCGCGCTTGACATATTCACGGAGTCCGTCGGGAAGATGACGGACAGGGCGTGCGACGACTCGACGGTGGACATGATGCGGGAGATAATACTTTCTCAAGAGGGGGTAATGAGCGTCGACGAGCTAAAAACGAGGATATTCGGCGACGGGGTATACGTCGAGGTTGAGATAGGAGTTGCGAGGGACACGGTGC
>CANRNZ010000035.1 GCA_947632135.1 uncultured Clostridia bacterium
TCTTCCAATATCCTTGCAAATATCTGCTCGAATATATCTGTATCCTTAAATCGTCTTGTATAATTCTTTCCGAAGGTAGTGAAATGCGGTACCTTATCCGTAAATCCAAGCCCAAGAAACCATCTGTATGCAACGTTTACCTCTATCTCTTTAATGGTCTGCCGCATACTCCTTATTCCATACAGATACTGTATGAACGGTATTTTGATCAGCGTTACGGGATCGATACTCGGTCTTCCATTGTCCGCGCTATATTTCTCCTCCACCAATTCATAAATGAAATCCCAATCAATTGCCGCTTCGATCTTTCTCAGTAAGTGGTTCTCCGGCACTAGCTGCTCTACGCTTATTATCTCTATTTGCTCGCTTTTATTTTCCTTTACACTCAGCACTTTTTTCACCCCTTTTACCTCTTCTATTATACCATACTTTGACAAAAAAACAAAGCCCTTTTCAGGACTTTGTCTTCAGTCTGAACAGAACCCCTCGCGGGTTCTGTCTTTCTTTTGGTTGCAATGAAGCGCGCCTTGCGGCACATGAACAATGAAGTCGCCTGCGGCTATGAAGCGTGCCCTTCGGGCACATGAGGGTAAACATCGCATCATATTTCATTCTGACCGCAGGAGCGGCACCATTGCGCCAAGAGGCGCAGCACCATTGCGCCGAGAGGCTGCGGCGCTGCCGTTTCATAAAATCATAAAACGGACTACCGCCACGTTTGCTCATGGGCTTTCCACTCTTTTGAATGCTCCTTGCCTATTACTGCCGCTTGATATGGCGGAAAGAGAAACAAGCGAATTGTTTCAAGAACAGTATCAAAGTTGCTTTCGGTATTGACCTTTTTGCAGAACGCCGTCCACTTCTTTTGCATGGCGTCGTTGGACGAAAAAGAGAGCATCCGGTCGAACTGCTCGACGGTAAAGGAACGATGGCGGTTTGAAAACGTCTTTTTAAGCGCCTCAGTGAGCGTTTTGCCGTCAAAATCGAACCTGCCCGCAAGGTAGTAAATATCGTAATAGTCCTTCATTCGGCTTGAGAATTCCATAAGTCCGAGTATCGCATCAAGCTTTTCGGCAACAGTCGTTTCAATGGAATAGGTGTTTACGGTGGGCGCCGGAAAATCATCAAGCTGCGTCGGAAGCTTGCGCTTTTTCGCGCCCGGCACGATAACGTCGCCGATACCAAAATCAATTCCGAACGGGGTTCGCGTATTTTTGATCCGTGCAACAATGTCGGCGCGAATACCCGGGTATTGTTTGTTGACCGAGATCGGTGAAACGTCTTTTATCTCAAAAGTGATAAAGTCGTTCGCTGTATCGGATTCTATGATTTCAATTATGACCTCTTGCAGCTTTTCGGGCGTGTTCGGGATTTTGCGGAGCATAAAATCCACGTCAACGGTTACACGGCTGTCAAATTCGGTCAGGGTATAGAGGAACAAGCCGCCCTTCAACACAAAATTTTCGGCGTATCTTGACTTTTCAAGCCTACGCAAAAACTCCTCCTGGCAGAAAAGCTGCATACAGAGTTGATTGCTTCTGCCGATCTTTTTTGCTTTATTTCGCAGCTTAGCAAGAACCGAAGCGCCTATATCAGCCACCCAGCAGCACCTCCATCATATCGGTAACCTTTTTATAAACTCGAAGCTTTTTCGCGTACCTTCCGAGACTTGCAAGATTCTTTTCTTTGTCGTTCGCATAGGCGTTTACCGCCTTGGCGAACAGTTCGCTGTCAAGCCTTGCGCGATATTTGAAGCAGTCGCAAATCGTGCGTTCTTTGTCATAGATCGGTAGTGTCGTACCGTCAAAATCCGCCTCTGTTTTGCCAAGCTCATAAACGTCAGACCGGATATAATACGCTTTGAGAGGGACGCCCGCCGTTTTCAGTTTTGGCTGTGAGACAGCGCGGGGGACGGCGATGGACCAATCACGGGGCGTGAAATCGGTATATCCGTAATGGAAAAGAGCGGATTCCACACAGACGATCCCTTCGGGGATGAGGCGGGAGAGATACTCTGCTTCCGTAATATCAAGATTCCCGGCAAGCTGATAAAACCCGTGGCGAATGCGCTCAAGCAGCCCGTCGGCCACAAGCCTTCCGATATCGGATTTATAAAGACCGGCAGCAAGAAGCTCTGAGGTTTTTGCTATACCGCCGGAGTCGTTTATCACTTTTTTTGCAATTTCGGCTTTGGTCATCGCACTATCACTTCCTTCTTAAAAACTGAGTAAACTGATTGACGATAACAGTATAGCACGGAGCCGACAAATAATCAAGACTTTCTTCATACAGCTTTGCAAAAGTGCAAGAAAAAAGAAATAAGGCCGCCTCGGGCAAAAAAGAAAGCGGCTTTGCGCATCCGGCAGCAAAACCGCTTTGTCTTCAATATCTTCAATATCTTCAATATCTTCGATGTCTTAAATGATCTTCGATGTCTTAAATGTCTTCGGTCTGATATGCCCGATATGCCGATATTTAACGATATACGCAAATATTCATTTATATTTTTATATATTTTTATATTTACGAATAAAACTCATGGTTCCCGATAGTTGTGACGTATGTTCTGTTGTCGACTATCCAGAAGCTCTCGGCGAGGGCGGGGTTCAGAAAATAGAGAATACTCTTCGAAACGCTGACACCCTCGAGGCAGAGCTTTGCCGCGGTGATGCTTTCGCTGTCGGGCTCGTTTTCTATCGTCCCGTTTGCGGCGGGGGTGAACTGGATTCCGCAGCGCTCGTCGAATATCACGTCATGAACAGTATCGGGATACGCCTCATCGCTCACTCTGTTGAGCACGACATTGCCGACGGCAATCTTCCCGTACAGTGATTCCCCGCGGCTCTCGGCGCTGATAATCCGCGACAGCCAGTAAAGAGATTCGCTGTCGTAGTAGGTGTCCCCGCTTTCGACGGCGGCGCTGCCCGAGGTCACAGACATAGGCGAGACGGACTCGTCCCTCGAGGCGCCGAGCGCGGCGCAAAGCACATTCAGAGGAGCCATAATCTCGCCGTCGCGGCAAATTACCCCGCCGCGGCACCAAAGCTCCCTTTCGTTTGCGGTAAGATACATTTCCCCCGCGTTTGCCGAAAGAGACGCCTTGTCTGTTGTGAGCCCGACATGTCCCGGGTTCTCCGAAATCGCGGCCCCACCGCACAGAGCGGCGGCAAACTCGGATATTCCGACATAGACCGCGCCGTCGACGTCGTATACGAGCCCGGGGTACAAAATATCGTTTACGTACATTCTCACGTCCTGATGCTTTTCAAAGGACGCGGCCGTCGCGTCCTCGATTTCAGAGGTCGATACCGCGGGCGAAGCGCCGAGGCTTTCGTTCTCAAGCGTGTCGGAGTCCACCGTATTGTAAACGGGGGAAAGCTGCGCCGCGCCGCAAGATACGGCCGCGTCCTCGGAATATGCCGTCATCTCCGCTTCGGGCCCGCCGCTTTTTGACTCGCGCGCCGCATAGACGGAGCTTATATAAGAGGTAAGAAGGATAACAAACGAGCCTAAGAGTGACAGTGCGCTTATTACTTGTCGATATCGTTTTCGTTTTGAGCCGATTTTTTCGTTTTTTTCGAATTTTTCGATTGATTCGAGTATCATCGTTCTGTCCTTTCTTCGGTATTTTGTGCGGCAGAGGCTGTTTTGAGATTTTCAGCTTGTATTTTCCGCACGCTTTTATTTTATCACACGCTCTTTGTCGTATCAACGAACAATATATGGTTTACCTTTTTGAATAAAATTATACATAAGAGAAAAAAATATCCGAAGCTGCCGCCGCGTGACGGATTTTTGAAAAGATTGAAAAAATTTGATTTTTTTAATTATAAAAATTCGAGACAGCAAAAGATATTGAATGACGACGTTTTTTTGCGCGGGATTGATTTTTTAGGCTTTCTGTGGTACACTGTTACACAAGGACACAACAACACATATTAAGGTGAGGAGAGCCGAACCACACCGCCTCACGCGGGCTCTTTTCGGTGATTTCACGATTGTCCTCGTCGCCTTGCGACAGCAAGGCTTCCTCGTCCGCACGCAAAATCCCTCGAAAATATCTCCGCGTGAAGTGCCGAGGCAGTTTTCACCGAGCGGATTTGTGCTCGGGCAAGGAAAAGCCCGCAGAGAATACTATCGTATTGTCAAGGGCTTTGACGCCGCATGAGCGCGAAGATGCCGACGAAAACCGATGCGGTTCGACTCTCCTCACCTTAAGGCGAGGAGACAAAAGCGATGGCCGAAAGAAATATGGTAAATCTTACGCTGACGATGACACGCGAAGAACGCAAGGCGTTGAAGCAAATTGCTTTGGATAGAGATATAACAGTCTCCGCCCTTCTCCGCGAATGGCTGCGGGAGTATCGGGAAAGGGAGGAAAACGGGAATGGCAAATAAGAATACAAGTCTTAATGCAGCAGCAAGGGCAAAAAAGGATGAGTTCTATACACAACTCACTGACATAGAAAAAGAACTGCGGCATTACAGGCAACATTTCAAAGGAAAAACGGTGCTTTGCAATTGTGATGATCCCTTTGAGAGTAATTTTTTCAAGTATTTTGTTTTGAATTTTAACCGCTTGGGTCTGAAAAAACTGATTGCCACATGCTATACCGGCTCCCCTATTGCAAACCAGCAGCTTTCCATTTTCGATATTTTAGGGAAATCAGAGGGAACAGAGGGCAAACCCTATAAAGCTGTTGTTACCACGGTTTATGATAAAACGGGTGACGGCGGCGTAGATATGTTTGATGTTGCGGAACTGTTTAAATCCGGCGAGAATGAGCTAACAGAATTAGCCGGTGACGGTGATTTTCGCTCGCCAGAATGTTTGGCCTTATTGGATGAAGCCGACATTGTAGTTACAAATCCACCTTTTTCGCTGTTCCGCGAATACATGGCTGTTTTGATGGAGCATGAAAAAAAGTTTATTATTGTCGGCAATATAAACGCTGTAACCTATAAAGAGTTTTTCCCGTTAATCATGGAAAACAAGGTATGGATAGGGCCAAGTATACATTCGGGGGACAGAGCATTTTATGTTCCTGACGATTACCCGCTTTCCGCATCCGGCTGTGGGGTTGATGAAACCGGACGGAAATTTATTCGTGTCAAAGGCATCCGCTGGTTTACCAATTTAGATATAAAACAGCGCCATGAGGAAATGATTCTTGTAAAGCGTTATTCATCAGATACATATCCTCGTTACGATAATTACGATGCGATTGAGGTCAATAAAACTTCGGATATACCTTGCGATTATTCTGACATTATGGGTGTTCCCATTACATTTTTGGATAAGTATAGTCCGGATCAGTTTGAGATAATAGGTATGGCAAAACGTGGTGCTGGAGATCCAGCGCTAAAGTCTCACGTTTACACAAAGGATGAATATCCAAATTACAGTGATTTAAATGCCACTCCTACGTTGTGGATTGATGGGAAGCTGAAAAATACATATCCGCGCATTCTTATTCGCAATAAGCACCCCGAAGCACCGAAGGAGGGAAAGTAAATGCAGATCAATGAATTAAAAGTCACAGTCGGCGAGGTATGCGAAGGCTATTTCAACGATGCAGAAGAAGGCGTTGTCGGCTATGATGAACGCCTCGACATCCGCCCAAAATATCAGCGGGAATTTGTCTACAAAGACGCGCAGCGCGATGAAGTAATTCGCACGGTGATGAAGGGTCTGCCCCTGAACGTAATCTATTGGTGCAAGGTAAAAAAAGACGACGGCACCGACGGGTTTGAGGTGCTGGACGGCCAGCAGCGCACCCTCTCCCTTTGTGAATACGTTGACGGGTCGTTCTCCGTAGACGATAAGTATTTTTATAATCTGCCGTCCGACCGCAAACAAGAGATTTTAAACTATCCCCTTTTCGTATATGTCTGCGACGGGACGGACAGCGAAAAATTGGATTGGTTCCGAATTATCAATATCGCGGGCGAAAAGCTCACCGATCAGGAGCTGCGGAACGCCGTCTATGCGGGCAGCTGGACTTCGGATGCAAAGCGTTATTTTTCAAAAACGGGCTGCGCCGCCGATACACTGGCCGGAGATTACCTGAAAGGCGCTTCCATTCGTCAGGAATATCTTGAAACAGCGATCCTTTGGGCGTCAAGCGCCGAGGGAAAGAGCATTGAGTCATATATGGCAGAGCATCAGAACGACCCCTCCGCAGTGCGGCTTTGGAATTATTTTCGTTCCGTCATTGACTGGGTACAGGCTATTTTCCCGAATAAACGGAAGGAAATGAAAGGGCTGCCGTGGGGACTCTTTTATAATCTGCACGGAAACCGGACAGACCTTGACCCTCGAAAGCTTGAAATTGAAATTCAGCGGCTCATGGGCGACGAGGACGTGACGAGGAAATCCGGCATATATGAATATCTGCTGACAGGCGAAGAAAAGATGCTGTCAATCCGCGCTTTTGACCGTCGGGATGCCCTCGCGGCTTATGAAAAGCAAGGACACAAATGCGCAATCTGCGGCGAAATCTTTGATTTTGACGAAATGCACGCCGACCATATCACGCCGTGGAGCAAGGGCGGCAAGACAACGCCGGATAACTGTCAAATGCTGTGCCGTGACTGTAATTTAAAAAAAGGCGCACAATAACAAGTGACCGGCGATCAGTGATCAGTGGTCAGTAGTCAGTTATCAGTGGTCAGAGTCTCCCCTGAAAGGGGAGGCGGGGTTTGCCCACCATCAACTGCCCACTGACCACTGCCCACTATCAACTGACCACTGACCACTGACCACTATTCACTGCCCACTGCTTACTATAAGATATTTCGGAGAAAGCTTTATGAAATTCGAAAAATTAAAAAAATCCGAAAAATCCGAAAAAATTTCGGGTTTTACAAGAAATTTTGCAAAAAAAATTGCAGAGATTTTTACAGAGATTTTTACAAAAAAAATTTGCGCGGCGCTGTGCCTTTTTGCAGTCCTCACCTCCTCGCTCTCTCTCGCCTCATGCTCCGAAAGCGGAGGGGAGGCCGACGACGCGCCCGAATCCTTGCCGAGTGACACCGCGGCGGAGAGCGGCGACGCCGAAAGGGACTACGTCATTGTCGAAAACGATTTTTCAAAGGAAGTGCGCACTCACCTGAACAGTATAGGAAAGGACGACTTTGACGGCGCGGCAATCATGATAGCGACGCCGAAAGAGTCCCTTATAAACGAGGACGTCTGCGGCGCCGCGATGGCAAAGGCCGTAAAGGACAGAAACGACACCGTCGAAAATTGGTTCAACGTGTCAATCTATTCAAAGGCGACGGACGTCGGGACGATGTACGACGAGCTGTCAAATTCCGTGAGAGCGGGAGACTACTACGCGGACATTATAATGATACCCCAAAATCAGATATGCTCCTTTGCTGTATCGGGACTGCTTTTTAACCTTGCAGGCCTGCCGTTTTCTAATTTCGGCGCGGGATACAATATTGAAAGCGGGGTCGCCTCGGCAATGGCAAAGTCGACGGGGTACGCCGTCGCGGGCTGGGCAAGCCTTGATGCCGACTCGCTCTCCGCCGTGTTCTTCAACCGCGCGCTCGTCTCCGACACGGGCCTTGGCGACCCGTACAGCCTTGTGAGGCGCGGAGAATGGACATGGGACAAATTTTTCGAATACACAAACGCCGTCGGCGCGCTGAACGAAAAGAGAGCGCAAAGCTCCCTTGAGCGGATTTATTCCTATGGCTCTCAGGACACCTCGCTGAGACTTGCCGACCTCGTTTTCGTCTCGGAGGGGACAAGCTTTGTCACGGGCGGCGGGCTCGGCGGAACGCCTTATGTTTCGGTAAGCTATGAAAACACCCTCCACGCCGCCACGACGGCGCAGACCCTTTACACGGACGAAAATAAAAACTATAATTCCATGGACGCCGTCTCCGTCTTCGCCTCGGGCGGCTCGATGTTTTTGATTGAGCGCCTGTCGACGGCGAAAGCTCTCGCCGCATCCGATGCCGAATGGGGAATCCTTCCTCTGCCGAAGGCGTCGTCGGAGCAGGAAAACTACCGCACGCTGACCTCCGAGGACTCGCTGTTTTTTGCCGTCCCGTCAAACTGCAACAACGCGCAGACGGTCAGCCGCGTCCTCTCGGCGCTGAACGCCGCCTCGCTCGGATATATGGCCGACGCGCACATCACGGATTATATGTACTACTACCTGCGCGACAACGACTCGGTTGAGATGATGGAAAAAATATTCTACAGCGCATACTACGACATGGCGTACACACTGGCGCCGTACAGCGACAGCGTGCCGAACAGCACGTATTTTGCGGCGAGAAACGTCTATGAACTGAATCACGACATGACCTTTTACCTTTCCCGCTTCGAGTACGGCGCAAATCTCGCGCTCGACGGCTTCTTTGACTGAGAGTAAAGCATTTTTATATATAAAATACGGAGAGTATATTTTGTTTTCGTTTTTATTTGATTTTATTTGATTTTTTAATGCGAAAATACGAAAAAGCGAAAAAACGGAAAACGCAGAGGTTTTGTTTTTTATGAATTTTATAAATTTTATAAAAAAATACGCGAAGCGCGAAAAACGCGAAACACACGGAAAACCCGAAAAAAACGGGAAATTCGAGAAATTCGGGAAATTCGGGAAATTCGGAAAATTCGAAGAAATATACCCTCCCCTTATCTTTCTTGCGCTTTCGCTGATTCTCATATGCGCTGCTGTTTTTTCGCCTCTCTCGAATCTGTCGTTTCGCCGCGCATCTGACTCCGACGGAATCCTGTCTGTCGGAGTGGGCAGTATCGGCGGGGATTTTTCACCGTTTAAAAAGCACTCGGGCGCCGAGGCGGAAATTCTCGATACTGTATTTACAAAGCTGTGGGTATACGGGAGCGACGGCGCGCCGATATGCGGAGGGGAGACCGCCGCCGCCGCGGAAAGCCTCAGAGTTTTCGGCGCCGACGAGAGCTTCAACGAGTGCGAGGGCGAGGCGGCGGTCATGACCGCCGTCGAATTTGTGCTGAAGCCGAATCTTATGTTTTCCGACGGCTCCCCCCTCACCGCCGAGGACGTTCTTTTTTCAATCTACTGCGACATCGACCCCGAGGCGGGATACCTTGACGGCGCCGCCTTCCCTCTTGTCGGGCGCGGCGAGTACCTGAGCCAGCTTGACAACGCGGGCGCTGTCGCCGCGACCGCCGCCGACATTCTCTCAAAGGGCGTCGGATACAATCCGACTCAAAGCGACCCGTTTACGGCAGAGGAGAGCGCTCTCTTTTGGGAAAAGGCAAGGACGGCGGGCGCGAAATTTGCGGGCAGGATATTTGAATACGTCACAGAGACGTACTGCACAAACGAGCTTGCGGCGTCGTATATCTTTGACACCTTCGGCGCCGACGACATAAAGGGCAGCGAGGCCGTCGCGAACGCGTACGCGATGCGCCTTTGGAATTACGGCTCCTTTGTCTACTCCTACGCCGCCGACGGCGACGGCATATACGTCGGAACAGAGGACGCCGAGGGGGCGGTGACGTACAAAACAACTCTTGAAAAAGCGCTGGAGAGCGACGTTTACACCGAGTACGCCCCCGACGACGGCGGAGAGTACGTCTACTCCTACTACGAGGGAAAATTCATAAAGGACGGCGAGAGCGACGCGCCTCGCTACTCGAAGGTCCTCTCGGACAGATACATCAGAATATCGAGAAGCGGCGTCACGGGCTTTCGCGACAGCGCGGGAAGGCTCTATACCCTGAAGGGCGGCGACTTCCCGACGGCGTCCGATTTCTTCGAGCTCATGTGCCGCCTTTACACCGAGGACGGCTCCTTTGACTACACAAGAATGGAGAGCGTTGAGGCGGCGTACGAGGGGGACTCCTTCGCGGCGGACGCGATAAGGGAGTTCACGCAGAGCGTCGCCGACGGGGCGTCGGTCGAAAGCGTCAGCGGGATAAGGCTCGACAGCGTAACGTCACACGGCGCCGGGCGCGAGAGGATAACTCTTTATTTTTCCGAAATAAACTCCGACGTAATTTACAAAACGGACTTCTATATCGCGCCGAGAGCTTACTACACGGCGGGCTTTGAGATACCCGAGGGCGCGGCGTCATGCTGCGGGGTCCCGCTTGAAAGCGCCGAATTCGCGGGACATATCGAAAGCCTTCGCGGCGCGCCCCTCGGCTCGGGGCCGTATGTCCTATCGAAATATGACGAGGGCTCCAAAACTGTTTTTCTGACGTCAAACAAGTATTTTACCTATCCCGCAGGCGGCAAAAATGACTCGGAGAGCACTCTTACCGACGGCGCGGAAGATACCGAAAATTCCGAAAGCTCTCAAAATTCCGAAAATTCCCAAAATTCCCAAAATTCTCAAAATTCCCAAAATTCCGAAAATTCCGAAAATTCCGAAAATTCCGAAAATACTCAAAAAATGGTAGGCGAAGTGCGCTTTATCGACGTGTCGGAGGAAAAAAATCCGTACAACGCCGACGTCGACATATGCCTTTATCAAGCGTCGGGCGTCTCATACCCGAAAGGCGGCGCCGAGACTTATTTTATCTCGGACTCCTCCTACGAATACGTCCTCGTAAACCCCGCGCATTATATGAACATAAACGCGAGAATCGCTATAATGTCCCTCTTTGACACAAAAAAGGCGGCGTCAGCCCCCGACAAAAGGGAAATCCGCACGTTTGTCCCCGCCGTCTCGTGGAGCGAGAGCGAAAGCGGCGAGGGAGGCGGCGCGATATACGGGATATATGATTCGAGCGGCGAGAGCGCGAAAAAATATTTTGAGCTTGCGGGGTATTACCTCGGGGACTCGGGCGAGCTTGTTGACCCTGCGACAAAGAAAAAGGCAAAGTTCACACTGACCCTTCTCCCGTCGGACAGCGGCACCGCGACGGACGACATGTTTAAAAAGGCGCGCGATTCCCTCCTTGCGCTCGGGGCCGACGCCGAGGTCGTCTACGACGAAAATCTTCTCGGCGATATCTATTCGGACGAGGGAGTCGGAATCTACGCGCTCGGCTGGATAGTGGGCCCCGGCGGCGACCTTTACGAGAGGTACGCCGTATCCGGCGGCTCTGACGCCGTAAAGGCAAACGGGCTTCGAAAGCTCCGCGACGGCGCGATGATTGAGAACTTCGGCACCGTCGAGATAGAAAGCTTCGATTTCGAAAATTCCGAGAATTCAGAAAATTCCCAAAATTCCGAAGATTCCCAAAATTCCGAAGATTCCCAAAATTCCGAAAATTTTGACGATTTGGAAGATTTTGACAATACCGGAGAAGCGGAAAATTCGGGCGACGCCCGCGCCGTCACCCAGTCGGAGGCTGTGGACGTGCTTGACGCCGCGATAAGCCGCGCGCGCGCCGAAATGTCCTTCGGGACAAAAAAGGCGCTCTACAAAAAGGCGCTCGGGCTTTTGTCCGATTTGTATATAGAGCTTCCGATTTACCGAAACGGCAGCGTATTCTGCGTGAGACAAAACGCGGTCGATACGGATACTCTGTGCCGAGAGCCGAGCGTGTTCAAATCTCCGCTCTCCGAAATCTGGAAAATCCGCCTGAAAGACTCGGGAAAATAAAAAAATTTTTAAAATTTTGAAAAATGCATTTGCAATACATTTAAAATACACTTAAAATACATTCAAAATACACCGAAAAGCTCACCGAAAAATACAAAGTAATCATAAAAAATCAAGGAGGCGGCGCGATGAATACCGCAAAGGACTCCCGGACAAGCAGGGCACCCCTCTCGCAGACGAACTTCCCAAACCTCTCGCAGACGGACTTCCCGACCTTTTCCCCGTCCGATTTCACCGAAAAAAAAGACCGCCTGCTCTTCGCAAGCGACTTTGACAACACCTTTTCCCTTTACCCAAACGGCGTCGGAAAAGAGACTCTCGACGCCGTCGAAAAATTCAGAAAAGACGGAAACATATTCGGCATCGTCACGGGCAGGGAGTACGTCATGACCCTCCCGATAATCGAAAATTACGGCAGGTATTTCGACTTTGTCATCTGTATGACGGGGGCGTACGCCGCAAGCGGCGCGGGCGAGCCGATATTCGATTTCAGAGCGGAGGCGGCGCGTCTTTTCGATATTTTAAAAATGCTTCACCGCGAGGGGCCGGTTTACCTCGACGTCAGCGAACGCGCAAAAACCGTCTCTCTTGACGTAACTCGCCCGCTGTCGGGCGAGCTTGAGAGCGTTCAAAAAGTAAAGAGGCTGAAATATTTTTCTCAAATCAACACAAAATACGACACGGTCGAAAAATCCGAGAGGATATGCAGGGCTCTCACGGAGCTTTATGGGGACACCGTAAACCCGCACATGAACGGGAGCTGCATTGACATACCTCCCGCGGGAGTGAGCAAGGCGGTGTCCGTTTTGAAAGCCGCTGAGCGCTTCGGCGTGTCAAGGGAGAATATATTCGCGGCGGGCGACAACAACAACGACGTGCCGATGCTCGAAGAGTTCCACGGCTACACTCTCCCCCACGGCACAGACGGCGCAAAGAGCGCGGCGGAGAGGATTTTTCCGTGCGTTGCCGATATGCTGCGCGACGCCGAGGAAAGAGCGGCGCGCGCTCCGCTCGATTTAAAATAAATTTTTACATGCGGAAAATAAAACAACGCAAAAAATATATTTTTGTTTTTCTAATATTTTTCCGTAGATATTTATTTTTATTTCCAAATGTGATATTATATTAAGGCGAGTTTATAATTTATATAAAAATAACATGTTGAACGGCGGGGCACCGCACGGCGACAGGGGAATCAAGGAGAAATAAAATGAGCGTAAAACTTGAAAAAAGAAAAAAAGATATCGGCGTCAAGGGGCCTGTTCTGACGATAGTCATGGACGGCGTCGGGCTTGCGGCAGATAACGAGGGAAACGCCGTTAAAAGAGCGTACACTCCTCACCTCGATATGCTGATGGCAAAATATCCCATGCTGACCCTCAAAGCGCACGGCACCGCAGTCGGCCTTCCCTCCGACGACGACATGGGCAACTCCGAGGTGGGTCACAACGCGCTCGGTTCGGGGCAGGTGTTCGCGCAGGGCGCAAAGCTAGTTTCGAACTCGCTCGAAAGCGGGAAGATGTTCGAGTCCGACGCGTGGCGCGAGATAATAGACGGCGCAAAAGGGCACACTCTCCATTTTCTCGGTCTTTTCTCGGACGGAAACGTACACTCCCACATCGACCATCTTAAGGCGATGATAAAGGGCGCGAAGGCGGCGGGAGTAGGACGCGTGAGAGTCCACATACTCCTTGACGGGAGAGACGTCGGCGAGACGTCGGCGCTCGACTATGTAGAGCCTTTTGAAGAGTTTATGTCAGAGCTCAGAGGGCCTGATTTCGACATTAAAATTGCCTCGGGCGGCGGAAGAATGAACATAACGATGGACCGCTATGAGGCAGACTGGTCTATGGTCGAGAGAGGCTGGAGGACGCACGTCCTCGGCGAGGGCAGATATTTCGCCTCGGCAAAGGAGGCAATCGAGACATACCGCGAGGAGACAAAGGCAATCGACCAGGACCTCCCGCCGTTTGTCATCGCGGAAAACGGGGAGCCCGTCGGAAGAATCGAGGACGGCGACAGCGTGGTTTTCTTCAATTTCCGCGGCGACCGCTCCATTGAGATATCAAAGGCGTTTGAGAGCGGGGAGGACTTCGACAGGGAAAAATTCGACAGAGTCCGCGTACCGAAAATCACATACGCGGGAATGCTCGAGTACGACGGGGATCTGCATATTCCCTCGCGCTACCTTGTCGCGCCGCCGGAGATAACGAATACCATGGGCGAATACCTTGTCGGAAGCGGCGTTACACAGTACGCTATATCGGAAACGCAAAAGTACGGTCACGTCACATATTTCTGGAACGGCAACCGCAGCGGAAAGTTCTCCGAGGAGCTTGAGACGTACGCCGAGATACCCTCCGACGTCGTTCCTTTCGAGCAGCGCCCGTGGATGAAGTGCGCCGAGATAACTGACAGACTCATAGACGAGATGAGAAGCGGAAAATACCGCTGCATGAGAGTGAATTTCCCGAACGGGGACATGGTCGGTCACACGGGGAACCTTGAGGCGGCGATATGCTCCATGGAGGCGCTCGATTTGCAGCTCGGACGCATTTTGAAGGTCGTCGACGAGCTTTGCGGCGTAGCGCTCATAACGGCCGACCACGGAAACGCGGACGAGATGTATGAGACGGACAAAAAGGGAAATATTAAATTCGGGAAGGACGGCTCGCCGAAGGCAAAGACGAGCCACACTCTGAACCGCGTTCCCTTTATAATTTACGACAACTTCTACGGGGAAAACTACGAGGTAAAGCCCGACAATGGTGAGTTCGGACTCTCAAACGTCGCCGCCACCGCCGTGAACTTCCTCGGGTACGAAGCGCCCGAAATGTGGGACGAGTCGATTATAAAATAAAAAATTCTAAAAAACGCGCCGCTCTCGGGGGCACGCCCCGCGGGGAACACTTAACAGGTTCCCCGCTTTTTTAAGCACAGCATACAACGGGAAAGGAGAGCGCGCAAGCTTATAAAGGCTGTAAAACTATGAAAGAGAAAAATACGGAGAATAAATCGGGCGCGCTCGGCGACGGGGCAAAAAATTTCGAAAATTTCGAAAATTTTAATAATCCCGAAATTCCGAAAAAATCCGAAAATTTCGAAAATACAAAAAATTCCGAAATGCCGAAAGAATCCGAAATGCGAAAGACGCCGAAAAAAAGAGCCGAAAAAATTCTCGACGCCGTGACGTGCGCCGCAGCCGCCATTGTGCTTGCAAACTACGCGCTCTATCTTATAAAGCTCGTGATATTTCCCGAGCAGACTCTCGCTTATATCATAACGCTCGCGGTGCTGCTCTCGGTTTCGCTGTGTATCGGGCTTAGAAAAAAGCTGAAAGGCGCGCTGAAAAGGGCGTACCCCGTATTCAAAGGGCTCTTTTGCGCGTGCGTCATTTTCTACGCCGTGTCGTTTCTTGCGCTGTGCGCTTTTATTTTCTCGGGGAGCGCGGCGGAGGTCCCCCCCGAGACTCTGCCCGACAAAACGGTGTTTCTCGTTTTCGGCGCGAAGGTAAACGGGAGCGAGGAAAGCTGTTATCCCGGGGTGAGCCTTAAATTACGGCTCGACCTCGCGCGCGAGCTGCTCGAGGCGGCGCCGAACTCGATATGCGTCGTCAGCGGCGGAATGGGCCCCGACGAGAGCCGCCCCGAGGGGGAGGTAATGAGGGACTATCTTATATCAAAGGGAATATCCCCCGAGCGGATAATTTCGGAGACGAAGTCGAAAAACACTCTTGAAAATATAGACTGCTCCCTCGCGCTGTTAAAGGAGCGCGGCATAGGGTATGAAAACCTCGCGTGCGTGTCGACGAATTTCCACATTCCGAGAATAAAGCTCCTGTGCAAAAATCGCGGCGTCGAGCCGATTTGCTGCTACAACGCGAAGGCTCCCGAGGCGTTCACGCTGTACACGTCTCTCGTGAGGGAATATATGTCCTACGCGAAGCTTCTCGTCTTCGGGCACCTGTAAGGCTTTGCGGGTAAATAAAAAGGCGGGAATTTGGCGCGGCGCGCCGCATTAAAGATGCGGCGCGCCGTGTTTTTTGTATTTTTTGTGTTTTTTTGTATTTAAGGGGGGACTTCGCGGGGGAGACGGGTCACTCGGTTTTTACGAATTTC
>CANRNZ010000036.1 GCA_947632135.1 uncultured Clostridia bacterium
TATATCCGAAATTATTCTATCTCGGTGATATCGTACGGAGTCGTCTGATATACGAAGTAGTTGAGCCAGTTTGAGAAAAGCAGATTTGCATGGCTTCTCCACCTCACGACGGGAGTTTGCGAGTCGTCGTCGTTTGGAAAATAGTTGAGCGGCATTTTAATCGGAAGCCCGAGCGCCTTGTCTCTTTCGTACTCCTCCCTCAGAGTATCTCTGTCATACTCGGAGTGGCCGGTTATAAATATTTGCTTTCCCCTGTCGGTGGACACGGCGTAAACCCCCGCCTCGTCGGAAAGCGCGAGTATTTTAAGATTTGGAACCTTTTCAATATCGCTGAGCGAGACGGTGGTGTGTCTTGAATGCGGAGCGAAAAATACGTCGTCGGAGCCTCTGAACAGTATCGAATTTTTATGCACGACTCTGTGTGAAAATACGCCGAACAGCTTTTCGTCAAGCGGCTTTTTTTCGATTCCGAAATGATAGTACAGCCCCGCCTGAGCCCCCCAGCATATATGGAGAGTACTTGTGACGTGCGTCTTGCTCCACTCCATTATCTCGCAAAGCTCCCCCCAGTACTCGACAGACTCGAAGTCGAGATGCTCAACGGGCGCGCCTGTTATGACGAAGCCGTCAAACTTCTCGTTTTTCACCTCGTCGAAAGTCTTGTAAAACGAAAGAAGATGCTCCTCGGAGGTATTCTTCGATTTATGCGTTTTCGTATGAATAAGAGCAAGCTCGATTTGAAGCGGTGTGTTCCCGAGAAGCCTTGCAAACTGAGTTTCTGTCGCAATTTTTTTCGGCATAAGATTGAGAAGAAGTATTTTAAGAGGGCGGATATCCTGCGTTATTGCCCTTGTCTCCGTCATGACGAATATATTTTCATTTAAGAGCACGGCGGTCGCCGGGAGCAGATTCGGTATTTTTATCGGCATATCGCGCCTCCTGTTTAACACTTAATTTGCGGGACAGGAAGAATTCCTGTCCCGTTTAAAATCATTTCTTAACTTTTCTCTTCGTGACGGCGGCTGTTATTACAAAAGTCACCCCCGCCGAAAGAAGCAGTACTGACATGTAAATAAAGAACCTGTCGCCCGTCGCCGGATTGTTAAGCCCGCCTTTGTCGGTGTCGTCGCTTTCCGTCACTGCTCCGAGCGCCTCGGTCGTATCGGGCTCCGTTGTAACATCGTCCTCCGGCTCCAAATCCGTGTCCACGGGGTCTGTCTGAGAGGACTCTGTCGGATTTGTATCCGTAGGATCAGCTAATTCAGCAAGACCAACATTATACAACTCTACTTTTTCAACGAACGAAAATGTAGTTAAATACCTGACAGCCGAAATAAATTCGTCCAACATTTCCTCGGTGAAAGGATTAGGATACTCATGACTTACAAACTCCCAATCGAACTCGATTCTATATTCATGAGGATCATAATCATCATCACTAACGTAAATACTTGGTTGTATCTTCTCAATTTTAGCTATTTTATCCTCAATTTCGGGGAAATATGAGGCATCCAGTACAGTGCCGGAAGATAAAAATTCATCTGTAACATATATTGATAAATGATTTACTGAATATCCGGTTGCATTGCCATTATATTGTATATAGCTGTTATAATCAGTCCAATCTCTGCTGCCAAATTGCGGCAGACCCGGCACTACCTTATCGTCATTATATTCGGTGTCATTATTTTTATCTATAGAAGATTCATTATCATCGGCAGCATATGAAGCAAATATTATAGAAGAAAACATCATTACAACTGACAAGATAATTGCAAAAATTTTTTTCATAACAAATTACCTCTTATGTAAAAAATTTATATTTTTGATAAGCTGCAAATTAAAGAATTTTAATTCGACACCTATCAAGTTTATTATATAATATTATAAAAAAAAATCAATACTTTTTTTAATTTCCCTTTACTTTTTTTTATTGCGGTGATAAAATATAGGCGCAAAAATTCGGTTGAAACCGAAATAATGACGAAAAAAGAAACGAGGTCACTTGCAATGAAAAAAATTCTGTTTCAGGGAGACTCCATAACGGACTCACAGCGTTTTAAGGAATATGACGACCATCTCGGCACCGGCTACGCGCTGATGGTAGCGGGAGAGCTTGGGTATAATTACCCCGGCGAGTATGAATTTATAAACAAGGGCGTCAGCGGGAACAAGTCCGACGATGTTCTCGCGAGAACGGAGAACGATATAATCGCCGTCTGTCCCGACGTCATGAGTCTGCTTATCGGCGTGAACGACGTGTGGCACCATATAGGAGACGACGTGGTTCTTCCCTTCACCGAAAACTGCTCGCAAATTATAGAGCGCACAAAAGCCGCTTTTCCGAACATAAAGCTTATGATGCTCGAGCCGTTCGTCCTCGAGGGATATGAGACGTGCGCGTGCGAGGAAAACCCGAAGAGATGGGAAAAATTCAAAAACGGCGTCGCGCTCAGAGCGCGTCTGACGCGTGAGCTTTGCGAGAAGTACTCAATCAAATTCATTCCTCTCCAGGAAAAATTCGACAAAGCCGCCGAGAAAACAGGCGGCGCATACTGGCTCATTGACGGAGTTCACCCGTCGCCCGCCGGTCATGAGCTTATAGCGCGCGAGTGGATAAAGGCATTTGGCGAGCTTTAAGTTTTAAAACAATAAATATTCCCCGCTTTTTACTAAAATGCGTAAAAAGCGGGGATTTTTCTTTCCCTTTTAAATCAAGGCAAACGTAATAAAAATAAATTTTAGAATTAAAATAAATTAAAAATCTCCGTAATGCGCCGACGTACCGAGCATTGCCTCGATTTTAAGAAGCCTGTTGTATTTTGCAATCCGCTCCCCTCGGCACGGAGCGCCCGTTTTTATATATCCGCTGTTCATTGCGACGGCAATATCCGAAATATAAGTGTCGCACGTCTCACCCGAGCGGTGGGACACGATTGTTCTGTACCCGTTTTCCGCCGCAAGACGCATCACCTCAAGAGTCTCCGAAAGAGTGCCTATCTGGTTCGGTTTTATAAGAATCGCGTTTCCCTCTTTGTTTCTTATACCCGCTCTGAGACGCTTGTAATTTGTAACGAACAAATCGTCTCCTACAAGCGCGCACTTTGAGCCGAGCCGTGAGGTGAGGCGGCGCCAGCCGTCGTGGTCGTCCTCGCCGAGTCCGTCCTCAATCGAGGCTACAGGATATTCCGACACAAGCTTCTCCCAATAATCGACAAGCTCTTCCGAGGTAAATTGCTTTTGACTTTTCGGAAGCAGGTACATTCCGTCACCGCACTGCCATTCGCTTGACGCCGCGTCGACGGCAATCTTTATTCTCTTTGTGCCGTACCCAGCAAGCTCGCACGCTCTGCATATATATTCGAGAGTCTCTCTGTCAGACGACAAATCGGGCGCGTATCCACCCTCGTCTCCGACTGCAACGGATTTTCCCTCTTTTTTCAGAAGCGAGCCGAGCGCGCGGTAAACCTCGCACCCCGCGCGGAGCGCTTCTCTGAAGCTTTCAAAGCCCGTCGGCATTATCATAAACTCCTGAATATCTATATTGTTCGACGCGTGAACTCCGCCGTTAAGAATATTCATCATCGGAACGGGAAGTCTTACCGCATTGACGCCGCCAAGATATCTGAAAAGCGGAATACCGCATTGCTTTGCGACCGCCTTTGCCACCGACACCGAAACGGCAAGGGTCGCGTTTGCGCCGAGATTTGATTTGTTCTCGCTCCCGTCGAGCGCCAAAAGCTTTCTGTCGACGAGATACTGCGAAGAGCGCGAGCCCTCGAGCGACTCCGCAATCACCGTGTTGACGTTTGTCACAGCGGACAAAACCCCTTTTCCGCCGAAGCGCTCGGGGTCGTTGTCGCGAAGCTCAAGAGCCTCATGGCTTCCAGTCGACGCGCCCGACGGAGAGGACGCCGTCCCTCTCGCGCCTCCGACGAGCTTTGTTGTTGCCTCAAGAGTCGGATTTCCTCTCGAATCTATTATTTCACTTGCCAAAACACTTTTAATTCTTGTAAGTTCAGACATAAAAACTCCTTTTTTTTGCTTTTTTAAATATCAAAAATATTTTACGGTACTTATTATTTGCAAAGCGCCCGAAACATATGTGTCGCTGTGGAGCAAGGCGCATAAAATAAATACAAATACCAAAAAAGGAGATTATTTGATGATACATACAGTAAAATCGGGGGAAAGCGTTTACTCTATAGCGCAGCTTTACGGCACGACTCCACAAAGAATTATTGCCGACAACGACTTAAAGGACCCGTCACGTCTCGTTGTCGGAGAGGATATCGTAATACTTATCCCATCGGTATCCTACACTGTAAAGGACGGCGACACCGTTGAATCGATTGCCCAAAGCTACGGGACGACCGCAAAGAACATTTTTCAGAAAAATCCGACGCTTATGGGAAACGGCGCAATCTACCCCGGACAGACAATCGTGATTTCTTATGAAAGCGCGCCGTCTCTCGGCGAGATATCGACAAACGGCTACGCATACCCATTTATTGACGAAAGTGTCCTCAGAAGAACTCTCCCCTATCTCACTTACCTTTCGATTTTCACCTATGGGATAAAAAACGACGGCTCACTAATTCCGCCCGAAAACGACGAAAAGCTGATACGCATATCAAAAGAATACGATACAGTTCCGCTTATGATGCTGACGTCCCTTACCGAGGCGGGAACCTTTTCAAACGAGCTCGTGACACGTATACTGACCTCCGACGAGCTGAAAGAGAAAATCATAAACGAAACGTACGAAACAATGGTAAATAAGGGCTACGGCGGAGTAGACGTTGACTTTGAATATATTCCCGCCGAATACGCGGAGGACTACGCGTCATTTCTTGCCGCATTAAATGAAAAAATCGGCGGCGAATATATTCTCTTTGCCTCCATGGCGCCGAAAACAGGCGACGATATGTCGGGGCTTCTTTACGAGGGTCATAACTACGGCGCCGTCGGGAATGCCGCCGACGCCGTGCTGCTGATGACCTACGAATGGGGATACACATACAGCTCGCCGATGGCGGTGTCGCCTTTAAACAAAGTACGCGAGGTTATTCGGTACGGAGTCGAGAATATCTCGCCCGAAAAAATATATATGGGAATGCCGAACTACGGCTACAACTGGACTCTGCCGTTTATAAGCGGCAAAAGCGCCGCCGCACCGCTGTCAAATGTCAGCGCGGTCTCGCTCGCGCGTGAAAAGAACGCCGCGATACAGTTCGACACAGACGCGGCGTCCCCATTTTTCACTTATTTCGACAGGACAGAAAACGGCGACGTCGAGCACGAGGTATGGTTCCAGAACGCACGCAGCGCGGATGCAATGCTCCGACTCGCCTCGGAGTTCGGTCTGAGGGGTGTCTCCGTCTGGAATATTATGAAGTACTTCCCCGCTCTGTGGCTCGTTCTCATATCTCTGTTTGATATAAGATGATATAAGAAACGAATCCCGAAGGCTCAATCGTGCTTTTTCGGTCTGAAAAGGAGACGACACATCGCCTTCGCGTTGAAGGGTATTAGCGGATAGAGATAGCTTTTTCCGCCGAACGATTTGTTTGAGGCGACGAGCACGAAAATAAGAAGGATTCCTGCGACAAAGCCCCATGTTCCGAAAAGCGCCGTGAGAAGCAGAGTTATCATTCTGAGGTACTTGAACGCATAACCGAGCTCATAGCTTGACTGAGTGAAATTTGCGATTGCGACAAAGGACATATAGAGTATTACGTCGGGACACAGCCAGCCGACCTTGACCGCGAAATCGCCGAGCAGAAGTCCGCCGACAACGGAAAGCGAGCTTGAGAGCGCGTCGGGGGTATTCAGCGAGGCAAGCTTCAGCCCGTCAAGAGCAAACTCGGTTAAAAAAAGCTGAATAATAATCGGTATCTCACCGGGCTCCGACGGAATCAAAAAGTTTAAAAAGTCGGGCAGTACGTCGCTCTTTAACAGCGCGAGATACCAAAGAGGCGTCATAAGGACAGACAGCCAAAACACAACGTGCCTGATTATCCTGAGATAGGTTCCTGTGAGCGGGGGAAAATAGTAGTCGTCAGCCTCCTGAAGAAAATCGAAGATTGACGTCGGGAAAAGCATTACCTCGGGGCTGTTGTCACATATCAGAACGACGCTTCCCTCGAGCACCGACGCCGAGGCGACGTCGGGGCGCTCAGTTATTCTTATTTTCGGGAAAGGGTTGTACCACCTTTTCCTTATAAGACATTCCGCCATGCTCTCATGACCGAGCGAGAGCGAGTCGGTACTCAGATTTGCGAGCTTGTCTCTCAGCCTTTCAAGCAGTTTTTTATCAACTCTGTCCGACATATAACATATCGCAAGGTCAGTCTGAGAGCTTTTCCCCGCTTTGGCATATTCAACCGTGAGAGTGGGGTTTCTTATTCTTCGGCGCAGCATTGCTGTGTTGAATATCATAGTCTCGACGAATCCGTCCCTGCTGCCGCGCATTACTCTGTCGTTTTCGGGCTCGGAGGTCTCTCTTGCGGGATACGTCCGCGAGTCGATAACTATTGCCGACGGACCGAATCCGCTGCACATCATAACAGTACAGCCCGAGAGAACGGCAAAAATAAGCTTTTCAAAATCGGACTCCACATCGACCTCCACCGACGGTACACTCATTTCGGAAAACTTCTCCGCGGCATCGTCCCCGCCGTCGCCGAAATCCTTAACGCTTGTCATGTGCATCATAAGCTTTTGCATCATTTCGGCCTTTACAAAGCCGTCAATGTAATAAAACACCTGACTTGCGCCGCCGAGAGACATCGTCCTTTTTATTATGTCAAAGCTTTCCTTGACTCTGAGGCTTTCGTCCATATATTCAACGTTTTCCGTAAAATTCGCGGTCATTTTCATATCGGTTACATGCTCCCTTACTTAGTCTTTCTTTTGAATATTATTGACCGCTTTTTTACAAATTATGTTTTTTATGAAATTATGAATTTATAAATTTATAATTCGTTATTTAAGATGATGGAACGGCGAAAAAGCCTGTCGGTTCGAGTGACCGACAGGCTCTTTTTTAATATTTTACTTATTTCGCTGCGCTTATCGCGCGAGATGTCATCTGTTTTTAAAATACTGATACAGCCGACACGGTATCATGCCGTTATACAGCTTTCTTACTTTATCTGCGCGCCTTGCGAAATATTTTTCAAATTCCTCGTCGGAGGTCAAAATATACATCTGCCACTTTCCGAGCCCTTTAAACGCCTTTCCCATACGGCAATAAAGCTCCTCGGCGGATTTTATGTCCATAAGCCTTTCACCGTAAGGCGGATTTGTGACAATAGTCCCGCGAACACCGCCGCTTTCAATATCGAGAGCGTCCATCGTTACAAAATCCGTAATATCGGACACCCCCGCTCTCTCGGCGCTCCTCTTTGAAATTTCAACGCACCGAGCGTCAATATCGGAGCCGAGCGCGCGAAAATCAACGTCGCGCCGTACGCCGCGCCTTGCCGCCTCCCTCGCTCTTTCCCACGATTCCCTCGGAAAGAACGGAAACTCTTCGGCGGCAAAGCTCCTGTTTTGCCCCGGGGCAATGTTTTTCATCATCATTGCTCCCTCAATCACAACGGTACCCGAGCCGCAGAATGGGTCCCTGAGAAGGACGCCCTCGCGCGGTCTTGAAAGCTTTACGATGGCGGCTGCAAGAGTTTCTCTGAGAGGCGCCGCGACTCTTTCGGGTCTGTATCCCCTTTTGTGCAGCGGAGCGCCCGAGAGGTCGAGCATTATGTAGCATATATCGCGCAGAATAAAAAACTCTATCAGATATTTTACGCCGTCCTCAGGCAGAATTTCCCGTCCGTAGTACTCTCCGAGACGCTTTGCAGCCGCTTTTTTTATTATTTTCTGCAAATCGGGCACGGAAAAAAGACGGCTTTTTATCGAATGACCCTTTACGGGAAACGCGCCCCTCTCGTCAATTATTCTCTCAAACGGTATTTTTACCGTGCCGTCAAACACCTCGGAAAAGCTTTCCGCGTGAAATACCGAGAGCGTAAGATAGAGCCTTTCGGCAAACCTCAGATTTATATTGCACACGGCGCACGCGTCACGGTCCGCCTCAAAGGTCACTCTGCCGTCTATCGTTTCAAGCCGTCTGTAGCCGAGAGAGTCGATTTCCTCGCCGAGAAGCGCCTCGAGTCCGAAAAGGCATGTCGCGGTATACACGAGCCTTTCCCTTTTGTTTTCGGTTTTTTCGGTTTTTTCGGTTTTTTCCGTATTTTCCGTTTTTTCTTTATAATATTCTTTATTTTCGCTGCTGTAAATCACCGTTAATTATCGCTCACTGTTTTTATAATTATAAGCTTTATTTTTGCGCCGCTTTAAGTCTCGTCGGCTGAGCCTTAGCCTTTTTCAGTGTGAATGTGAATCGGCAGTACTTTCCTTCCTCGCTGTCGACCCATATATCCTCGCCGTGCGCGGATATCACCGATTTTACGATAAACATTCCGAGCCCAACGCCGTTCTTATCGAGCCCGCGGCTCTTATCGGACTTGAAAAATCTGTCGAACACAAACGGAAGATCCTCCTTCGGTATGCCGACCCCCTCGTTGTAAACGCTTATCTCCGCCTTTTCCCCGACGTCTCGTATCGTAACTCTGTATTCCCCGCCGTCGCACGAAAATTTGACTGCGTTGTCGCAGATATTGAACAGCACGCGGTATATTGAGTCCTTGTCCGCTCTCACCTCAATATTATCGCGGTCGCACTCAAAACTGACCTTCAGGTGCTTTTCGTCGAGCCTCTGCTCATTTGAGATAAGAATGATTCGTGCCATCTCGCATATATCGAAATTTGTGAAATCAATGGGTTTCTGACCCGACTCAAACGTTGATATTTCAAGCAGCGAGCTGACAAGACGGGAGAGGCGCTTTATTTCCGCGGAGACTATCTCAAGATAATGCTTCTCGTCCTCGGGCGGTATGCAGCCCTCCAAAATCGAGTCGACAAATCCGCCGATTGTCGTCATCGGCGTGCGAAGCTCATGCGAGACATTTGAAACGAAAGAGCTTCTCATGTATTCGAGATTTTTAAGGGAGTTTGACATATCGTTGAAAGACCTTGCAAGCTGCGCGACCTCGTCGGAGCCCTTGACCTCAATCTTTCTGTCAAAGTTTCCCTTCGCGTACTCCTTTGACGCCTCGCTCATATTTCTGAGCGGGGTCGTCAGTCTTTCGCTTATTATATAAACGATTACGAGAGCCACGAGCATTATCCAGATACTCGACATGACAATCGTCATCGCCATTGACGACATAATGCCGTTCACAGCAGTGTTGGACGTCCCGACAAAAGACGCGCCGATATAAACGCCGTCAGTCGTTAATACGGGGATAACCGCGACGTAGCTGTACTTTACAAGCATTCCGCCGAGCTTTCCCTTTTCCGTGTAATTCATGCCGCTTCGAACTATCTTTATAACGTCCCGAGGGAGAGTGTAATCGTTCAGAAAGGCGCCGGGGCTTCTTGCTTCTTCCCCTCCCACAGCGCATATATCTCCGTTCTCACTTACCGCGAAAATGCTCGTTTCCTCGTTGTCATAGTCGAGCATATCCGCCATTGTCCCGAAGGCCTCCTGCTCGCAGATAAGTCTGCCGTTGTTGTGCTCATAATCCTTGCGCATATATATGGCGACCGAATTTGCTATATGCTCAAGAGACGATATCTTGTCTGCGGCGGCGTATTTGTTTACGTAGCTTGCCATAATGAGAGTCAGAACGACAAAGCTGAACGCTATTATAAGCATAAAAGTGATTATATATTTTAAAAAGATGCTTTTAAACATAAAAGCGTTTCCTCCGAAAAAGCGATGGCGCCTTGCATTTTAAGCTTGAGATTGGGCTGCTTTGAGATGTCTTAATGAGATGTTTTTAGTTTATAACTTCTTCGCAAATCTCGAAAATTTCGAAAAATTCGATAATATATTAAATATTGATAAAACGGGCTAATCGGAAAGATATAGCCCGTTTTTTGATATTTCAGCAGATTTGAGGCCGTCAGGCGTTGTATTCGAATTTATAGCCGACGCCCCAGACAGTTTTGAGCCGCCACTTCGGGGAGACGCCCTCAAGCTTTTCGCGCAGTCTCTTTACATGCACGTCGACAGTACGCGAATCGCCGAGATAATCAAACCCCCAAACCTTATCGAGAAGCTGGTCACGCGTGAAAACATGATTGAAATTCGACGCGAGGAAATAAAGCAGTTCAAGCTCCTTCGGCGGTATATCCACAGGCTTTCCGTTAAGCTTCAGCTCGTATTTCATACGGCTTATCTCTATATTCTCGAATTTTACGACTTCGTCCTCGCTCTTTGTATCCCTGACGGAATAACGGCGCAGGACAGCTTTGACCCTCGCCGACAATTCTTTCATATCAAACGGCTTGCATACAAAATCGTCGGCGCCAAGCTCAAGTCCGAGAACTTTGTCGAATGTCTCCCCCTTCGCCGTCACCATAATTATGGGCTTTGAAGAACACTCACGTATCTCGCGGCAGACCTGCCACCCGTCCTTCTTCGGGAGCATGATGTCCAGAAAGACAAGGTCGGGTTCGTATTTTTTGAAGCTGGAAACAGCTTCGACGCCGTCATTTGCGACAATTATCTCATACCCCTCATTTTCGAAATATATTCTGAGCAAATCGCAAATATTGACGTCATCGTCAACAACCAGAATTCTTGTACTCATGGTTCACCTCCGAATTTATAATAGAATATATAAAATAACCGATTTTGTATTGACTTTGTATAAGATTACACCTAACTATGTACATAATACCACAAATGATGTGAATTGTAAAGATATTTTTCGCTGTTTTTTTAATTTTTCCTAAATTTTTGTAAATAAAAATATAAATTTCGATTTCCTTTTATATCTCGCACCATAAATTTCCATTTGCTGTATACCCTATATTTGTAATTTTTAAGAATTTTTTATAATTTTTAAGGTTTTCTTTAGATTATCTTAAGTAAGTTTTAATTACCTTGACAGGAAATATTTTACTATGTATAATATTGGTGAAAAAAGCAAGGGAAATTGAGGCAATTTAAAATTCGAAAATATTTTTTAAATTTAAAAAAGGAGAAAAGAGCATGAAGAGACGACTTATTACTTTTACAACCGTTTTCGGCTGTATGTGTCGCTTTGCTGCTCCTCACAATCTTCTTTTGAGCTGTACGGGCGCATAAGCCGAGTTTACGGCTTATGCGCGTACCGGACTTCTAAAACTTAAAAATATAAAAAATATAAAAAAGCCAAAAGAAAGTGAGGATAATAAAATGCGTATTAGAAAAATTATTTGCGTTCTGTTTGTTGCGTTGACAATCTTAACACTTTTTGCGGCTGCCGCAATGGCGACCGAGCCGGTCGGAGATTGGACTGTAGGGTGGGAAGAATCTTATAAAAATCTTAAAAACCAAGACCAACATGCAAATTACACTGCTGTACAAGTATATTACAATTACGGAAGTGCATTTCATGATGCTTGGGTTTCTACAGAAGTCAGTGTACCTGCTAACGGATACGGATATGCATATGCGGAAATCAAAGACAGCGACGGAATAGTACGTGCTGGCGACTCTAATTCTAATATAATAGATGGATGGTTGAAATTGCCTGCTGTATATGGTACTGTAAACGGCGCGCAGTATGTACGGTTTGCAGGAAAGCAAGTTGTAGGTACATGCAAATTTGAAAAATTAGTCAAATGGGTAAATAACGCTCATTAAAACGTCGATGTATACAAGGAGGCGATTGGTTAGATGAAGCGTTTTATATTGTCCGCAACGCGGATACGGTCGCTTCTTTCATCCAACAAGTTAATATCCGCATTGTACTTCGGCGGTGTGCTGCTTGCTGTTTTCTCCATGCTCTTCATGTATATTACACAATTGTCTCAAAAAAAATACGATGAAGAGGGATATTACATATATTCAGCGCGCTCAGCCGAAGAGGATGACACCTTTACGTTAGAACAGGGAAAAAATGTTTTACACGAAGCGTCAAAGCTTTGCGGAGAAGATGATAACTTTCGTTGGGGCAGTTTTTACGCTGTCAGCACGCTTGGTGAGGCCTTTGATAATCCTCCGGAAAATTACAGTGAAGACTCTCCCGTGTATTTAATGGTTTTGTCAGACGGTAGGTACGCGGGTCGTGTTGAATGGAAAAAAGGTCTCGATTTGTGTGCGGAGCGAAACGAAAATGGTCAATATGCGGTAGTAATAGATAATTTTCTGTTAGAATCGTCCGAAATCGCAACAGGCAAAAATTCAATAAGTCTTTTTGGGAAAGAACATGTTCTGCTCGGAGCACATGGCGAAGGAGACAACGCAATCATGTTTGCTCCCGACGACCCATGTGTTTCTGCTCTTTCGTTTAAGGTAATACGCCTCGTGACCAATCGCCCGCTGAGCGAAAGAGAACTGGACAAGCTTAACGACTTGGTCAGTCCTCTCTTCCGCCAGCCGATAATTCACACACCTTACACACCCGAAATGGAGTATCGTGAGTCATTTCTTTCCTCGATGTTGCTTATAGCGGCGTTCACTGCCGTTTCCATGATTGCATTCGCATTTCTTTTCGGTTATATGCTTGAAAGTCGTGCCGACGAGGTTCGCGTAATGCTGCTTTGCGGTGCGTCTCGGGTAAGGGTTTGTCTGTTCGTGCTTACGGATGCTTTTATAGTCAATCTGTTTGCAGGGGTTGTCTCTCTGGGTGTATTTGCGCTTGTAAAAGACGCAATTTTTTCATCACTTGTAAATACTACTCTGCATTTATCGGATTATTTGATTGTTTTGCTTTGCTTTATGGCAGCAGGCCTGCTTGTATGTTGCCCGATGCTGTACAACTATGCCGCAAATACAATTGCAGAAGTTAAGCGGAGGTATGCAAAATGAAAACGGTAAAGCTGATGATGTGTTTTTTCAAGAAAAATCCTGTTCTGCTTCTTTTTGTATTTTTGGAACTGACAATTTCAATGATATTATTTTCCGACCAAATTGGCGAGCTGCAATATCAACACTATTCACTTGAATTATATCAAAACTCCGGCTTAGCCGAATGTGACCATTTTACCTCTCTTACCGTACCCGGGCTGACTGAATCACCCGACGACACAGCTGAAGCTGTTTTTGAAGCTGTGCGAGGCACCGACGGCGTGGAGGCAATCGGAATCAGCCAATCATTCACAGGTATTGATACCGCCGATTTGGACTTGGAGCGGGAGCTTCAACGAAAATACGTTGTCTCAGTGCTTACGCCTTCGGTTTTCGGCTCTCTCCCGCTTAAGCTTTCGGATGGAACGTGGCAGCCTAAAGAAACGATAACAGACTCAACGGTAAATGTTGTCGCCTGCGGCGAACTTGCTGTGAAACATCGTGTCGGCGATATTATATCCATTGCTTTTAATGACAATTCGGGCACTGAAAATATTATGAAATTAAAGGTCGTCGGACGTGTCGCCCCACCCGGATTTTCCGTTTCACTCAACATGAGCTCAAATGCTTTCTCTGCCGATAATCTTTTCAGCATATGTAACTGTTTTATCGCTGTACAAACACAAAGTAATTATGCCGTGCTTTCAATGTTTGACCCCTCTTACGATGCAGACCGCGGTATGATGATTCGCTACAAACAAGATTTAGACCCAGCCTCGCTCGAACAAGCGCGTGCAAGCTTACGAAGCTGGGGATATCTGACTACACCCGATGAAATAGTCGAAAATACAAAAACATTAATTCGACGGGATTTAAACGAACGCTTTCCGATGCTTATGTTTTTCCTCATTATTTCATCATTCAGCATGATATCCTCTGTGATTGTAACGCAAATGAAAATGTGCAGCAATAATGCCGTTTATTATCTGTGCGGCTCAACTGCGCGAAGATGTTTTTTGTATTCGGGCATTCCGGCGGCGCTTGTAGGAATTCTTGCATTGCTTGTAAACATCGGTCGGATTGCATATTATCATATCAATTTGGATTTTTGGCACTATTCTAAACCGAAAGTTTTGAACGGCACAACAATTGCAATCGTAGCAGCATATTTTACCGTTACAATTTTTATAGCAATTTTGGCATCTTATTACGTTTTTCAAAAAAACACACCGATTGAAATTTATCGGAAAAACAAATAAGGCGGTGAATAATATGATAGAGCTTCGTAAATTGAATAAATATTACAAGGTCGGAAAGCAGAAATTTCACGCGCTGAAGGACGTCGACCTTAAAATCGAGGACGGAGAAATGGTCGCCATCGTCGGAAAATCGGGCGCGGGAAAATCAACTCTTATGAATATCATCGGTCTTGTCGACACATGGGATTCGGGCGAATATATGCTTGACGGCGTCCAAATCCGCAAGAATTCCGATTTGAAGCTTGCAAAGCTTCGAAACGAGAAAATCGGTTTTGTACTTCAGGATTTCGCGCTGATTGAGGACCAGAGCGTGCTGTTCAACGTCTCACTGCCGCTTATTCTCGGCAAGGAGAAAATGAAAAACATAAAGCCGAAGGCGCTTCACGCGCTCGAAAAGGTCGGACTCGCCGACCAGCGGAGCAAAAAGGCAAATCAGCTGTCCGGCGGGCAAAAGCAGCGCCTTGCCATTGCGCGCGCGATAATCAACGAGCCGTCGCTGATTCTTGCGGACGAGCCTACAGGCGCTCTCGACAGTAAAACGGGCATCGAAATAATCGAGCTGCTCGCAAAGCAGAACGCCGCGGGAACTACGGTGGTTATAATAACTCACGACAAAACTGTCAGCGAATCCTGCGGACGAATCATTCGTATTGCAGACGGAGCGCTTGTATAAACTTTTGATTGTCCGCAAAATATAAAAATTCCAAAAATCGAAATATTGCCGCGCCCACAAAAATGTGAGCGCGGCAAAGTCGCGAAATAACGCGCGTTGCAGTATGTAAGAAAAACATATAAATACATATAAAATCCGAATAAAATTCTAAAAAATTTTATATATAAAGCAAAAAAAGAACCGAAAGGAAAAACACACTGATGAAACTCGGAATAATCGGTCTGCCGAACGTCGGGAAAAGCACACTTTTCAACGCCTTAACGGGAGGCGGCGCTCAAAGCGCGAACTACCCCTTTTGCACCATTGAGCCGAATGTGGGCATAGTACCCGTCCCCGACTCGCGCCTCGACAAGCTCGCCGAGATGTACTCGCCAGAGCTCTACACCCCCGCTACGATTGAATTTGTCGATATCGCGGGGCTTGTAAAGGGCGCTTCGAAGGGAGAGGGACTCGGAAACAAATTTCTCTCGCACATACGCGACGTCGACGCTGTAATTCATGTTCTGCGGTGCTTTGACAACGACGACATTATCCACGTCGAAGGCAGCATCGACCCAATCCGCGACCTTGACGAAATAAATCTTGAGCTTATTCTCTCCGATATGGAGGTTCTCGAAAGAAGAATCGACAAAACGCGCAAGCTGATGAAGGGCGACAAGACCCTCGCGGGCGAGCTTTCCGCGCTCGAAAAGGTCTACAGCGGGCTCTCTGACGGGAAAACAGCACGTTCAATCGAGCTTGACGACTCGGAAAAAGAGTATCTCAGCGACGTGAATCTAATCACCGCAAAGCCTGTGAT
>CANRNZ010000037.1 GCA_947632135.1 uncultured Clostridia bacterium
GCGGCTCCTCCGGCCTTTCGATCTCAATGGACATCACATTGTTTCCCTGGTACTGCAAAGAGAGGTGGAAACTCTCGCTGTTATCTGCGCGGTAGTACTTTTCCCCCTTTTCCGGCGGCGTTATGACGATAGAAAATCCCTTTATCGCAAAGACAAGGCTCCAGACAGTCCGCCGCTACATGCCGGTTTGCCGCAACTTTCTGAAAAAGGACGACAACGTCATACCGGACGAAATCATGAGCGACGCTCTTCCCGAGTACACTCCGATAACCCGCCTCAGCGAATCGATGAGCGAATCTATGAAGATGATGGCGCGTATCCAAAAAATTCGCGACGAGCTCCCCGGAATAGACTGCGGCGCGTGCGGAAGCCCGACTTGCCGCGCTTTTGCCGAGGACGTCGTCCGAGGCGCGCTCGGGGCGGACAGGCAATGCGTTGTCCTTCAGCGCTCCGAATTCGATACCGACGCGGCGGAGAAGGACTCCGACTGAACGGCTAAAACAATAAAAAAACGATTCAACCGATTATAACGAAATAATAACGAAATAATAACGAAAGAATAACGAAAGAAGGTGCGGAAATTGACGGCGGGCGGCATCATTGAAGAATGCGGCTTTAAAGCCCTGTGTCTCCCCTTTCCCGACAGAAACGTCTCCGGCTGCTATATCGGCGATTTGCTCAGCTGGGTCATGGGCAGAGCGGAGAGCGACAATGTCTGGGTCACGATAATGTCAAACATAAACACCGTGGCGGTAGCGTCGCTGTCCGACGTGTCGCTTGTCGTTCTCGCTGAGGGAGTCACCCTTGACGGCGAGGTACTGCGGGCGGCAGAGGAAAAGGGCATAAACGTCGCCTCAAGCCCCGACGCCTCCTTTGAGACGGCGTCAAAGCTTTTCGGCAAGGTCTGATACGCCCGAAATACGAATATTTCCGGTAATCCGAAAAATCCGAAAAATCCGAAAAATCCGAAGCGTCCGAGTCATTTAAACGGCTTCAAGCGTCTCAAAAATCAAGAAAGCCGAAAGTCCGAAGGGTATGAGGGGTTTTATATGAACAGGTATTATTACGATTTTCATATTCACTCGTGCCTGTCCCCGTGCGGCGACGACGATATGACGCCGAACAACATCGCGGGAATGTGTACTCTCGCGGGGCTGAATATCGCGGCGCTCACCGACCACAATTCGTCAAAGAACTGCCCGGCATTCTTTGAAGCCGCAAAAAGGCAGGGCATAATCCCGATAGCCGGAATGGAGCTGACGACCGCGGAGGACATACACGTCGTGTGTCTCTTTAAGGAGCTTTGCGGCGCGCTCGAATTCGACGGCTATGTAAGCGGGAGAAAAACGGTTAAAATACCGAACCGTCCCGACATATTCGGAAATCAGTACATAATGGACAAGGACGACAACGTGACGGGCTGCGAGGAGTATTTCCTTCCGTCGGCAACGGACATAATGATTGACGACGTGCCGAGCCTTGTCGCCGAGTACGGCGGGGTCTGCTATCCCGCGCATATAGACAGACAGTCAAACGGCATAATAGCTGTTCTCGGCACTTTTCCCGACATAAAGAATTTTGCGGGCGCGGAGTTCAACGACGCCGCAAACCGTGAGAGCTATACTGAAAAATATCCGATACTGAGAGAAAAGAAGATACTTGTGTCCTCCGACGCGCACTACCTTTGGAATATACGCGACAAGGACGCGTATATCGAGCTTGACGACGAGCCGTACTCGGGGAAAAAGGTGACTGAGGAGCTTTTCAGGTATCTCGGAGGGTAACAGACATGAAGGAGTTGTCTCTCAACATACTCGATATTGCGGAAAACTCGGTGAAAGCCGGGGCGAGCGAGGTAAAGATTTCCCTTGAGGAAACGGATGAAACTCTTAAAATAACTGTTTCGGACAACGGCTGCGGAATGAAAGAGGATTTTTTAAAGTCAGTGACAGACCCGTTTACGACGACCCGCACGACAAGAAAGGTCGGGCTCGGCATTCCTCTTTTCAAAATGGAAGCGGAGCAGACAGGCGGCTCGCTCAGCATCGAGTCAAGGCACGTCGAGCTTTATCCCGAAAATCACGGGACGACGACGTCCGCGCTGTTTTATAAAAACCACATCGACTTTATCCCTCTCGGGGACGTCATATCCTCCCTTGTCGTGCTTATTCAGGGGAGCCCCGATATAAGATGGCGTTACACCCACACTCTTCCGCACGGCGAGGTGTCTCTTGACACGGACGAGCTGCGGGAGGTGCTCGGAGACGTTCCGCTCAGCGCGCCGGAGGTGCTCTCGTGGATATCGGAGTATCTCGGCGAGCAGTACGCCGAGGCGGGCGCGTGACGCTTGCACGGCGCTATGGCTGTTTAAAACGGTTATAATAATAATTATAATATATAATAAATAAATTTCTAAATTTATATGATGACGAAAGGATAACAGTTATGAAGTCACTTGCGGAACTTGCGGCAATCAAGGAAAAAATGCAGAACAGAGTAGTCCTGCGCGAGGGCAGCAGCAACATAAGAGTTGTTGTCGGAATGGCGACGTGCGGTATCGCCGCCGGAGCGCGTCCCGTGCTCAACACATTCGTTGAGGAAGTAAACTCGCAGAATCTTGGCGACAAGGTGACTGTCACACAGACGGGCTGCATCGGCATATGCCAGTTCGAGCCTGTTGTTGAGGTTTTTGAGGCGGGCAAGGAAAAGGTCACTTATGTTAAGATGACGTCGGAAAAAGCCAAAGAGGTGGTCGAAAAGCATCTCAAGGGCGGACACGTTGTTGAAGAATATACAATAAGCAATATTTGAGTAAATTATCGGAGGTAAAAATATGGTTCGCGCTCAAGTACTTATCTGCGGCGGTACCGGATGTACTTCGTCCGGAAGCCAAAAGCTCATTTCCGAGTTTGAGGCTCAGGTCGAAAAGAACGGTCTTGCCGAGGAGGTTAAAATCGTAAGGACCGGCTGCTTCGGTCTCTGCGCACTCGGTCCGGTCGTTATAGTTTACCCGGACGGTACGTTCTACAGCAGAGTCGCCGAGGAGGACGTAAAGGAGATAGTTGAAGAACATCTTCTCAAGGGACGCGTTGTCGAGCGTCTCGTTTACAACGACGTCGCCGAGGGCGTTAAGGTAGAAAACAACAACGTGTCGCTGAACGACACCACGTTCTATGCAAAACAGAAGAGAGTCGCGCTGAGAAACTGCGGCGTTATAAATCCCGAGAACATTGACGAGTACATAGCAATGGACGGATATGCCGCGCTCGGAAAGGCGCTCACCGAGATGACGCCGGACGAGGTCATTCAGGTAGTCAAGGATTCCGGTCTTCGCGGCAGAGGCGGCGGAGGCTTCCCCACGGGTCTCAAGTGGAGCTTTACCGCTAAAAATCAGGCGGATCAAAAATACGTCGTCTGCAACGCCGACGAGGGCGACCCCGGCGCGTTCATGGATCGTTCGGTCCTTGAGGGCGACCCGCACTGTATCGTCGAAGCGATGGCGATATGCGGCTACGCCACCGGCGCGAGCGAGGGATACGTATATGTCCGTGCAGAGTACCCGATAGCCGTCGCTCGTCTCCAGAAGGCGATAGAGGACGCGAGAGCGTACGGACTTCTCGGAAAGAATATTTTCAATTCGGGATTTGATTTTGATTTGTTCATTCGTCTCGGTGCAGGCGCTTTCGTGTGCGGCGAGGAAACGGCGCTTATGACGTCAATCGAGGGCAACCGCGGCGAGCCTCGTCCGCGTCCTCCGTATCCCGCAGTCAAGGGACTTTTCGGAAAGCCGACTACGGAGAACAACGTCGAAACCTTTGCAAACATTCCTCAGATTATCCTCAAGGGAGCCGAGTTCTTCAACTCCATGGGAACAGAGAAGTCGAAGGGAACGAAGGTGTTTGCTCTCGGCGGTAAGATAAACCACACAGGTCTTGTCGAGATTCCGATGGGAACGACTCTCCGCGAGATAATCGAGGACATCGGCGGCGGTATCCCGAACGGCAAGAAGTTTAAGGCGGCGCAGACGGGAGGCCCTTCGGGCGGATGTCTCCCCGCGTCGATGCTTGACATTGCAATCGACTACGACAACCTTGTCGCGCAGGGCGCGATGATGGGCTCGGGCGGTCTTATCGTCATGGACGAGGACACCTGTATGGTCGATATCGCGAAGTTCTTCCTCGAATTTACGGTCGACGAGTCGTGCGGTAAGTGCACGCCGTGCCGTATCGGTACAAAGAGACTTTACGAGATTCTCGAAAAGATAACAAACGGCGAGGGAACTCTTGAGAACCTTGACGAAATGGAGGCTCTCTGCCACTATATCAAGGACAACTCCCTCTGCGGTCTCGGTCAGACTGCTCCGAACCCCGTTCTCTCCACATATCTGCGTTTCAAGGACGAGTACATAGCTCACGTCGTGGACAAGAGATGTCCCGCAGGAGTATGTAAGAACCTGCTTTCGATAGTTATTGACCCCGACAAGTGTAAGGGCTGTACCGCGTGCGCGAGAGTGTGTCCCGTCGGCGCGATATCGGGCTCGGTCAAGAACCCCCACGTTATCGACAAGTCGAAGTGCATAAAGTGCGGCGCTTGTATCGAAAAGTGTAAGTTCGGCGCAATATCAAAAAAGTAAGGAGATACTAACATGGCTGATGTAAATATAAAGATAAACGGCAGAGAATGTACTGTCCCCGCCGGAAGCACCATTCTTGAGGCTGCCCGTACCGTCGGTATCGAGATACCCACTCTCTGCTATCTCAAAGAGATAAATCAGATAGGAGCGTGCCGTATTTGCGTCGTAGAGGTCAAGGGTGCGAAAAGTCTTGTTGCCTCCTGCGTCTACCCGGTAAACGAGGGCATGGAGGTGTTCACGAACACTCCCAAGGTCGTCGAGTCAAGAAGGACGACTCTGAAGCTGCTTCTCTCGAACCACAAAAAGGAGTGCCTCTCCTGCGTTCGTTCGGGTAACTGCGAGCTCCAAAAGCTCTGCAAGGATTACGGTATCGAGGACGTAAGAGCCTTTGAGGGCGTAAAGTCCAAATATCCGATAGACGCTTCGGCGACACATATGTACCGCGACAACGAGAAGTGCATACTTTGCCGCCGCTGTGTTGCGGTTTGCGAAAAGACTCAGGGTGTATCCGTTATCGGCGCCAACGACCGCGGCTTTGACACACACATTGCGTGCGCGTTTGAAAAGCCCCTCGGAAACGTGGCTTGTATCTCCTGCGGTCAGTGCATAAACGTATGTCCCACGGGCGCTCTCTCCGAGAGAGACGACACAGCGAAGGTCGAGGCTGCGATAAGAGACCCCGAAAAGCACGTCATCGTTCAGACGGCGCCCTCCGTCAGAGTCGCACTCGGCGAGGAGTTCGGCTGCGAAATAGGAACGGTCGTAACGGGCAAGATGGTCGCATCCCTGCGCGCGCTCGGATTTGACAAGGTGTTTGACACGAATTTCTCCGCCGACCTCACGATAATGGAGGAGGCAAACGAGTTTGTGACAAGATACACCGAGAAGAGAAATCTTCCGCTCATCACATCCTGCTCTCCCGGTTGGGTCAAGTACTGCGAGACATATTATCCCGAGTTCATTCCCAATCTTTCAAGCTGCAAATCTCCCCAGGGAATGTTCGGCGCAACCGCTAAGACCTTCTATGCGGAGAAAATGGGGATTGCTCCCGAAAACATTTACGTTGTCAGCGTAATGCCCTGCACTGCAAAGAAGTTCGAGGCGGAGCGCCTTGACCACACGGCAGTAAAGGGTCTCGCCGATATCGACGCCGTTCTTACGGTACGCGAGCTTGCGAGAATGATAAGAAAAGCGGGTATTATGTTCAGAGAGCTTCCCGACGACACGTTCGACGCGCCGTTCGGACTCGGCTCCGGCGCGGGTACGATTTTCGGCGCGACCGGCGGAGTTATGGAGGCAGCCCTCAGAACCGCTTACGAGACGATTACAAAGGAAGAGCTGAAGGACGTTGAGTTCAGCGAGGTCAGAGGAGTCGCCGGAATCAAGGAGGCTGTTTACAATATAGGCGGAAACGAGGTAAGAGTCGCCGTAACGTCCGGCACCGCGAATGCGGGAAAGCTTCTCGATATGATAAAGAGCGGCGAGAAGTCATATGACTTTATTGAGGTCATGGCTTGTCCCGGCGGCTGCGTAAACGGCGGCGGTCAGCCCATTCAGCCCGCCTCTGTACGCAACTTCAAGGACGTCAGAGCTATCCGCGCCGAGGCTCTCTATAACGACGACAGAAGTCTGCCTGTCAGAAAGTCTCATGAGAATCCCGATATCAAGGCGGTATACAAAGAGTATTTCGGAGAACCCGGCTCTCATAAGGCTCACGAGATACTTCACACGGGATATACAATCAGAAAGAAATATTAAATAAACAGACTTGCATTGCGCGATTTTGCGTGAGCGCAAAACGCGAATGCCGAATTAAAAATTTAAGAGCGGGCGGGGACCTGAAAAGTCCCGCCCGCTACTAATTTGTATGACTTGCATGGTCGTATGCCGAACGGCGCGTGTCGTGGTGTGAGAGTCGTTTCTTGTCAGCGCCTACTCGATCTAAATTTATTCTTGTGTCTGCGATATCAAACTGATTTGCTTCGCTGTCTTTGGATGTTAATTCAAAAAAGGACATGATAAGGGAACAAATGACCAAATCTATTGCTGTCATTCAAAACCCATTGAATATCCTCCATTGAATGAAACTGTGCGGAACCTTTTTTAAAGGTGCCGCATCCAAAAAGTCTGAATAATGACACTATCCTCTAAAATAAATCAAGATGTTTTTGTCTTTTCTTTTTGATTCAGCCGGGAAACGGCCTTGCCTTGTTCCAAATACATGCTCTGTTGGTCATATGTCATAGAACGAAAAATCCTCAGCAGTTCATCCTCCGTATGAGAAATTGTATGATTGGTCTGATGATTCAAAATATAGTCAGTAGAAACATGAAAATAGTTTGCAATCCTCTTGATTGTTTCAATGTCCGGCTCACGCTCATTACGGATATAACGTCCCAATGTCGGCGGAAGTAAGTTTAATGCCTCGGCAAGCTGTTTTTGTGTTATTTCATGTTCTTCTAACAGTTCTCTTAGGATATCCCCAAATAGCATAAACTCACCTCTTTTTATCTTCTATACGAAAATTATACAAGATTTCTTCGATTTAGTGACTAAATGTGACAATTTGGCTTGACAAACACCGAAATGGAGTTTATAATAAATATAAAAATAATTAGCAGCGTAAAAAGCAACGATTATAAAGGGAAGAGAGGTGTTCTGTATTGGCATATTGTATGCATTGCGGTAATCGTATAGAGAAAGGAATGGCTTTTTGTACTCAATGTGGACATGCGGTTGATATAAATGCAGTAAATGACACAAGCCCATTATCACAAATGTATGAAGAGTTTGTACCTACTTGGGGGGTCGGAAAGCGTTTTATCATAACCGAGAATTCTTTGATTTTTGGTAATGATGAATATATCTATTCCAAACTTAGCCCCATCATTTTAAAGACAGCGGCAACACCGATCACCAATGGGGTGGCACAAACCACAGCGGAAGACGGAACCATATTGACCTTAGCATATAACTACAAGGACAATGAGCGCTTTGGTGCTGCATTGACTTATGCAAATGAACAAATTGATTTAGCACACGGAAAGGAAAAGAATTATAAATTTCTTCTACAGTCTCCCTCAGGTTCAAAAATCGAAGTGTATGAAGACTACATAGTGCTGTATTATATTAAATCGGGAAGTACGAAAGGCAGCGAAGTAATCGGCGCGGTCGGCAAAGGCTTTGGTATTAGCAAAAAAACGCTTAACAGTAAGCTTGCAAGCGGACTTGGAAAAGCATTGAATAGTGTCGGTAATATCACTACATCGCTTGGCAATGCATCAAAAGGCGGGGCAACCGGAAATATTATTATGTTTTCCGATTTAAATATTCAAATAATTGATGATACTTTGATTGTAAATGAGTATTCTATACCAATCGGCCTACAGAATATAGATTTGGCAAAAGAGATAATTGATTATATTGAAACAACACTTGAATCCGCAAAAAATTCTCCGCAAGCGCCAATAGAAGAAGAAGAACTTTGGAAGCCGCTAAAAGGTAATTCAATAAGTTTTCCTTTATACGGAAAAACGCTTGAGATACCGGAAAAATTAGATTTACATAATTCATATAGATTAAAATTTAAAGAAATCGCAAAAAAATATGCTGTCAGAGTTGAAAAGGAGTACAAGTCAAGAATACGCGATTTTGTATCCTTTATTGAATTCTTCCCGAAAATTTACACGGAAAATCTGTCTCCCATTATACAAAGAGCGGTAGATATATTTGTTTCGGAAGAAATATGGAATATTACCTTTGAATCTTTTTTTGACATACATACGAAGAATTTCCATCTTGCGATTGACGACTATAATGTGATTCTGAAGAGTGCAAATTTGACTGTACAGAAAAATCAACAAGCCGCTGCAAATCTTATGTCGTTTGTACCCAATATGGTTGGAGGAGGTTTTGGAGTTAAAGGCGCATTAAAAGGTATGGCGATGGCAGGAACATTTAATGCAGTTAGAGATGGAATAGAAAATAGCGCTGTGAAAAACGCAGCCAACATCAAACCTGCACAACAAGCAGAACTTTACGGACGCATTAAGCAGGACATTCTGTTTAAACGTATTTTTGCTGATTATTGGAATGTATATAATTCCTTGGTGTGGACATTGAATCAAAATGGGCATGATATATGGTGGCAGACGAAGGCTGTTGACGAGAAGGCAAAGAACATCTTTAAAAACTTATCTAATCCCAACTTCCCGCAAACAAAAGTTTTAGATACATTGATAGCCTTGCTTGAACTTAATCCCTATAGCCCGGAATATTATGACTTTGCCATATTACGGTTTGGACAATCAGAAGAAATTACAAGAATTAAAGAATTTTTTGGTATATGAATTGATTTAAAAGAAAAGGAAAGGGGAAAATATTATGGCTTTTTGTGGAAAATGTGGAGCACAGGTACCGGAGGGGGCTAAAAATTGTCCTTCATGTGGAGCAACGACGCAAACACAAGACCAGATAAATGACATTGAAGCAAATAAGATAATGGCAGTTATCACTTATATCGGTGTTTTGATTTTAGTGCCTTTGATTACAGGAAAGTATAAAAGTTCTCCATTTTTGAAGTTTCATTTTAATCAAGCAATTATTTTTTGTATTGGGTACGTTTTAGGGGGAGTGATTTTCTTTATACCGTTAATTGGAGGCATTGTAAGTATTATATTGAATTTAGTCATTTTTGTTTTACAGGTTATTAGTATAATTCATGCGGCAAAAGGTGAAACAAAATCATTTCCGATACTAGATAAAATACAAATAGTCAAATGAAGCAATCTATCGTTCTTAATTAGCTCTAAAAACAAGCACTCTTTTCATTTAGATTTTACTTTATGCGAAAAACGACTGTAATCTTTCTGATTATGGTCGTTTTTTAGTATGACGGTCATGCCGTCGGTCTGTTTTGAAGTCCGCAGAGGCGTTGAATCCGCGGTGACAACGAACCGCGGGAAATCGGCAGAAGTTATAGTATCGAGGAATCGGGAAAGGCAGGAAAGTTCAAAAGTCAAATCGGCTTATTATTTGAACCGAACCGCCGATGCCGAACGGCGCGTGTCGCGGTGTGAGAGACATTTCCTGTCAGCTCCCGCTCGATTCGGCGGCGAATAAATAAGTAAATCCGAGTAAGTAAATCCGAGCAAGTAAATCCGAATAAATAAGGCGCAATACCGTAAAACAAGCCGCATGCTGTTTTTTGCTTTTGTAAAAAAGAGAGGCGGCTTGTTTTTTGACGTGCCGAGGCGGACATGTTCGGGAAAAAAACGAAAATGGTGCGTAATGGAAAAATCGGTTGACAATTATCTCGTTGCCGCGACTCGCAAACGGCCTTTTTATTTTTAAGTATGCCTTTCGGCGTTATTTTTTTGTCGAAAACGCAAACAAATGTTTTTTTGCCGACGCCGAAAACGAAGTCGCCTTTTTGTACTTATTGTCATATTATGAAAAATTGCCGCCTTGTATTTCGACTATATTGTATATAAAACCGCAAATTTTCCCGCTTTGCGCGCCGTAAAATGTGAACAATAGGAAAATTAAGGAAAAAATATAGGGAAATGTATAAAATAGTATAAAATATTTTATATTTCTGTCAAAAAACTTCTCTTTGCCTATTGATTTTTAAATAAAGGAGTAGTATAATTGTTTCACAATTAAAATAAAACCAAAAGTAAAGTAAAGTGGTGGAAAGTGGTGGACATCATCGGACTCACGGACACGTTTTAAGGGGGGAGCGCTCGGCACATGTCGAAATCGCCTTTGCGCTTTGCTTTTGTTTGGTTTGACCGGTTTATTTTTTTAAGGTAAAGTCTCGATAAAGTTCCTATAAAGTCCCGATAAAGTTTCGGTAAAGTTCCAATAAAGTACCGATAAAGTTTCAAAAAAGCTCCGATATGGTTTCTATAATGTTTCGATAAAGTTCCGAAAAAATAATAGGGAACGGCAAAAACCGATGAAAGGAGGTTCCGAGATGGATATATTTACAAATCAATATGAGCATACGATAGACTCAAAGGGAAGAATGTTCATTCCGTCAAAATACAGGGACATGCTCGGAACAAGCCTTTATATCGGTAAGGGTTCCGAGGGAAATCTTTTTATGATGAGCACCGAGGGCTGGCTTGAATATGTCGATAAGGTGACGAGCACCCTGTCGATGACAGCCGACCAAAAGGTGATGAGAAAGCTGTTCAGCAACGTTACCGAGGTTCAAATAGATTCTCAGGGGCGTATCCTTATACCCGCGAAATACCTTGAGTACGCCGGTATTGAGAGCGAGGCCGTGATAGCGGGCAGCGGTCCGCGCGCCGAGATATGGTCTCCCGAAAGGTGGAAGGCCGCGGACGACGCGACCGACCTTGCGGAGATTGAAGAGGTTCTCGCAAAATACAGACTGTGACGGTAATTCGGCGCTTGTATTTATAATTTTAAATTGCAGATTTAATGAGTTCTTACGCTGTTTGAATATTTGAAATATTTAATTTAATCCGATTTAATTCGATTTAATCCCGATGTATTTTTTGTGAAAGTTCGGCAGATTTCGTTAGATTATAGGATTATAGAATTATAGGAGATTTGAGGAGAAGAGATGGAATTTTCCCACGTTTCCGTAATGGTCGGCGAATGTCTTGAGGTCCTTATGCCCGAGCGCGGCGGCATTTTTGTCGACTGCACGTGCGGCGGCGGGGGGCACTCACTTGAAATTGCAAAAAGACTCCCGGCAAATTCGCGTCTTGTCTGCCTTGACAGGGACGACGCGGCGCTTGCGGCGGCGGAGAAAAGACTCTCGGCTTTTTCGGATAAGGTAACGCTTGTAAAATCCAATTTTGAAAATTTAACGTCAGTGCTCGACTCGCTCGGCATTGAAAAAATAGACGGGGTCATGTGGGACCTCGGGGTCTCCTCGTATCAGCTTGACGAAGCGTCGAGGGGATTTTCATACATGAACGACGCGCCGCTCGATATGAGAATGGACAAAAGCGCGGGAAAAAGCGCCGCCGACGTCGTAAACACATATTCCGAGGGCGATTTGAGAAGGATAATAAGCGATTACGGCGAGGAAAGATTTGCCGCCGCGATTGCGAAAAACATAGTCTTGCAGAGAGAAAAAAAGCCTCTCGAAACGACATTTGAGCTTGTCGACGTAATCACACGCTCAATACCCGCAAGGTCCAGACGGACAGAATCGAAGCATCCCGCGAAAAGGACGTTTCAGGCAATAAGGATAGAGGTCAACGGAGAACTTGAGGTCATAGAGCCGTCGGTCGAGGGCGCCGTTTCAAGGCTGAACGTCGGGGGGAGAGCCGCCGTTATCACCTTCCATTCGGGGGAGGACAGGATAGTAAAGCAAACGTTTAAGAGGTTTGAGAACCCGTGTATTTGCCCGAAGGATTTCCCCGTCTGCGTGTGCGGGCTGAAGCCGCAGATAAGGCTGCTGTCCAAAAAAGCGATTGCGCCGTCGGCAAAAGAGATTGAGATAAATCCGAGAGCGCGAAGCGCAAAGCTCAGAGCCGCGGAGAAAATTTAAAGAGTCAGCACTCGCCAAGCACAAAAAGTTTTGGGCAGAGTGGACGAAAAACTTTTGAGACGAGTCTGTGCGAACAACGTGCGAAAACTTTCAAAACAAGTCTGTGCGAACTTTGAAATGACCTAATTATAAACCAACAGCAAACCGAAAGGAGGGGACTTAATTGACATATCAGAACAGCGGCGCGGAAAATGAACTGCTTTGCCGCAAGCTGACTCTCAAGTACAGAGCGCGTTTCAACGCGGCGATACAAAATGCCGCAGCTATCGAAAAAAGGCGAAAAGAAAACATTCGTCTTGCTGCCGAGAAGAAAGCGAACGCGAAAAAGGCTTCCGTAAAGGCCGCGAAAGCCGCGAAAGCCGCGAAAGCATCTAAAAAGTTCCTTCCCGGGCTTATAAGCGCAAAAAATTCGGCTCATGAGCCGACGTTCAAAAACGGCGCGTTTGTCCCGAATAACGGTAAATTTACCTACGCCTACGCAAGAGGCGCAAATCTCAGGGCTTATGCCGCGGATTTCGACAGGGAACTTTACGAGAGATTTATGCCGGCGGACGCGCGCTGCCGCGACGGCGCTTATGACGGCGCCGAAGAGGCGAGGACAAGAAAAAAAACGAGCCGCCGCGCTGCAAGAAAAGAGAAGAAAAGAATATCAAAGGCGGCGGAGGGCTACAAGTGCGCGCGCCGCGAGGAGACGGACGCTCCCGAAGAGAGAAGGGTTAGGACAGCGCCGATATCAAAGGCGTTTGTGGCGGCACTCGCGCTCTGCACCGCCCTTATTACGGTTATGATTTACACATATTCCTCCTACAGTCAGATAAGCGCGACTGTGAGCGATTTGAGAAGCGAGGAGGAGGTTCTGACAGTTGAGAGAGACAGGCTGAAAGGGCGAATTGAGCTGAGAGACGATATACGCGTGATTGAGGACCGCGCTGTGAACGAGATCGGAATGGTTCAGAGCGATTATGTGGAGAAAAGATACGTTTCGATTGCCGGCGGCGAGAGGATAGACGTCATATCAAACGACAGCGGGGAAGAAAGCGCAAGCTTTTTCTCGACTCTCCTTTCGGCTATGGGCGGGCAGTTTGAGCGCTTTCTCGAGGACTACATAGACTGAGCCTGAGGCTTTCTGCGGGCCAAAGCCGTGGCTTTGTTTCGGGCGAAATACTTATTTTGTTACGGGCAAGGCATCATTATATTTCTTTCAAGGCTTTCAAAATCGACTTTAAAAAATCGTGGAAAAGTGGTGAAGTGTCACCACTTTTTGCGATATATTGCGGTATTTTTTTGCGATACTTTTGTGATACTTTTATGATATTTTTATGATACTTTTGAGATACTTTTTCGGTGCATTTTCGCTGTTTTGAGCCGGGGTTGACGGCGATATACACCTTGCTTTCGATTTAGACAAAAGCAGAAAATAAAATCGGGGAATCGAAAGGCGAAATTAAAAAAGACAAAAGCCGAAAATAAAAACAGAATTCAAAAACAGTGTTATATTTTTGTCTTTTTTCATATAGTTATACAGTCGGGTTAAAAAGTTAAGTTTTTCGTAGAGTTAAGAAGTTAAGTTTTCGCGGAGTTAAGAAGTTAAGTTTTCGCGGAGTTAAGAAGTTAAGTTTTCGCGAGGTTAAGAAGTTAAGTTTTCGCGGAGTTAAGAAGTTAAGTTTTCGCGGGGTTAATAAGTTAAGTTTTTTGCGGAATTAAAAAGTTAAGTTTTTGCGGAGTTAAGAAGTTAAGTTTTCGCGGAGTTATAAAGTTAAGTAATGCTGCCGCATTCACGGAGCTTTGCCGCGAGGGAAGGAGGTGTTGTTATGACAGGCTTCAAGGTCAGGATAGACCGCACGACACACAAAAAGGCTTATTTTGTACTTTTCCTTTTTGTTGCGGCGGCGGCTGTGCTTACGGCAAAGCTGTTCAATATGCAGATAATAAATTACGAGGAGTATCAGAATCTCGTAGTAAAACAGATAACGACCGAGGTCGAGGTAAATCCCGAGCGAGGCTGCCTGTACGACACCAACGGAAAGGTCATAGCGGCAAACGCGACCCGCTACGTTCTCTGTATATCGCCGCAGGATATTCTTGACGTTATCGACCCCGAGGACGAGATATCCGAGACAGAGGATACCGAGGACGAAAGCTTTCTTCAAAAGGTATTTAATTTTCTCGTGTCTTTGAGAGGCTCCGCCGACGATGAAGAAGAGGAGGAGCCGCTTTTCACGTATGCAGGCGCCGACGGCTCAAGCTACAGCGGGCTCAGAATGAACGAGCTTATCGCGCGTTTTCTGTCCGACAACGTAGAGGGCGTCGAATACGACAAGGTAATGGAAAAATCCATGCTTAAAGGACGCAGGTACGAGGTCATAGCGAAATCGGTCGACGAGGAAACGGCGGACAAAATAAGAGGCTTTATAAACGAGTACGGGCTGAAAACTCAGGTGTATCTTATTGCCTCGTCAGTGAGATATTATCCGTACAATGAGCTTGCCGCTCACGTTATCGGCTTTACAGACGCGGACGGCACGGGCATTTACGGGCTTGAGCAGTATTACAACAACATAATGGAGGGAACGAGCGGCAGGTATATAACCGCTCAGGACGCCCACCATCAGGATATGCCGTTTGAGTACGAGACCTACGTTCAGGAGAAAAACGGTTACAATATAGTCACGACCCTTGACATGTACATACAGTACGAGCTTGAAAATCAGCTTGAAAACGCGCTGAACGACCACAAGGCGGCAAACAGAGTCTGCGGGATTGTTATGGACGTAAATACAGGCGGCATACTCGCGATGGCGACAGCGCCGACATTCGATTTGAATGACCCGAGAACCCTTGACGCGGCGTCAAAGGCGGCTCTTGTCTCCTCGGGCTACAGCGAGGACAGTACGGAGTACGCGCAGATGAGGCTGAATCTTCTCTATGAAATGTGGAAGAACAAGGCTGTGACGGAAACATACGAGCCCGGCTCTACGTTTAAGATAATGACGACGGCAATGGCGCTTGAGGAAAAGGCGGTGAGAACCGACGAGCTTTTCACCTGCACGGGTCAGCTTAAAATAGACGGTTATCCGAAGCCGATACACTGCCACAAGGCGGGCGGTCACGGCACAGTCACGTTTACGGTCGGACTTCAGCAGTCCTGCAACCCCGTTCTTATGACAATAGGTCTGCGCCTCGGTCAGGAGCGCTTTTACAGTTATTTTGAAAAGTTCGGCTACAAGGCGGCGACGGGAATCGACCTTCCAAATGAAGCGCCTACATACAGCCACAAATTCAGCGACTTTACGACGGCGTCCCTCGCGGTTTATTCCTTCGGGCAGACTTTCAAGACGACACCGATACAGCAGATAACAGCGATTTCCTCCGTCGCAAACGGCGGCAGTCTTGTGACTCCGCACCTTCTGAAGGAAATAGTGGACGACGACGGAAACGTGATACAGAGCTATGAGACAAACGT
>CANRNZ010000038.1 GCA_947632135.1 uncultured Clostridia bacterium
GCAAGCTTAGAGCCACTCCCCACAAAAGCAAAGCTTTTGTGGGGGCCCCAAGGGCAAGCTTGACCAAAACTTTTGTGTTGGGCGAGTGCGAACAACGTGCGCCTGAAATTGCGCTAACTTAAAAATAAAAGAATTACAAAATATAAAAGGAGAAATAAAATGGAAATAACAAAAGAAACACTCATAGGCGATATTCTCGACTACGACCTCGATTCCGCTAAGTTCTTTTTCGAAATCGGTATGCACTGCCTCGGCTGCCCCCATTCGAGAGGCGAGTCCATTGAGGAGGCTTGCGCCGTTCACGGCACAGACGCCGACGAGCTCGTCGGAAAAATCAGCGAGCATTTGAAGGCTCTCGGAAAATAAGCAAAGGACAGGGCGGCTTTGCCGCCTTTTTGCATTTGTATTATGGAAAACAGCCCTGAACTCGGCGCAAGGCTTGCCGAGGTTTTTAAGCTTGTACGGCGCGGCGCCGCCGTAATCGACGTCGGAAGCGACCACGGGTATCTTCCCGCAAGTCTTATCCTTCGCGGCGTGTGCGGCTCCTGCATTGTGACAGACGTGAACGCCGCCCCCCTTGAGAGAGCGCGGCGCACCTTTGCGGAGTACAATGTCGATACGTGGCGCGTTGATTTCCGTCTTGCCGACGGTCTTTGCGGCGTGGAGCTTCCGCTCGGAAACGCCGACATATGTATATGCGGAATGGGCGGCGAGCTTATAGCGTTGATTCTTGAAAAGAGGCGCTTTGCGCGCGGCAGAGAAGTGCATTTTATTTTACAGCCGATGACTCGGGAATGGGCTCTCAGGCGTTTTTTGTGGGACAACGGCTTTGAAACGGAGGCTGAATGCGCGGCGGAGGAAAAAGGGAAGGTATACTGCGTAATGTCTGTATATTTTACGGGCCGCAGCGTCGAGTACGCCGACGGCGAGCTCTTTTGCGGCAAGCGTTCCGCGCGGCGCGCCTCCGCCGCGTTTACGAAATATCTTGACAAAACCGCCCGTTCTCTTGAAAAAAAGAGTGAAGGCATAAAAAAAGGCGGCGGCGACGCCGCGTACTTTGACAAAATTATTGAATGGGCGCGGCGCGAGCTGTCGTTTGAGACGAACCGCTCGGAGCCGTGATTCGAAAGGACGGTACAAAATGAAAACGGGAGAATTTTACGCCGAGCTTGAAAAGAGGTTCCCCGCGAGTCTTTCCTGCGATTGGGACAACGACGGGCTGATGTGCAGCGCGGGGGACGTGACGGATATTGAAAAGATTCTTATAGCTCTCGACCCCACCGAAAGGGTGATAGGCTACGCCGCAGAAAACGGCTTCGATACTGTGCTGACTCATCATCCGCTTATTTTTAAAAAGCTCGGCTCAGTCACTCCGCAAAGCGCCGTCGGCAGGAAAATAATTTTTGCCCTGATGAACAATATATCAATTATATCGCTTCACACAAGGCTCGACGCGGGGCGCGTCGGCGTAAACGACGCTCTTGCCGAGGCGCTGGGCCTCTCCTCTGTCGTCACGTTCGGCGACAGCGAATGCCCCGATATGGGACGTATCGGGACGCTCGGCGCTCCGATTAGCTGCCGTGATTTTGTCGCGCTTGTAAAAAAAGCGCTTTCGGCAAAAACAGTCGACGCGTCGTTTTCCGACGAGGATCTTGTCATATCAAGGGTCGCGCTTGCGGGCGGTGCGGGGAAGGACTTTATTCTTCCCGCAAAGGCGGCGGGGGCTGACGTTCTGCTTACGGGCGAAGCGTCGTACAACGCGCTTCTTGACGCCGCGGAGGAGGGAATATCCGTTGTTGCCGCGGGGCATTTTTATACCGAAAATCCCGTGTGTGAAAAGCTCGCTGCTCTCGCAAGGGAAATTATACCGAGCGCGTACGTCGAGGTTTTCAACAGCTGCTCGGTGGAAAATTTCTGACTCGGGTTTTTCGGGATTTATCGAATTTTGGTTCTGTCAATATCGAATTATCGGCTTATTACACAAAAAAGACGGGGTGCAATCCGTAAGATTGCGCCCCGCCTTTTGCAAAGTCTTATCAAAGTGCGTCAAAGCGCGTCAAAGCTCATCAAAGCGCGTTAAGGCGCGTCAGGGGAAAACTCGTCGTCTCCCTCGTACATCGGGTATTTGAATTTGTCGTCCTCAGTTATCTTTCTTATAACTCTGCACGGGACTCCGACGGCGACGGAGTTCGCCGGTATGCTTTTTGTGACGACGCTGCCGGCCCCTATTACAGTATTGTCTCCTATTTCGACTCCGCAAAGCACGGTACACCCCGCGCCTATCCACACGTTGTTCCCGATTTTTATAGGCCTTGCAACCTCGATTCCCGCCTTTCTCATCTCGGGGTCTATTGCGTGCTCCGCCGTCGTGAAGCAGCAGTTTGGAGCGACGAACACGTCGTTTCCGAACGTGACGCTCGCCCCGTCGTTGATTATAAGATTGTGGTTTGAGTAAAAATTGTCGCCCGTGAAGATATTGTATCCGTAGTCGCATTGGAACGGTTGGCATATGACGGTGTTTTTACCCATTTTTCCGAGAAGGGACGAGAGAATCTTTTCGGCGCTTTTTGTGTCTGTCGGGTCAAGACTGTTATAGGCAAAGCATTTTTTCTTGCATTTTGCGATTTCCGAAGAGAGTGTTTCGTTTCCGCACGCTTTGAAATATTTTCCTATCGGTATTTTTACTCTTTTTTCCTCTTCCATTTGTGCTTTTCCTCCCGATTTTTACGACCGACGCCGAAGCGCTTTTGATTTTTCACGAAATAATTAAAAAATTAAAATAATTAAAATAATTAAAATTTCGGGAATCCCCACGGGGGATTCCCGAACCGATTTTAGTTTTACGCTTTTCCGACAGAGCCGAACAGCTCCATCTTTTCTTTAACGGTCGCCTTTATAGCCTCAAAGCCCGGAGCGAGGAGCTTTCTCGGGTCGAAGCCCTTGCCGACGAGGTCCTTTCCCTCTTCTATATACTTTCTCGTCGCGGCGGCAAAGGAAAGCTGGCACTCTGTGTTGACGTTTATTTTGGAAACGCCGAGAGATATGGCTTTCTTTATCATGTCGGCGGGGATACCCGTTCCGCCGTGAAGAACGAGGGGCATTGCTCCCGTCTTTTTCTGTATTGCGTCGAGAGTCTCAAAGGAGAGCCCCGCCCAGTTTTCGGGATACTTTCCGTGTATGTTGCCGATACCGGCGGCAAGCATTGTAACTCCGAGGTCGGCTATCATTTTGCACTCGTCGGGGTCCGCGCACTCGCCCATTCCGATAACGCCGTCTTCCTCTCCGCCGATTGAGCCTACCTCGGCCTCGAGAGACATTCCCTTTTCTCTTGTTATCTTTATAAGCTCGGTGGTTTTTGCGATGTTTTCCTCGATTGAATAGTGGGAGCCGTCAAACATTACGGACGAAAATCCGGCGTCGATGCAGGCAAGACAGCCGTCGTATGAGCCGTGGTCGAGGTGAAGTGCGACGGGGACGGTGATTTTAAGACTTTCGAGCATTCCGTTTACCATTCCCACCACTGTCTTGTAGCCGCACATGTACTTTCCGGCACCCTCGGAAACTCCGAGAATAACGGGGCTTTTCAGCTCTTCGGCGGTAAGAAGAACCGCCTTGGTCCATTCAAGATTGTTAATGTTGAACTGACCTACCGCGTAATGTCCCTCTTTTGCCTTTGTGAGCATTTCTTTTGCAGAAACTAACATTTTTGTATCTCCTTTTCTTATTTAATTTTATTTTTCCTGTTTATTTGATTTGACTTATGATGATGAAATCGCAGGATACGGCGCGTTATATGCTTTGTTTTTATACTGTTTTACTGCTATACCGTTATACTATCATTCCGCTTTCGCGCTTTTTCATTTTGTCGGCAAAATTCAGAATTTCGCAAAGCTCCTTTTTCTCTTCAAAAAGCCTGTAAAATTCGAGAGTGTGGTTTGTTATCGGGCTATCCTTATCGAGCGACGTGAGTGAAAGAAATACCGTCTTTGCGTTCTGTTCTTCGCATTTGTTTTCGCGCATGTACTTGTACAGCGCGGCGGCGGCGCCGACGCACACGTAAACGGGGCTTTTCCCGCTTTCAAGGATATTTTTCGCGGCTCCGATAAGTCTGTCGGAGTTTGCGAGCTTTCTCGGAATGTCGCCGCCGACCCTCGCGCATGTGTCGCCGAGAGCTCTGTTTTTAAATCTTCCGAGAAGGTCCCAGACGTGCTCCATCAGCGGCTCGAAATCGGCGCCGTATTTTTTTGAAAGGGCAAGAGCGCTCTCAATCATTGCGTTTTGCACCGCAAGGCGAATTTCGGGACGGGATATGCTGTCGCATATATATTCGTCGCCGTACAGAACGTCGCCGAGGTACGCGCAAACGGCGTGACCCATATTGTGAATGTAAAGCTTTCTCTCGACGTAGTAGCGAAACGGCGAGAAGGGAACAATGTTCTGAACCTCCAAAACCTCTCCCTTGAAGGCGTCGCGGTCGACGGGCAGGACCCCGTACTCCTCAACCGAAATCGCAAGGGGATTTTCTCCCTCGCCCTTTGCCTTCGGGACGGGAACCATTCTTCCGACTGAGGTCTCGACAAGACCGACGCCGCAAAGCTCTTCTTCGGTCAGCATGTCTTTTAAAAGACCGCGTATGAAGGAGTCGGCGTCCATCAGGTTTTCGCATATCAGAAGATTGAGAGGAGGTCTTTTTTCGGCGGTTCTTTTCTTCACGGCGCTGACGAAATTCGGCAGAATGTATTTTATCGCTTTCGCTCCGACGCACGTCGCCGCAATATCGCATTCAACCAAGGCTTTTACTGTGGCGTCGGCGTCGTTTCCGTCGACTGCCGAGACGTTTTCCACGCTCAGCGTGACGGTGTTCTCGTCGGAGACGATATTCAGCGGATAGCGCCCGTCGGCGTTTATTTTTTCCACGACGGGAAGCGCGACGTCGATAAACGTAACGCGCCACCCGTCAAAGGAAAAGAGCGGAGCGATAAAGCCTCTTCCTATATTTCCCGCGCCGAAAATTACGGCTTTTTTTGAATTTTTTTGCATAGCTTCAGGAAATCCCCAACAGTTTTTGATAATATTCGATTTATTCGACTTTTTCGGTAACTTGAGCGTTACGCCCTGTTACTTTATTTCGGGAAGGCTTGCTGCCGCGACTGACTGACCTACGCGGCGGCTCTTCTCGTCGGGAATATGGAGCACTATCCTCTTTGCAAGCTCGGGGTATTCCTTTTCAAGAACCTCCTTTGCGCGGGAGAGAAGGATTACGCCGCCCTCGCCCGAGGTCACGCGGCCCATTATGAGAACGTGCTTTATGTCGTAGAATTTTGCGTAGTATGCGATGGCGTAGCCGAAATACACTCCTATCGTGTGGTATATCTTCGCGGCTCTCTCGTCGCCCTCTTCCATAAGCTTCTGAACCGCTTTCAGCTTTTCGGCGGGGGACGCCGACTCGTCAAGCTCGATACCCGCGGCGGGAGCGAGCTTTATTACTCCGTCCTGAGAGAAGTATTTTACGCCGCAGCCGTAGTCGCCCGACCACTCGTCGACCATCGCGTCCTTTGAAAAGTCGACGGGGACGAATGCGAGCTCGTTGAGCCAGCCTGTGATATTGCCGTTTTTGTCGACGTATCCGCCTGCCTCCGACGTTCCCATCGCAATACCGAGCACGTTGTTGTCGCCGAGGTCCATCGCGCCCGCAAGGGCTGTCACGTCTCCGTCGTTTGCGACCTCAAGGGGCACGTCGCCTATCTCCTTTGCGACGTCGATATACATGTTTTTGACCTTCTTTTCAAAGTCCTCCTTGGACACCTTGAGAAAGAGAGAGGCTACCATTATCTTGTTGTCGACGTATACGCCCGCGGACGACACTCCGATAGCGTCGACTCTCGGCATATGGGACGCCGCGGTTTTCATCGCTTCAAGTATTCCGTTGTAGTGGTAGCTCGGGTCCTCCGTCGTTTTCGGGAACCACACTACCTCCTCGGAGTAGACAGACTCTCCGTCTATAACCGCGGAGACCTTTCTGTCGCTCCCTCCCGCGTCAAAGCCTATTCTGCACCCGTCAAGATGGCGTCCTATGGCGTTTGACGTTTCGTTTGTCGTCGGAGGAGGGCACATCGGGCAGAGCTTTTCAACCTCGAAGGGTCTTTCGTAAACAGTCGACATGAAGTCGGCGTCGAAGGCGCGCGCGCCGCCCTCCTTGTAGTCCGCCTCTATTCTGTCCGCTATGTACTTTGAGCCGTGTACGATTATCTTCCACCCTCCGCGCGTCCAGAGCATCGTTTTGATGACTCTCTCGGCAATGGCGTAGTTTTCCTCGTCGTGACCTGTGTTGTCCGCATAAATGTCAAGGGAATAGGTTGATACAAAGCCCTTGTTTCTCTCGACGCCGATTGTGAGCTTTGATGCGTTATCGGATTTTTTTACAGCCGCCTCGTACTCGTCGAGCACTGCCGCCATCGGCTTGAAGTCGGGATCCAAAATTGCGTTTATCATTTCGAGTTTCCTTTGTTTTACAATTTAAAAATAATAAAATATAATATTAAAAGTATTTAAAAACGAAATATGCGTTTTATAATGACGCGCTGTGCTTTCGCGTAAAGTCTGTCGCCTTAAAGAGGCTTGTACTCAGTGAGCTCGCTTGCCGCGTCCTCGTCAATTACGAAAACGACGTTTTTGTGGAGTCTGAGTATCGACGCCTGGCAGTAGGGCGTTATTTCTCCCTCAAGAGCGTCCTTTACCGCTTTTGCCTTGTTCTTGCCGTTCGCGACGAGAACTATGGACTTTGCGTTCATTATGGCGCCGATTCCCATGCTGAGCGCGTGTCTCGGCACCTCGTCGGCGCTGTTGAACAGACGGGAGTTTGCCTCGATTGTATTTTCGGTAAGCTCGACAAGGTGAGTGCCCATTATGAACTTGTCGCCGGGCTCGTTGAAGCCGATGTGACCGTTGCAGCCGATTCCGAGAACCTGAAGGTCGATGTTTCCGGCGTTGACTATAGCCTCGTCGTATGCTCTGCACTCAGCCTCGGGGTCGGGAGCTCTGCCGTTTAAAAGATGAGTGTCGTCCATGTTGATATTGACCTTGTTGAAAAGGTACTTGTTCATAAAGTAACGGTAGCTCTGGTCGTTTTCTGCGTCAATGGGGTAGTATTCGTCAAGGTTGTATGTCGTGACTCTCGAAAAGTCCACCTTGCCCTCGTCGTTGAGGCGCGCAAGCTCGGTGTAAAGACCGATCGGAGACGTACCCGTCGCAAGGCCGAGCACAAAATTCGCCTTTTTGTTTATCTCGCCCGAAACTATCGCGGCTGCCTTTGCGCTCAGCGCGTCGTAGCTTTTGCACACAAAGAGGCGAACGCCGTTTTCCTTGCCGTTCGAATAGGCTTTTACATCAGTTGTTTTCATATCTTATCTCTCCTTTGATAATTGTTTTGATTATATCAAAATTATTGTCGACTATTATTATATCGGCGTCCTTTCCGACCTCGAGGGAGCCCTTTCTTGAGTCCTCTCTTACGGCCTTCGCGGGATTAAGGGAGGCGGCGGCAAACGCTTTTTCAATTCCGATATCGGTGTTTTCGTAAAGGTTTTTGACGGCGCGGTTGAGTCTCAGAACACTTCCCGCAATGGTTCCGTCGGAAAGCAGGCAGTGTATTCCGTTTACCGTTACGTTCTGACCGCCGAGGTCATATTCGCCGTCGGGCATTCCTCCCGCCCTCATACAGTCGGTTATCAGGCAGAGCTTGTCCCCTTTGAGCTTTTCGACAATGGAAAACAGTCCGCTGTTTACGTGAAAAGTGTCCGCAATCAGCTCGCAGCTGACCCCTTCGCTCGAGAGCGCCGCGCCGACGACACCGGGGTTTCTGTGCATGAGAGGGGTCATCGCGTTGAAGAGGTGCGTCGTGTGGCGGACTCCCGCCTTTACACCGAGAAGCGCTTCGTCAAACGACGCGCCGGTGTGACCCATTGAAACGAGAACGTCGCTGTTTTCTCTTATTTCACGAATCGCATCGAGAGCTCCCGCCATTTCGGGGGCTATCGTCACGAGCTTTACGATATCCGCGTTTTCGACAATAAATTTTCCGTCGGGAGGGAGTATATGCTCTTCTGCCTGCGCGCCCTTTTTTGAGGGGTTTATGAACGGCCCCTCGGAGTTTACGCCGAGGATTTCGGCTCCGTAGTAAGAGTCCCTTGATTTCAGCTCTCTTGCCGTGTCGAAAGCTTTTTCAATCTGCTTCTTTGCCACGGTCATTGTCGTGGGGCAGAAGGAGGTGACGCCGTTTGCGACGATGGCTCTCGCCATTTTTCAAGGCCCTCGATATTTCCGTCACTCGTGTCCTCTCCGACGTATCCGTGAATATGTATGTCAACAAGTCCCGGCGCGACATACGCGCCGTCAGCGTCGATGACGTCGTATTTTGACATGTCGGTTTCCGATGCCGATGCGATATTTGCTATTTTTTCATCGAAAACAATGACCTTGCCTTCGAGTACGCCGTCGGGTGCGACGATTTTCCCGTTTGTGATACATTTCATGGTGGTTTCTCCTTGCGGTTTGCTTTTGCGATTGGATTTTGCGGAAAATTTTACCGAGTTTCTTTGGAATTTTCCGAGAATTTTTTGAGAAGCTTCCGAGAATTTCCCAAAAAAATTCTAAAAAATTTTCCGAGAATTTTCCCGAGAATTTTTCGGGAAATTTTCCAATATGAAATTATATCACTACTTTAATGCAAAATCAATAGGAGTCAAGGTTTTTTGGCAAGTTCTTCAGCGGATTTTCCGTCCGCGGCGCCAAAGCACACCTCGCCGTTTGTTTTCGTCAGCGATACGTTTCGCACGGTGTTTGAAAAATCGCGAGAGTCCTTTACTCTCACCTCGACGTAGTGTCTGCTGTGACCGATGTTGACACCGTTTTTCTTCTGCTCGAACAGAACCTCGGCGCCGCCTTTCTCTCTTTCGGCGACGTATTTTTCAAGTATTTCTCTCTTTATTTCCGCCTGCATTCCCGAAAGCCTTGCCGCGCGCTCCTTCTTTTCGACCTCGTCGATTTGAAAATCCATATCCGCCGCCTCGGTGCCGAGGCGCTTTGAGTAGGGGAAAATGTGCAGGTGGAAAAAGCGCGCTTTTCTGAAAAACTCCATCGTTTCCGAAAACTCGGACTCGGTCTCACCCGGAAAGCCGACTATCACGTCGGCGCTCAGAAACACTCCCGGTATGTACTTTTTTGCGAGCATTATTCTCTCCCAAGCCGACTCCGCGCTGTAGCGCCGTCTCATTCTTCTCAGCACAGAGGTCGAGCCGCTCTGAAGGGAGAGGTGCAGGTGGGGAAGAAAGCTTTTCAGCCCCGACACGGTTTCAAGAAAATCCTCAGTCAAAACGCTTGGGTCGAGCGAGCCGACCGTAAGTCGGTTTACTCCGCTTATCGCGTCGGTCTTTTTCAGAAGAGACGCGAGAGCGCCGCGCTCGGCGCGGTCCCTGCCGTAGGAGGCGGTCTCGATTCCGGTCAGAATAATCTCGGGACAGCTTTCTGCAATGAGAGACGCTTCGCTCAGTACGTCCGCCTCGCTCTTCGAGCGGACGTGTCCCCTCGCGCGGGGGATTATGCAGTACGCGCATTTGTTCTCGCAGCCGTCCTCTATTTTTATGTACGCTCTCGCGCGGCGCGCCCTTGTGAGGCGAAAGGAGTCGATAGGGGACTTAGAAATATCGCCGACTGTGTTTTTGCATTTTTCCCCCGCTGAAATTTCACCGTTTAAAAAGCGGAGCGCAGTTTCGGCGACAGAGTCTTTGTTTGTGTTTCCGCAGACGAGAACTACTCCGCCGCACTCCTCGGCGGCGCTTTGGGATATTTGAGACGAGCAACCCGCGACGACGATTTTCGCATTAGGGGACGCCTTTGCGGCGCGGCGCACCGCCTGCATGCTCTTTCTGTCGCTTTCGGCTGTGACGGCGCAGGTGTTTATGACGGTGAGGTCGCATTCCTCGCCGAATGGGACAATGCGGCACCCGAGCGCCTCGAACTGCTCCGCCATCGCGTCCGATTCGTAACGGTTCACTCGGCAGCCGAGAGTGTAAAATGAAATTCTGTATGACATATCGGGATTATACCTTTGAGTAAATATCGGATTTCCGTTTCACTTATAATTTTTTATTATATTCTCTATTATATTCTATCACAAAAAGAAGGAAATGTATATGCCGCACTTGAATTTTATCGCGAATTATGATAATATTTATGATAATATTTATGAAATTATTTATGTGAATTAAGAGCGCTGCTGCGGCGAGGCGGTGATTTGAAATGCGCGAGCTTACGGTAAACAAAAACGACGGCGGGCAAAGGCTTGACAGGTTCGTCACAAAAGCGGTATGGGGCATGCCGCCGTCTCTTATGTACAAGTTTATTCGGAAAAAAAGAATAAAGGTAAACGGGAAGCGAGCCGACGAGAAACAGATTCTGTTGGCGGGGGACACTGTGCAGATGTATATTCCCGACGAGTTTTTCGAGAAAAAAGTAAAGGACTCGCCGAGCGAGCTGTCGCGCGTGACGCCGTCGGTAAGCGTCGTTTACGAGGATGAGAATATAATACTCTGCGACAAGCGCCCCGGGATTTTGTCCCACGTCGGCGACAAAAAGGAAAGGGACGCGGGCGTCTCCGAGAGGGAGACTCTTCTTTTTAATATTAAAGCTTATCTTTTTAAAAAGGGAGAGTATATTCCCGACGACGAAAATTCCTTCGCGCCGTCTCTCTGCAACAGAATCGACAGAAACACGGGCGGTATCGTTATCGCCGCGAAAAACGCCGAGGCGCTGAGGGAGATGAACGCTCTGATAAAGAGCGGCGGGGTCAGGAAAAAATATCTCTGCGCCGCGCACGGCATCTTCGGCGGGAGAAGGCGCGGCGGAAAATACGAAAAAAGCGAAAAAAGCGAAAAAAAAGAGGACGTTCTTCGCGGGTGGCTGTTTAAAAATGCGAAAACAAAAAAAGTCCGCGTGTCGGACAAAAAGATTCCCGGGGCAAAGGAAATCGTCACGGGATACAGGGTAATTTCGGAAAATACCGCGCTTGATATGTCTCTTCTTGAGGTGTCTCTTTTTACGGGGCGAACTCATCAGATAAGAGCCCATCTTGCCTCAATAGGTCATCCTCTTCTCGGAGAGGGGAAGTACGCCGAGAACAAAAAGGACAGGGCGATGGGCTATTCAAGTCAGGCACTGTATTCGTACAGCGTGTCCTTTGACGCCGCCGAGGGCTTTTTCTCGTATCTCGATAAAAAGGAATTTACGGTTGAAAAGGAAAACATTGATTTTTTGAAGCTTTTTGATTTTTAGAACTTAATAATATAAAAATATAAGATTGAAAATTAGGCGTAAAGCTCTGATTTAAAGATTTAATAATTTAAATATGAAATACACAATATCGGAATGTGACGCGGGACTCACGATAAAAAGCTTTCTCTACGGAAGGCTGAAGTTTTCGACAGCTCTTGTGAAGCGCGTCAAATACCGCGAGGGCGGTATACTTTTAAACGGAGAGAGCGCCACGGTGCGTCGGATACTCTCAAAGGGCGACGTTTTGGAGCTTTTGTGGGAGGACGCCGAGGAGGACGAAAACGAGTACACCGCGCCGTTTGATATCCCTATCGACGTAATTTACGAGGACGAATTCGTGACCGTCGTAAACAAGCCTCCGATGATGCCGTCGCACCCGTCTCTCGGGCACAAAGACGACACCGTCGCAAACGCTCTCGCCTACAAATATAAAAATGGAAATAAAAACGCGCCGTTCGTTTTCAGACCTGTGAACAGGCTTGACAGGGACACGAGCGGCATTATGATAGTCGCGCGGAATAAAATATCCGCGTGCCGACTTTGCGCTTTTCAGAAAAGCGGGCTTATACACAAGTCTTACATTGCGGTTTTGTGCGGGATAGTAGCTCCCGAGCGCGGCGAGATATCCTCGTTTATGGCGAGGGAGGAGGGAAGTATCATAAAAAGAAGGGTGTGCGATTCATCCCTTGAGGGCGCGAAATTTGCTCTTACACGTTATAAAACTCTCTCGTCGTCATGCGGGCTCACCGCCGTTGCGGCGTCGCCCGTTACAGGGAGAACCCATCAGCTCAGAGTTCATTTCGCAAGCGTCGGCTGTCCCATTCTCGGCGACGGTATGTACGGCGAGCCATCGGAGCTTATAAGCCGTCAGGCGCTCCATGCCGCTTTCATTGAGTTCCCGCACCCCGAGAGCGGGGAGACATTGCGCCTTTCCGCCGCCGTGCCGCGGGATATAAGGGAGTGCTGCGACATTGACTTTGACTCCTTTTATGAGGAGCTTTTAAGGTTTTGAGGACGTTTGGAATTTCGGAATTTAAAATTTAAAATTTATTTGCCGCATTTCGCCCGTTTTGTCTTAAAGCTTTATCGCAGTCCAAGCCTCGATAAGTCGCTGCGTGCTCCACGAGGCGTTCGCGGGAGAGGTTGACGGCAGAAAAATCGCGCTTCTGTTTACGCGGTCTTTTATAAGGCTGTTGTAATACTTTTCCGACGTTCTTCCGTTCACGAATATTTTTCTGATTTTCGCCGCGTCAAGTATTCTTTCAATCTCGTTCGGCAAAGCGTTTTTTATCGAGCTGTCCGAGCTGCCGTCGATTTCGCACGATGCGATAACGTCCCACAGCGCTATTTTGTTCTCCGAAAGAAATGCCTTTTTGTCGTCGATTGTTATCGGCAGCGGCATATTAAAAACCGCAGAGGTGACCTTCCAAAATCTGTTTTGAGGATGAGCGTAGAAAAATTCGCTCTCGCGGGACTTTACCGACGGGAAGCTGCCGAGAATCAGTATTTTTGAGTTTTCGTCGTATATCGGTTCTATATTGTGAAGTACCAAGAGCTTGCCTTCTTTCTTATTTTCTTATTTTCTTGTTTTATCGTTTTATTGTATTTCTTATTTTTATAACGAGGATAGAATATACCGATAACAGCGAAGATATCGAAAAAGAGCGTCGTGCCGTTTCGGCAGCGACGCTCTTTGAAAATTAACTTTACCGAGCCGCTCGAATCCTTGCCGCGCGAAAATCAGAGGACAAGGGACGGCGCGCTGTAAACTCTCGCGCCGAGCTCGCTGTTCAGCATATATAAGCCCTTGGAATCCGAGCCGAAGAGCTCCATTTTTGAGATAAGGTCATTGGCGTTCGTCTCCTCCTCGCCCTGCTCCTTTACGAACCAGTCGAGGAACTGCATCGCTCTGAAATCCTTCACCTCATATGCGGCGGCGTAAATATCGTTTATGAGAGACGTGACGTACTTCTCGTGCTTCAGTCCCGCCTTCAGCACAGTCATGTCGCTGTCGAGAACGACGTCGGGCTTCGCTATAGCGTCGAGAGTGACCTTTTCGTCGTTGTTGTGCAGATACTGATAGAAGAGCATAGCGTGGTCGCGCTCTTCCATTGCCTGTATTTTGTACCAGTTTGCAAACCCGTCAAGCCCTTTGTTTTCAAAGTAGTTTGAAAAGTCGAGATACAGATAAGCGGAGTAGAACTCTTTGTTTATCTGTTCGTTGAGCAGTTTTTTTACTCTTGCGTCCATTTTTTTCCTCTCCCATTATCATTATAATTATTTTAAGACGGCGCGCCTCGGCAGCGCCTCATCTTAATTTTTGTTTTTATGTTTTTATTTTGTTTATTGTAAGTATTTTATCACCAAAAGGAAAGGAATGCAATAGTAAGTGTTAAATTTGTACAATTTTATTGGTTTATTGGATTTTACAACAGACAGAAATAAAAATGTTCTCACTTTTTTGTAAATGTTCGGGACGATGAACGTGGAATTTATTCTTTCGGATTTTTTGTGAACGCAATCATAATCTGTACGACACCGACAACTATCAAAACAATTGCGAGAACAACTGCAAGTGGAATCGAAATTGAGTAATAATTATCCAAATCGTAAATGAATGCAACGACACAGATAAGTAAAATTCCGATAATTGTTTCAATACTGCCCATTAAATAAAGTAATTTTTTCATTTTCTCCTCCTGTTATTAACAAATCATTACTTTTTATCCTTCGGCGGCATATCACGCAGCACTGAAATCTTATCTCGCCGCCCGTAGATTACCGCCGTTACCCACACGGCTTTCTTTTCCTCGTCGACAAGATAGTAAACGAGGAAATTTTTAACGGGCATTCAGGATATCTATCAATTTGCACCTATCAGCATAACAAAAGACAAATCATAAGCGAAATGCGCAAGGATGGGATTCCATAAAGTTCTTGACTTTTTCATCAGCAAACAGGTCAGGATTCCCAATAATAACGCAGAGAAACTCTGCATAAGAAATCCTACATAATCAAAAGAACCAAACCGAAACAATTTGATAAAATATGCAGGCCAATGGAGCAGCACAAACATCAGCGTAGAAATTAAGACGGATTTTCGATTAGGCAGCACTTTTGTCAGTGCATTATATCCCCAACCTCGGAAAACAGTTTCCTCCACACAGCCTATAATGAAATATTTGATAACAGTCAGCAAGAAAGGGACATCTCGGTTGATCCAAAATCCCTTATGTGTTATGAGCATAGATAGGAGTGAATAAAGCAGAAAGATCTCCAATATGCTCACAAATTGGCGGTTGAACTGCGGGCGGGATAGTAGTTCCTTTTTAGGCAGTGTCAAATAATCATCTTTTATGACGATCAGCAGGACGGCCGGCAACACCCATACAAGACGGCTGATATATCCATAATAATAGACGCCGTTATCAGAAGAAAACAGATATGTGGAATATCCCCATGCGTCCGTTACAACCGCCCACAAAGCGATAAAACCGAGAAGCGATAAAATGATGTTCCGTACTGTGATTTTTGATTCCAAATTCAAATCCCCCATGCGTGCCGATTTTGTCTGTCATTTGTGTTATAAGCGAATTTCGGTGTTCTTCGTTCTTTCAAATTCTGTTTATAGGCTTATCGTTTCGGTTGCCGATTGTAAATGTTTGAGCGTCTATCTTTTGGGCGGTAAATCAGTTACATTGCACAGTGTTTTCCTATTATACAAATCCGATTAGCTTCTTGGCAAACGGTAATTTACTCAATTCTGACTTCTACACCTTCGACCTCAACATAAACAGTTTTATCTGTGTCAGTATTATTTTGCACTGAGACACCGATTTTGAACCATTCGCCTTTTACCGTCTCAAATTCCACAGGCATTCCGGGGGTTAGATATGTTGCCACATATTCGGTTTCAACATTTTCATTAACCGGCGATAAAATCACTTCTGTATCTCCCAAGCCCTCGCCGCAAGAAATGGTAATCTTTTTGCCCGTTGCTGATATTTCTTCGTCTGAGTAAACAAATCCCTCCATACTCCCAGCGGGTACAGTAATACTTACCTTGTAACTTTCGTTTTTCCCACAGCCTGTCATAGCAAGAATGCAAGCCAATGCTAAAACAAATGATATCAATTTTTTCATATATTACCACACTCCTTGTCAAACCTCGATTTATCGTTCAGCGTTATCCGACGGCATATCACGCAGCGCTGAAATCTTATCTCGCCGCCCGTAGATCACCGCTGTGACCCACACAGTTTTCCTTTC
>CANRNZ010000039.1 GCA_947632135.1 uncultured Clostridia bacterium
TTCAGAAACTAACTTTACCGACGCTTTTCTTTGACGCAATCGGCGCAAAGAAAAGCTTCAAAAGAAACGCCAATCATCGGGGCGCCGCCCCGAACCCCGGCGCCTTTTGAAAAAGGCGCGCGAAAACTTTTGTGTTGGGTCTGTGCGAACACTAAAATAAGCAAAAAAGAAAGGTACTGTAATCAAAATGAAAAAAATAGGCGTTTTCGCGGGCTGCTTTGACCCCGTGACCCTCGGACATATAAATATTATCGAAAAAGCAGCCGACATTTTTGACAGCGTTCACGTGCTCATCGGCGACAGCATGAACGGGAAAAATTGTCTCTTCGACGCGGAGCGCCGCCTCGAAATGCTGCGCCTCTCGACCGAGCGCTTTAACGCCACTCCCTCTAATCTTAGTAACGTCGACGACAAAAAAGTCGTCTGCAAAATATGGCACGGCCCCCTTTTCAAATATTGTGAGAGCGTCGGCTCCTCGCACATAATAAAGGGCGTGCGAAACAGCGCCGATTTTGAATATGAAAAACTGCTCGCCCTTCAGACAAAGGTACTGTGCCCGTCGATCGATACCGTCCTTCTCTTCCCCGACCCCGCGTATGAGCACATAAGCTCGTCATACGTGAGAGGACTTATCGACTATTCTATGGACATATCCTCCGCCGTGCCCGACGAAATAACCGAAATTATAAAAAATTATAAATATTAACAAACATTATAAACAACCGTACGGTGATTTACGATTAAATTAAATTAAACGGCTTGACGTCCGCTAAGCGCAGATATCAAGCCGTTTTACTATTTTAGGTAAAATATTACATGAAAATATCAAAAAAATTTATACAGAGCCTTTAAAACAGAGTCAAAATCAAGCCTCCGAGGTTGAATACCGCAAAGGACGCTATCCACGCGACAACGCACTGCATAAATATCACCCCGAAGGAGCCGACAGTCGACATTTCCTTTCTGTATGACGCGATAGCGGCAACGCATGGCGTATAGAGAAGATTGAATATGAGAAAGCTGAACGCCGAAAGAGGTGTGAATATACCGCTAAGGGCGAGCGGCAGCTCCGACGACGACGCGCCGAGAAGAACTCCGAGGGTGCTTACCACCGCCTCCTTTGCGGAAAATCCCGAAATAAGAGCTATGACCGCTCTGAAATCGCCGAATCCGAGCGGGGCAAATATCGGAGAAATCTTTCTTGCCGCCATGGCGAGAATGCTGACGCTGTTGTCTGCGGTATAGTTAAGCCTTGAATCAAAGCTTGTCAAAAACCATATTATAATGCTTGCCGCGAATATGACTGTAAACGCTTTCTCTATAAACCCCTTTGCCTTGTCCCACATCATTCTGAATGTCGTTTTCGGAGTCGGGAACCTGTAGTTCGGCAGCTCCATGACAAACGGAGCGGACGTACCCTTAAACGCCACCTTGTTCATAACAAGCGCCGCGAGCACACCGACAGCCATGCCGATTATGTACATTGAGAACATTACAAGCGCGCCGCGATGCGGGAAAAATGCGGCTGAAAACACGGCGTATATCGGTATCTTCGCGCTGCAGCTCATAAAAGGCAGCAGCAGCATCGTCATTTTTCTGTCCCTGTCGGACGGGAGAGTTCTCGTCGCCATGACGGCGGGAACTGTACACCCGAAGCCTATTATCATCGGAACAAAGCTCCTCCCCGAAAGACCGAGTGCGCGAAGCGCCTTGTCCATAACAAAGGAGACCCTTGCCATGTATCCCGTATCCTCAAGCAGGGAGAGAAAGAAGAACAAAACGACGATTATCGGAAGAAAGCTGAGAACACTTCCGATTCCCGAAAGCGCGCCGTCCACCACAAGAGAGCGCACGGCGGGGTTGATGTCCCACCCCGTGAGCGTCTTATCGACAAATTCGATGACCCTGTCGACTCCGAGCGCGAGCAAATCAGAGAGAAATGAGCCGATGACATTGAACGTCAGGTAAAAGACGCCGAGCATTATAAGCAGAAATATCGGTATCGCGAAAAAGCGGTGGGTCAGAACTCTGTCTATTTTCTCGCTTCTCTTCTTCTCCGGCGAATCGCCCGACTTTTTGACGGCGGTACGCATTACCTCCTCTATAAAGTCGTATCTCATTTTGGCAAGAGCGGCGTTTCTGTCGAGTCTGCCCTCGGTCTCCATTTCGGTCACGAGGTGCTCCGCGCTCTCGAGCTCGTTCTGAGACAGCCCGAGCCGCCCGACAAATTCGCTGTCGCCCTCTATAAGCTTCATCGCGGCAAAGCGCGGAGATATCCCGACGCGCTCTGCGTGGTCCTCGACCATGTGAGAGAGCGAGTGTATACAGCGGTGTACCGGTCCCCTGTGGCACATGTCCTTTACAAGGGGGACTTTTTTAAGGCTCGCCGCGTCGGCGACTTCGGTGAAAAGCTCCTGCATTCCCTCGTTTTTTGCGGCGCTTATCGGAACGACAGGTATCCCGAGCCCTCGCGAGAGCTCCCCGACGTCGATAACTCCGCCGCCTGCCCGCACCTCGTCCATCATATTCAGCGCGAGAACCATCGGGACTCTCATTTCTATAAGCTGTACGGTGAGGTACAGATTTCTCTCAAGGTTCGTCGCGTCGACAATATTTAGGAGCACGTCGGGCTTTTCGTTTACGATAAAATCCCTGCTGACTATCTCCTCGGAGCTGTAAGGACGCAGAGAATAGATTCCCGGAAGGTCGACTATGATTATATCCTTATGCCCTTTTACAATACCGCTCTTTCCCTCGACCGTCACGCCGGGAAAGTTTCCGACGTGAGCGTTCTCGCCTGTCAGCCTGTTGAAAAGAGTTGTTTTTCCGCAGTTTTGATTTCCTATAAGCGCAATCTTCACCGAAATCACTCCGTTAAAAATTTAAATAAAAATAATTTTACCGTTTTATAATTTAATTTATATTTTGTCAGCCTCTATTATTGAAATGTCGGAGCGCCTCAGCGTCAGCTCATACCCTCTGAGACTGAGCTGTACGGGGTCGCCCATCGGAGCGTACTTTACAATCTCTATCTCTGTTCCGGGTATTATCCCCATGTCAAGAAGTCTTATTCTCAGCTCTCCCTCGCCGCCGACCTCAGTCACGCGGCATCTCTCCCCGACTTTAAATTTATCAAGCTTCATTTTGAATTATAACCCCGAAAACCGCAAAATACGGCTCCTTTCAAATCGTTTGCAGTGTTTGGCGCTGCATACGGACGGCGCAAACCACCCGCGCGGCATTAAATGCAGTATTAAAAACGGATTTTCACGTATTTTAGTCATATGTATAAAACAGCAGTTCGGCATACCGTTTTATACATTTGCAGAAAACCCGTTTTCCCCGTAGAATCAGCCCTCGGCCATTCTTTTTAGCGTCTCCTCGTCGATGATTGGGACGTCAAGCTCAAAGGCTTTTGTAAGCTTTGAGCCAGCATCCTCCCCCGCGACGACGTAAGAAGTCTTTTTCGACACCGACGACGAGACCTTCCCGCCCTTCGATTTTATAAGCGCCGCCGCCTCGTCGCGCGTCATCTCGGGCAGCTTTCCCGTAAGGACAAAGGTGAGCCCCGAAAAGCTGTCGGACGCTCCGTTTGCGTTCTTTTCGCCGTTTTCGCCGTTTTCTTTTTCGGCGGTCACGACCCCGGCGCTTTTCAGCTTTTCAAAAACCAGCCTTGTCTCGGGCAGCGAGAAAAACTCGACTATCGCGTGCGCCGTAACGCCGCCTATGTCGTCGACCTCGGAGAGCTCCTCCTCCGTGGCGTCAAACAGCGCGTCGATACTTTTGAATTTCGAAATTACGGCCTCCGACGCGCTCTCGCCCGTGTGCCTTATGCCGAGCGCGCAAAGGAGCCTTGTCGGTCCCCTCTCCTTTGATTTTTCAATCGCCGATATGAGATTCGACGCCGACAGCTCACCCATTCTCGGAAGAGAGGCGATTTCTTCTTTTTTCAGATAATATATATCCGCGGCGCTTTCTATATGACCGTTTTCAAGAAGGAGATTTACAACTCTCGGACCCATTCCGTCGATGTCCATTGCCCCCTTGGATGCGAAGTGTATCAGCCGCCGCTCAAGCTGCGCGGGACACGCGGCGTTTATGCACCTTGCGGCTCCGCTCTCAAGAGCGTCGTACGAATCGTCGAAAACAAGCTCTCCGCCGCACGCCGGGCACTTTTCGGGGAATTTATAAGGAATCTGAGTTCCGTCTCTGTCCTCTTTAACGCTCGCGACGATTTCGGGGATTATATCCCCCGCCTTCTGAAGTATTACGCTGTCGCCTATTCTGATATCCCGCTCTCTTATTATGTCAATGTTATGAAGAGTCGCTCTTTGAACAGTCGTTCCCGCTATTCTGACGGGGACGAGCTCCGCCGTCGGGGTGACGACGCCGGTCCTTCCGACGTTCAGGGATATGCCGACAAGCTTTGTCTTTTTCTGCTCGGGCGGGAATTTATACGCCACAGCCCATTTCGGCGTGCTCGTGTTTTCTCCGAGAAGCTCGCGCTGTCTCAATGAGTCGACCTTTATCACCGCGCCGTCAATGTCGTATTCAAGAGTGTCCCGGGCCCGTCCGAGCCGCTCGATTTCGGAAATTATAACGTCGGGGTCGCCCGTTACCTTTAATATATCAATGACGGGAAACCCGAGCTCCGATATGCGGCGCACCGTCTCCGAATGGCTCTCGGGGAGCCTTCCGTCGCCATAGAGCGGGCCGTATTGGAGATTGAAAACGAAAATATCGAGTCTCCTCTTTGCCGTAACCGCGCTGTCAAGCTGTCTCAGAGAGCCCGCGGCGGCGTTCCTCGGATTTGCCCACGGCTTTTCTCCGTTTTCCTCCTTTTCGGCGTTGAGAGCTTCAAAAACGCTTCGGGGCATGTATACCTCCCCTCTCACGCAAAGCTCCCCGCCCGTGTCCTCGATTCTTGTCGGGAGGCTCTTTAAAGTTTTCATATTGTCGGTGACGTCCTCTCCGATAAGTCCGTCGCCGCGCGTCGCGCCTGTTTTAAGCAATCCGTTTTCGTATATCAGCGACGCCGAGAGCCCGTCGATTTTCGGCTCTACTGTAAATTTTATCTCCCGCTCTCCCTCGACGCAAAGCTTTTCTATACATTTCACGACAAACGCTCTCACCTCGTCGTATGAAAAAACGTCGGTGAGACTGCCCATCTTTACCTTATGCGCGACCGGTGAAAACTTTTCCGAGGCGGCTCCCCCGACGCGGTGTGTCGGAGAGGCGTCGTCGTCAAGCTCGGGGTGCGCCGCCTCAAGGCTTTTCAGCTCCTCGAACATCATGTCGTACTCGTAGTCGGTTATCTCGGGCGCGTCGTTTTCATAGTACAGCTTTGAATGGCGCCGTATTTCTTTTCTCAAATAGTTTATTCTGCTCTCGGCATCCGAAATTTTTTTCGAATCTATTTTCGAATTGTTTATCTCATCGCTCATAAAAAATTCCCCGTTTCATTTCTCGAATATAAGTATACCATGTCGGACATACAATTTCAATCACAGAACAAAAAAACCCGAATTTATTTGACATCGAGATGCTTTTATGCTATATTTTACGTATATTTTACTTATATTTTTCGTATATTCGGAAAATTTTATTTAAGAGGTATTTTAAAATGGATTCGATAAAGCCGACAGATAAAATGAGCGCCGTTCCGCGCGCGGAATATCCGAGACCCCGTTTGAAAAGACTCGGACATCCATGGGTCAATTTAAACGGAAAATGGGAGTTTGAGTTTGATTTCGGAAAGAGCGGAAAGGAAAGACGCTTTTTTGAAAAAGAGCGTTTTTCAAACGAGATAACGGTGCCCTTTGTGCCCGAATCCGAGCTTTCGGGAATCGGATACACAGACTTTCTCGAATCGATATGGTACAGGCGCGCCTTTGACATCTCATCTCCGATTGAAAGAGAAAACGAGCGCCTTCTTCTCCATTTCGGAGCGGTAAACAACCGCGCCGAGGTCTGGCTGAACGGCAAAAGGCTCGGAGAGCACCGAGGCGGCTACACGCCGTTTACCCTCGACGTTACGGAGTATGTAAAAATCGGGGAAAATATTCTGACAGTCCACGCGGAAAGCGATGTGAGAAACCCTCTCCAGCCCTCGGGAAAGCAGTCCCCCACATACGCAAATCAAGGCTGTTTTTACACAAGATGCACTGGAATATGGCAGACTGTCTGGCTCGAATATGTCCCCGCCACATTTATAAAGGACGTTAAGATTATACCCGACATATACAACGAAAAAGCCGACGTCACGGTGATTTTCGACGGGTACGAAAACCTTTCCGAGATATGCGCCGAAGTCTCCTTCGAGGGAGAGGCCGTATGCCGAAAGACTGTGAAAATTTCGGGAAAGCACGCAGTGTTTTCGGTAGATATTCCCTCCCCGAAGCTTTGGGATATCGGAAAAGGAAATCTTTACGACATGACGTTGACGGCGGGGCGCGACGCCGTCTCGACATATTTCGGCATGAGGTCTGTCTGCGTATGCGGCAATAAATTTCTTCTGAACGGAAAAAGCGTTTTCCAGCGCCTTGTCCTCGACCAGGGGTACTATGAAAAGGGCATTTACACGGCGGAGTCGGAGTCGGACTTTGTCCGCGACATCTCGCTTTCAATGGCTCAGGGCTTTAACGGCGCAAGAATGCATATGAAGGTTTTTGAGCCGGGATATATCTTCCACGCGGACAAAATGGGCTATCTCCTATGGGGCGAGTATCCGAACTGGGGGCTCGACGTCGCAATGACGGGCGCCTTTGACGCTATTGCGCCCTCTTGGCGAGAGGCGGTCGAAAGGGACTTCTCAAGCCCCGCCGTCATCGGCTGGTGCCCGCTCAACGAAACATGGTGCAATTCGGATGAGTTCACCTCGAACCTCTACCGCCTTACAAAATCTCTCGACTTCAGCCGTCCCGTAATCGACGTCAGCGGATACATGCACTCCCCGCTGCACGATATCTACGACGTACACGACTACGAGCAAAACCCCGCCGAGTTCAAAAGCCACTATGAGCCTCTTGAAAGCGGCGTCGGCGAGGCGTTTATAAACTTCCCCGACAAGGAGACCCGCGACAGGAGAGCGCCGTACTTCGTGTCCGAGTTCGGCGGTACGTTTTTTGATATAAACGATATAAAAGACGGCGAAAGTGAAAACGAAAAAGACGGGAGGGACCTCGCGTCGGCGTGGGGATACGGCGAGAAACCTCGGACGAGAGAAGAATTTTACAACCGTCTCGAAGGGCTTGTCGACGCGCTTCTCTCAAACTCTAAAATATGCGGCTTCTGCTACACTCAGCTTACCGACGTAATGCAGGAAATGAACGGACTTTTTACGTTTGACAGAAGAGCTAAGTTTGACAGCGCCCGACTGCGCGCTATTTTCGGAAAAAAAGCCGCTATCGAAGATTGATTTTAGATTTTCCCGCTTAACCCGAATATTATTTCGAATATTTTTAGAATATTTTCTCCGTTTTTACCTGATTTTGCCCATTTTTATTCGTTTTTTCGTATTTTTTTGTGTATTTGTTCGATAACTTACAAATCAGATATTGAAATTTTAATAAATATGTGGTATACTGTCAGTTGGATATTTAGGTGAGGGGACAGGGCGCGCCGCGTCCCGCCTGCCATTTTCGGTAATTTACGGGCTTTCCTCACCGTGACTTTTGGAGGCATATTCGTGAAGAAGACAATCATGCTGTTTCTTCTCACCTTATGCGCTGCCGCCATGTTCTCCTTCCATTCGTCCGCTCTCGACGCCGAGACAGACGAGTATAAGGATTCGGGAGCCGTTCCTGCGGGAGCGGTTTACGGAGAAAGCAGACGAGACGCGCTGCAAACGGCAAACGCGCTGGTAGAAAACGGAACGGCACCTGACTCGCTCACCTACTTTGCTAATGGAGCAAGATATCGCACAGTAAACGACGGATACTATACTATCGGAGCCGACGGCACAGATCTTTGCTTCAACGTAAGCTCGGACGGCGCCGACAGCGATTATGAGGGAATAAGCATAACTGTTTGGGAGAAAACGGACGACGTTACCCAGAGATTTCGTTTGGTAATGAACGACGACGGCACATATACAATATTTGCCGCATGCAGCCGCGGGGGATATGACCGCGCGGTGGGATACGACGCCGAAACGGACAACGTCGGTCTGTACAGCCTCGGCTCGGACAAGGTATTGTCGTTTTACATTAAAGACGCGTCGGACGGCGAGGCAAAATACATAGTCCCCGCAAACGACGAGACGAAGTGTCTCGCGTTTGACGCCGACGCCGTAAACGGCTCGACTGTTTTTTTGAGCGGCATCGAAAGCGCCCCCGCCGCAAGATGGATATTCAATATATGGGGCAGCACGGACGGCGCGGGAGTCGAAAGGGCGATGTACCCCGGCGACATGCTTCTCGTCACTCAGGCGCCGTTTGAAGAATATTCACACGGAACGCAGAACGCAACTGACGTTCAAGTAACCCCCGGCAGCTCGTTTTTTGCCCCCTTCTCGTGCAAGGTAACGGCGATAAACGAGGCGAGCGGGAACGTCGTTTGGGTGCAGAGCCTCTCAAAGGTACTGTACGCCGACGGCTCATATGACTATATGACAGTCCTGTACATGCACGACGACGATATAAGCGACATTTATATCGGAGAGATTCTTTTGCAGGGGCAGTACTTTTACGAAATGGGAACCGCGGGATACGCAGACGGCGCGCACGTTCACATATCCTGCTTCAGAGGAGAATATTCTCCCTCAATGAAGATAAGCAATCTCGAGGAAAACGCGGTCAATATCTGGGACGCTTTCTATCTGCCCGAGGATATTCCGATAAAGGACGATTACGGCTTCGCATGGGTGTACGCTCAAGGCGACGCGTCATAAATATCGGAAATTATTATAATCAAGCAAATATCAAGCAAATAAAAAAGCAAATAATTATGCAAGTCGGCGGCACGGGAGCGAAATTTTTCGCTCCTTTGCTTTTCCCCGCTTTACCGCGCAAAACATTTTTTTCGCTTTTATGCTCAGATTGCAAATTTCGCGCCGAATACCGCCGCATATTTCACTTTAAGCTTTGATACCGAATCCTTCGGTAATACACGATTCCACTTTTACGCCTTAAAATATACTTTTTTGATATTTTCTCTTGACTTTGATTCGTTTTATTGTTATAATACTTTGGCAGTCCGCAAAATATAAGACTGCCCGCACCAATCGGTATCGGTTAAATCTTTTAAATCCGTTAAATCTGTTAAATCGGCTGAAACGGTTAAATCGACCGAATCGACCGAAAAAATTAAATATTCATATGCTGGTATGGCTCAGTTGGCAGAGCAGTTGATTCGTAATCAACAGGTCGTCGGTTCAAGTCCGACTACCAGCTCCAAGAAAAAGGCGTTTGCGGTGGCAAACGCCTTTTTAAGTGATGTTTGCCCTATCGGCCAAATGATGCGGGCTTTGCCCATGATGTTGCCTTCGGCAAGTGATGTGTCCCCTTCGGGGACGTGAGGGCAAACATCACATCATTGCTCACGAAGTGAGCAAGCATCATACCGCCGCAGGCGGTACATCATTGCGCCGTAAGGCGCAGCATCATATCATATTCGCCGCAGACGGTACATCATCTGCGTTTGCGAGAGTTCACACGCACACCAAAGGTGTCCATTTTGCTCACCCTTTTCAAAAAACGGCAAGTCCTTGGAGAACGCCTGATAAGGAAGTTTTTCATCAGCAAAAAGGTGTAGCACTGAAAGAGTGATACACCTTCTTATTATCTTTGGAAACTGTCCGTACAGTTTCCCTGCTTGTTACCGTATAAGACAGGTCTTTTGAGGCGATATTTGTCAAGGGATTTTTATACGAAAAAGCACAATTTTATTAAAGGGCAAAAATTCTATCATTAACAAGCAAATACGCATCACAAGAATAAGCAAAAACCATTCTTGTGGTACGAAATATTAGTCTACACAATCATACACCAATACTATGGGAGGACAACAGTAATCAACGTCTTTCAGATGTAGACCTTTATTGTATGCTTCACGAACAATAGCCATAACAAAATATGTTGTAGCTTCGTGGTACCTGTAAAGTTCAGGTACAGAGGTCAAATGTCTTGGGAGAGGCGTCTTCATTGAAGCGATAAAGCTTGTAAATTCTTCTCCGATTTCGGATTTAATTTTCTCTGTTGCACTTTTAATAATAATGCACATTTCATCATATTCCGCTTTTTTCAATACGGGGATCTTCACACTCAATCTGTTTTGTGTATTACCAATCATCCCAAGACTTTCAAGTGTCGGCATATGGGAAACAAGTGCGTCAGGGATTTCTGTCCCCAATTGTTCTTCAATTGGAATATCAGCGTAAATACACCAAAGCAACGGAATAATATGCTTGAAATAAAGCTCGTAAGCAAAACCATATCTGTGAGGACTATCCCACAGCGTTGTATCAAACTCGTAAAGACGAACTCGTCTTGTTCCTCCCTCTACGAATGCTTCCGTAGTTCGATGACCGCCGTGTATCGCATATTCTGATGCTTCGTTATACTCTTTCATATTATATCCGGCATCAAAGGCTATTGCCTGCGCGAACCACCACCCACCGTCCTTGCGTTTTGGAAATTTTAGTACTTCGATCTTATCGGTACCATAATGCTGAAAATCCTGCAAAGCCTTCAAAACAGCATATCGATCAAGCTTCGTTCTTTCCTCGCTCCCCATTTTATGCTCAAAAGTCATTTCAGAAATATGATCTGACATTTCTCGGAGAATGCTCCATATCGTATCAAAATGCTTGTGCGCGAAGTCAAGCTGAGGTTTGAAGTATTCAAGAGTGTTTTGCGGCTTTGTAATAATAAAATCCGTATATACCTTGCCGCTATCCATCTGTACCATCAACTCACCGTCTACAAGCTTTTTAACAATCGGCTCAATGTATGCAGCAGGAATACCGATTGCTTTAGAAAGTTCGCTGATAGACAGTGGCTTTTCATAAGCAAGGATTAAAAGATTCTGCGCAATCAGATCACCTTCAACAAGGGACATCGGCTCACCGTTTAAGCCTTCCGAACCGCCAAATGACAAATACATTTGTCCGGGTAAATAGTTTTCTCTTGTTTCCATAGTTTCAAGTCCTTTCTTCATCTGACCTCGACCTGCAGACAAACGGCTTTTTACCGTACCTTCTGGAATGTCAAGCCCCCCGGCAATATCCGCAACACTTTGATTTCCAAAATAAAAGCGAATCAGAACCTCGCGTGTGATAAAGCTTAGGTGATTTAACTCTTTACGCACTCTTGCAGCTTCCTTCGAGTTTAAATACTCCTCGTCCTCTTCATCAGAAATATCAATACCTTCATCCAAGCACACGATAACGGGCGCACGGTATTTTTTTCGAAGGTTATCGTTGTACTTGTGGTAAAGCGTATTGGTAAGCCAAGTTTTGGGATATTCTATTGACCCACCTCTGTGTATATAGGCAAAAGCCGCAAGCATCGTGTCGCTCACAAGGTCCTCCGCATCAGTTTGCGAGTTGCATTTGGATGTTGCAAGCCGCATCAGATAATCATAATATTGAATTATTTCATCGTTTGTCATAAATTTTCCTGCTTTCCGGAATGCTTTTGAACGTTCACCTGTATAGTCGTAATTTTTGATGTTGGTTCGGACTTAAAAGAAAAATATTTTAATTTGCTGTATGCATAACACAGGCAGCCTTTTGATTTATACAGCGTACCGTTTCGTAATATTATAACAAATAATAGAACAAACATTAAGATAAGTGTGATAAGATTTATAAAAAGCTTTCTTTGAATCAAACCTCTTGCGAGTATGATTTTATTATAAAGGAATAGAGCATGGATAGCGGAAATGCTTTCCACGCTCTATTTGCCTTTGCAGCACCCATAAAGTTAATGTTTTATTATTACTTTCAAATTTCTTCCTTATGTGGCGTTAGCATTTGTGACTTACCGTTTTTTGGTAGGTAAGAAGTAATAGTGAAGAGTGAAGAGTGAAGAGGTGGAAAGTTGATTTAGAAAAGAAAACGCGGGAAAAGTGAATAGTCATTTATCCCTAAAAATCGTCATTTATTCCAAACTATTGATTCACAATTTATTTTATATTATAATAAATAATAACAGACCGAGTGATTTTGTCGACGAACAGGCATGAAATATCGACGAATGCGCCCGTCATATTGACTATAGCTCTCGGTTCGGTTATAATCTGATTATAGTCTAATCGTCACAAAACGCGGGTTTATAAAGGATGTTATAGGGATATATAAAGTTTATTGTAGTTCAAGTAAACATTTTTAATTCAAAACGAAAAACAAAAATGAAAAAAATGAGGAGGAAACAATGATTGATTCAATAAATGCGCTATGGGAAGAATGGAATTATACTCGCAGCATTACTAAAAGCTTTTTGACAAAAGTTTGTGATGAGGACTTATGCAGAAAATTGCCAAGGAATAATTTGAATACAATAATCCTGCAATTAAATGAAGTTTACGAAATTCAGCAAGACTATGTTGAGGCTATTGTTACAAAAAGAATGGAGTTTACAGAAAGAAATAATCCCCCGCTTTGTGCGGTTGAATTGTTACACGGAATGGAAAAAACTGACGGTCGGCTTGAAAATCTTTTGCAGAGTCTTACAGGAGAAGAACAAATAGAATGGTTCGGAGAATTATACAATATTCATCGACATATTTGTGCATTGATAAGTCACGAGATGATGCATATTGGTCAAATTGTAGCTTTTTGCTATGCTGTTGGTATTGAGATTCCGATAGATATAATAGAAAAAATGGCGTTGAATGGTTAAAATCAATAATCATAGCCATATATTAGTTTAGCAATTTCAATCATCTTATATCTGCTTTGCGAGAAGTTCTTTGAGGAATAATAATGAAACGGGCGGCAGAAAGGAAGCTCACATTAACACATTAAAATGAGAAATTATATTAAAAAAGCTTTATTTATAGTAAGAAATATATCATTTGTTTGGACAATGCTTTTATTGGTGCTCGCATTTTTAGATGAAATACTAAACCCACCTACCTTTGAAAATTTGCTTTCAAAGTTGCCTATTCCATTGACCTACAATCAGTTCGCATCAGTAGCATATATTAGTTTAGCAATTTTAATCATCTTATATCTGCTTTGCGAGAAGTTCTTTGAGGAATAATAATGAAACGATCGGCAGAAAGGAAGCTCACATTAACACATTAAAATGAGAAATTATATTAAAAAAGCTTTATCTATAGTGAGCAATATATCATATGCTTGGACAATGCTTGTGGGGGTGTTCGCATTTTCAGCTGAAATACTAAACCCACCTACCTTTGAAAATTTGCTTTCAAAGCTACATATTCCATGGACCCTCGAACAGTTTTCATTAGTGGCAACTATTAGTGTAGCAATTTCATTCATCTTATGTCTGCTTCTCGAGAAGTTTTTTGAGGAATAATAACGAAACGAGCGGCAAAGATGACAAATGGGAGAGATAAAACTTTAGTATATGGATAAAAAACAATTTAAGGAGTTTTGCAAAAAAGAATTTAACACACGAGGATTTAAAAAATATAAAAATGTGTTCTATTTGACCGGACATGATCTTTTGTGTGGGATTGATTTGCAAAAGTCCAATTATGGTGATGTTTACTACGTTAATTATTACTATTTCATTGGAGAGTTTGAAAATATTACAGATTATCCGACCCACTATGAAAGCGATATCCAAGGAAGGATTGCTGTAATGTCTAAAAAGCAAACTTTTCAAGGAAGGCAATTTATGACTGCTCAAATCGAATATGAGGAATATACAAAAGAAGAATTGCGGCCATATTTTGATAGGGCGTTTGAGAAAGAGATTCTCCCTCCTGTGCATCATGGTAAAACGTTTATTCTTGACAATCTGGGAAAAATTTATTCTTTGACCCTGCATAAAGAAGAAGTGATACAAAAACTAAAATCATGAATTATACCGGCAAGGCATCGCCGCCCGGCTCCCACGGCACTTGTCAGGAATATTCCTGAAACTTTTAAGGGCTTGGATTATTCAAACTTTACCCTTTGAAACAAGCGGCGGAGCTTGTCGGTACATAGCCTTTTTTCAGCAAGTAACCCACCCGAAAAGCAAAATCCCGGAGGGGGACAACCCCTCCGGGTACATAGCAAAGTCCCGCCGAGACGTGTTCTGCCATCTGAAAAACCGTTATTACGGCCCCTCAGATCGGTCGGTGGATTGGTGCGTATAGTTATGTTTCTACAGGGCAATGCGTATTGGAAACTAATATGTTTGCCTACCGCGGAAATAATCTCATAACCGGATATGATTCGGATGGGACTTGGGATTGGGGCAATTTCTTTAAGGGTAGCGGTTGGATAGCAATCGGCATTGCTGCAATAGCTGTCGGAGTGTCTGTTCTAACATGCGGTGTCGCGGTACATGCAATGTAGGAAAAAGCGAAATGAATTTTATAATAGGTGATTCAAAGTATTGTCAGTATAAAACTTCCGATTATCATTTTTATATTACCGAAGATACATCGCTATTATACAATGGCCTGCGCGGAGACTATAGTGTACTTTTGGGCGGTAATTGGCGATTTGAGTTAATTGTAGATAGCCTTACCGGACTATGTACACATATACAGAGTTTTTTAGGAAAACTTGAGGTGACTTACACTACCTTGAAGCTACCGGAATATGAATCTAAAGATTTATACTTTACAAAAGAAGAGCCGTTATATCCGGGAGGCGGATGCTACTATTTCCCTTTTGCAAGCAAAGCTTTTTGGGATGCCCAAGGGCGAGTTTTGTGCTTTGGCGACCCTGATTCCAAAGGCAATGCGGTCGAATTCACACCGAAAACAATTGCAGTTATTGACAAAAAGCGACTGATGTGTGTCTACTTATTATTAGATGACATTACAGGAGAGATAGTATTTTGAGTGCTGCATATACGCCGCACCGCCGCATAAAATTCCGTTTCCGTCCTCGGACAGAAATGCTCCTTTTTCGCTTTCGATTTTGATGTAGTAAATTGCCATTTTCGTAAACTCCTTTGAATTTGAATTTTTGGGTTGGATTCAAATTCGGAGTTCACGGATACTCGACTATATATGGGAGCCACGCATTTCGGGACATAAAAAAGTCCTTTCCGCTTTCAAACGGGAAGGATGCATAAGAAAAGGGCATGACTTCACAGCTTGAAAGCTGCTTGTCATGCCCTATCTTGATAGTCCTCGTTCTCGCCCCGCAGGGTGGATACAGGCTCTTTTCCGGCTTGCTTTACCGGGGTTCTCCCGGCGTGTCGATGAGTAGCTTCAGCTTCGGTAGCTTGAACAGACGTCCGCCGAAAAAATAGCTGTTTTGTGTACTGCTGTGTACTTCTTTATAGGTCAACCGTAGGAAACAAGCTTCAAATAGTTATTCAGCGTCGTACCGCTGATCTCATAGACTGCCTGCGCGCCGCTATCCTTATCGAATATGTATTGTTGGACGGACGGGTTACTGTATCCTGCGGCTACATAGACATGCAGGCG
>CANRNZ010000040.1 GCA_947632135.1 uncultured Clostridia bacterium
CACCCCTTTTACCTCTTCTATTATACCATACTTTGACAAAAAAACAAAGCCCTTTTCAGAACTTTGTCTTCAGTCTGAAGCAGCCGCCTCGGCGGATGTTTTTGTTTCGCTTCTTTTATTTTTTCAAATACGACTTTACAAATCTGACTTTCAAAATCAGGCTTCCCGGAGCCGATTTTCCTCGCCTTATAAGTCCCCCCGCAATGTAAAAATGCAAACCGAATTTAAACTTAAACTTTTTTCTTTTCAATGCTCAAAATGGGATTGACATTATAATATTTTTGTGCTATCATAAAGACGTAAGGAGGATTACTCCTTATAAGAATGTGGAAATCCCGACGGTTGCCACAATCTGATACGAACACTTAAAGCCGGGGGCTAACCCCCAAACTCAGTGAGCCGTCTGGTTGCAGCAGACGGCTCACTTCCTTTTATTGATATTGGTCTTTACATGCACGTAGATTGCAAAAGCAAGTCCGACAATGCTGCAAATGCTGCCAACAATCGATAAAATCGAGAAAGTAATATGTATCGCCTCCCTTCGAGAAATAATTTCCCGCGAGGGCTATACATTCGCCTCCATTCCGCTCTCGCGGGATGACGGCAACCGTCTTACCGTTGCCGCCGAGCCATGAGCGCCATAGGGCAGGACACGGCATCGACGGTGGATTTCCACAGGCTTATTATACAATATTCGACTATTTTTGTCAACAAATCCTCAGTATTATATTTTAAACGACCAAGTCCCCCGTCATCTGACGGGGGACAAGCTTTCAACCCGACCACTTATATATCCGCACATCGGTCAGCGGTATACCTACAATTTCTCGATGTATGTAGAACGTGAACATGCGATGTTAACAGCACATTATTAAAACAATCTGAGTAATTGAATATATTTTGTATCGTCTGATTCAGAAATTCTTTCGTCGAATATTCTAAATCTGTTCATGTCATTTTGATAAAATGCGAGCAACTTTGGCTTGTCCTCGCATTCAAGATAGACAACGCCTCCGCCGACCTCATGCTGCACTGTGCGCAGCACTTTTAATGAACTTGCCATAAGCAAATTGCCGTCAATTTTCGAATTATTATTGTTTGCAAAATTTTTACCGAATTGTGCAATTAAAAAAGCTGATAATGTATAACAATTCGTATCCTCGTCAATTTGTGCATATCTCTTAATCTTCTTTCGCAAGTCAGATGAAAGAATATCATCTCGAACTTGTATAGCTTTGTGTGACAACGTGAAAATAGCTTCTAATTCTCCGTTTTCATCAAGCAAAAGATGTGTGACAGAGATTTTTCTTTTTGCAAAGTCAATGGCGCTCTTTTTTATAAAAGATTCAATTTCTGTGTTCTTTTCGCAAAAAAAATCGGAGAGAATCCGTTTGACCTCGTCCTCTCCGACTGCTTCTATCAAGTCAAGAATGTTTACTGTATTATACTCGTTCATTTGGAAGACTTCCTTTTTGCCACCAATTTACGAATCTTATCCAAATCCCTCAACATAGGGTATGCCTGTACGGACGGCGCGTCAGCTTGTTCTTTTTCCGATTCTTCTAACGCTTCTATAAATCGCTCCGCTGTCTTGGGGTCTTTGATTTCAACCTTGGCAAAAATACTTGATGTTGCCATATAGACCTCCTAATTTCTCATTCTGCTCTATAATAAATTAACAATATCTCCTATATATAATTTGATTATAGACGAAAAACGACATCTTGTCAAGAGTATTTTTTGCTTAATTTTATAACCTTGCTTAATACTGTACGCTTTCGCTTACAATGTTATTATATGTACCTGCGCGGTAATTAAACATATGTTAATACGCAAATTTTATCAATGTCAATCTGTTTTTCTGTTTTGAAATGGCGCCTGTCTCCTCTTGAATTGCCCTGTAAAGCGCACTTCGTATTTCATGAATCAAGCGCCGCCCTTAGTTTATTTATATCGTTATATCCTTTTACGTTTTTGTCGTATGCGATGCGGCGTCCTTCCTCGATTGCCGCGACTGTCGCGTCATTCGGTTTTTCAAGCTTCAACTCAAAGGGTATGCCGTTTTCGCGTATAGTTTGACGCAGGAAAATGTTCACCGCGGTCGTCATATTTAATCCGAGCTGCTCAAAAATCTGCTCCGCTGCCGCTTTCACGTCCTTATCTGTGCGGATGTTTAAATTCGTGCTTTCCATAAAAATACCTCCACAATTATTGTATGTATATTGTATCATTTTATGCACACGTTGTCAATACGCCGCACATATAAATATATAAAAGTCCCCCGTCACCGGACGGGGGACTTGGTTTTTGAATCGCTTTATTATTACTTTATATTACTTTATATCACTTCATTAAAATGTTCTTGCGTTGTTTTCAGCTGCTTATTTAGAATTTCGCGCCACAAGTGATAATGTATCTCGCCGCTGCCTTTTGATACCTTGGTTCTCAAAATAGTCCCATCGTCAAGAACTTTCCGATAAAAATAGTGGTCAGTTACTTTGTACAGCTCCCAATTATCTCTCTCGCAATAGCGCTTTAAATCTTTCCATCTCGGCATATGATTGCATCCTCCAATTCCTTTGGAGATTTTGCAATGAGCGCCTTTATGACATACGGAATGTGATTCTTACGGTTCGGCGCGCGGCTGTAAAGCTCAAATTCCCGATAATATTCCTCCGCATATTCTATTATATCTTTTGCAAGCTCGGATTTTGCGGACTCAAACGTATCGCCGTGGGATACAATATCAAGCGCGTCAAGTGACAGGGTCACGCTGCCGTCATCTTCGATAAAGCTTTTTGCAGCAAACGGAACCTCTCCGACAATCTGCTCCATCATTTCTGTGGAGCAGAGCACCATGCGGTCGCGTGTGCGCTTAATAAATACCGGTTTTTCGCGAACGACGCAATCAAGAACGCCGCTCCAATCCTTACGTACATCGCTTGAGCTCATAACAAACATATCTATCACCTCTCGTACCCCCAGTATAGCACAAATTGTACAACTTGTCAACAGTGTACGTTTTTAGTATATGCCGTCGGGGGATGAGGTATTCGGGAAACTTTTTCTTGAGAAACGTGAGCCCATAGAGCAAATATTATGCTTTACACTTTTTACACCGAAAAAGTGTTGCGCATCACATTTTTTGCGCCGAAAAAGTGTTGCGCGTCACATTTTTTGCACCGAAAAACGCAAAGCTCAGACGCAGGCTTCGAAGATTTCCTCGAGCTTTTTTGCAATTTCGGGAAATGCGCGTTTCAGGACAAGCGGCTTCATATCTTCGCCGACGAATGTATGAGTCGTGTATCCCGTGCAGCAGAGCGCGCCGTCGTGCGTGATTTTATATTCAAATTTTATCTTCATCGGCGTCAGCTCCGCGGGCTTTACGTTTACGTTTATCAGCTCGCCGCAGTGGATTGGTCTTATGTATTTCGCGTATGCGTCGACGTTCGGGATTATTATGCCGAGCTTTTCAAGCTCGATTGGGTCCGCGCCCGCATTCCTCATAAGCTCCATTCTCGCCTCCTCGAAATAGCGGAAGTGGTTCGTATGGTGAACTATGCCCATGCGGTCAGTCTCATAGTAATTGACCCGCCGCGCATACGGCTTTATCTGAATCTTTTGTTTCGTCTCTGTTTCCTGCGTCATTTTGATTTTCCTTTCCCATGTTTTCGTTTAATAATTCTTCCGAAGATTCTTTTGAAGCTTCCTTCGAATTTTCTTTTGCAAGTCTTTCTTTTGCGTTTGACAGCATGAGCTTTATGCGGTTGAGCTGATTTACCTCGCTTGCCCCGGGGTCGTAGTCTACCGCGGCGATGTTTGCCGTCGGGAAGGCGTTTCTGAGCGATTTGATGACCCCTTTTCCGACGACGTGATTCGGCAGGCATGCGAAAGGCTGCACGCATATGATATTCGGCGTTCCGTCGTTTATCAGCTCTATCATCTCGCCGGTGAGGAACCACCCCTCGCCGTACTGATTGCCAATCGAGAGAAACGGTTTTGTATTTTTCGCTATTTTGTCGATTGGCGGGGCGGGGGAGAATCGCTCGCTGTCCCTCAGCGCGTTTTTCGCAGGTCTTCTTATTCTCTCGATGATTTTTATGAGAGCTCTTGAGACAAGCGCGAGAGATTTCTTTGCGCCGAGGAATTTTGTTTTGTACTCGCCGTTATACACGCTGTATTCGAGAAAGTCCGCGAGGTCGGGAACGACCGCCTCGGCGCCTTCCTTTTCAAGAAGCTCAACTATTCTGTTGTTTGCGAGCGGCATATATTTTACGAGTATCTCCCCGACGACCCCGACTCTCGGGCGCTTTGCGCTCTCGTCTGTCGGAAAAGAGTCGAACTCTTCAACTATCATGCGGCAGACGTCCTTATATTTATAGGGGCTTTTTTTATTTGTCAGAGAGTCGATACATACTGCCTCAAGCTTTTTGTGCAGTCTGTTTGCGCTGTCCGGTTCTACCTCGTAAGGGCGCACCCTGTACAGGCACTTCATGAAAAGGTCCCCGCAGACAACGGCGCGCATCGCGTCGCGTATAAGCGGCAGTGAGAGGCGAAAACCGTCGTTCTTTTCCATTCCGTTTGCGTTCAGGGATATAACGGGTATATGAGAGAGCCCCGCTTTGTCGAGCGCGCGTCTGATGAATCCGACGTAGTTGCTCGCGCGGCAGCAGCCGCCTGTCTGCGTCATTATGACGGCGAGCCTCGATGTGTCGTATCTTCCCGACGTTATCGCCTCCATGACCTGTCCGACGACTGTTATCGAGGGGTAGCACGCGTCGTTGTTTACATATTTCAGTCCCGTGTCTATCGCTGACCTGTTGTCGTTGTCGAGGATTACCATATTATATCCATATTTTCGGAAAACGGCTTCAAGTATATTAAAGTGTATGGGGCTCATCTGCGGCGCGATTATTGTGTATTTGTCCTTATACATCTTGTGCGTGAACCGCGCGCGCTCATACTTTATCGGCGGCGCGCTGTCACGCGGCGCATTGTGCTTTTTCTCTCTCATTTTCATCGCGGCGATGAGACTGCGGATTCGTATGCGCACCGCCCCGAGGTTTGATATTTCGTCAATTTTTATGAGAGTGTAGAGCTTTCCCGCGCTCTCGAGAATCTCGCACACCTGGTCGCTTGTTACGGCGTCAAGTCCGCAGCCGAAGGAGGTAAGCTGTACAAACTCGATGTCGGGGCACGTGCGGACGAATTCCGCCGCGGTATAGAGCCTTGAATGGTAGACCCACTGGTCGACAACGCGCAGCGGTCTTTTCGGCGTGAAATCGGCGGGAAGGCTGTCCTCGGTGAACACATACAGTCCGAACGAGGCGATAAGCTCGGGAATCCCGTGGTTTATTTCGGGGTCGATGTGGTAAGGACGACCCGCGACGACGACTCCTTTTTTACCGTTCGCTCTCATTTTTTCGAGCATTTCAGCGCCTGCCTTTTTAACGTCGGCTTTTGCCGAAAGTTGTTCGCGCCATGCCGCGCGGACAGCCGAGAGAACCTCCTTTTCGGGAATGTCCCACTCCTTGCGGCAGAGCTTTACAAGTCTTTCGGCAGCTGTCTTTTCACTCGTGAAGGCGATAAAGGGTCTTATGTATCTTATATCGCCGTCGGCGAGAGAGTCGACGTTGTTCTTGAGGTTTTCGGGATATGAGACGACGATGGGGCAGTTGAAGTGGTTCTGCGCGTTCTTCGTCTCCTGTCTTTCGTAAAAAACGCACGGGTGAAAAATTGTTTTTATACCTTTGTCTATCAGATACTGGACGTGTCCGTGCGCGAGCTTTGCGGGATAGCACTCCGATTCCGACGGAATTGACTCCATTCCCGACTCATATATTTCCCTGTCGGAAAAGGGCGAGAGTACGACTCTGAACTTGAGGCGCGCGAAAAATGTCGCCCAGAAAGGGTAGTTTTCGTACATGTTGAGTACTCTCGGTATGCCGACTGTCCCGCGGGTAGCGCTCTCCTCGGACAGCGGCGGGTAGTCAAACATTCGCTTTCTTTTGTACTCGAACATATTTTCTGCGTCTGCCTTTTTTGACGACGCGCCGAGCCCGTTCTCGCACCTGTTGCCGCTTATGTATTTTCGTCCACCGGGGAACTTGTTGACTGTCAGCATGCAGTTGTTGCGGCAGCCGCCGCAGCGTACTCCCGAGGATGTGTATGTCAGTTTTTCGATGTCGCAGAGCTCCATAAGGCTCGTCTCTTGCCCGACGTAGCGCTCTTTTGCTATAAGAGCCGCGCCGAACGCCCCCATAAGACCTGCGATATCGGGGCAGGTGACGTTTATACCCGCGGTCTTTTCGACGGCGCGCAGTACGGCCTTGTTGTAAAACGTACCGCCCTGCACGACAATGTGTTTCCCAAGGTCTTCGGCACTTGCCAATTTTATGACCTTGAACAGAGCGTTTTTAATGACGGAATACGCAAGACCCGCCGATATGTCCGCGACGTCGGCGCCCTCTTTCTGCGCCTGCTTGACGTTTGAATTCATAAAAACGGTGCATCTCGTTCCGAGGTCGACGGGGGCTTTTGCGCGCAGCGCGAGCTCGGCAAAATCCTTTGCGGAGTAACCGAGTGAGTTTGCGAAATTTTCTATGAACGAGCCGCAGCCCGACGAGCACGCCTCGTTCAGCATTATGGTGTCGACTATGCCGTTCTTCAGCTTTATGCACTTCATGTCCTGACCGCCGATATCGAGGACGCAGTCGGCTTTTTCGTCGAAAAAGGATGCGGCGGTGCAGTGCGCGACTGTCTCGACTTCGCCCTCGTCGAGATTGAAAGCCTCTTTAAGCAGCTTTTCACCGTACCCCGTGGAGCACGACCTTGCAATCCTCGCTTTGCTTGGCAGAATCTTTTGTATCTCGCTCATTGCGGCAACGGCGCTCTGTATCGGATTTGCGCGGTTGTTTGTGTAGTAGGAGTACAAAAGCTCCCCTTTGTCGGAGATAAGGGCTACCTTTGTCGTCGTCGAGCCGGCGTCAATGCCGAGAAAGCAGTCGCCTGTGTAGGTCTTGATGTCTCTTTTCGGTACGACAGCCTTTTCGTGACGCGCGGTAAATTCCTCGTATTCGGCGTCGTTTTTGAAAAGCGGTTCGAGACGCGGCATTTCAAAGGACGCGCTCACACCTTTTTCAAGCTTTTCCATAAGGTCTCGTATTGAAACGGGCTCCTCGCTCCCGCTTTCGAGCGCCGCTCCGAGCGCGGCGAAGAGGTGGGAGTTCTGCGGGTCGATTGCGGTCTCGTCTGTGAGCTTCAAGGTGCGTATAAAAGCCTTTTTCAGCTCCGTCAGAAAGTGGAGAGGGCCGCCCAGAAAGGCAACCTTTCCTCTTATCGGCTTGCCGCAGGCAAGCCCCGATATGGTCTGATTTACCACCGCCTGGAAAACGGACGCCGCAAGGTCCGACTTTGTCGCGCCCTCGTTTATAAGGGGCTGAATGTCCGTCTTCGCAAAAACGCCGCACCGCGCGGCAATGGGGTATATCTGCTTGTATTCCTTTGCCGCCTCGTTGAGTCCCGCGGCGTCGGTCTGGAGCAGAGACGCCATCTGGTCGATAAATGAACCGGTTCCGCCCGCGCAGACCCCGTTCATTCTTTCCTCGACGCCGTTTGTAAAGTAAAGGATTTTTGCGTCCTCGCCGCCGAGCTCGATTGCAACGTCCGTCTGCGGCGCCGCGAATTTCAGCGCGGACGCGACCGCGACGACCTCCTGCACAAATTCCACTCCGAGAGCCTTCGCGAGATTTATCGAGCCCGAACCGGTTATTTTCAGCTTGAGGTTACATTCGCCGACAGTTTTTTCGGCATCTGCCAAAAGATTTGCGAGAGCGCTTTGGGTATTCGCGCGGTGACGCTTGTAGCTGTCGTATACTGTGTTGTTTTGCTCGTCGATAAGTACCAGCTTGACAGTTGTGGAGCCTATGTCAATGCCGGCGCGGTATGTGTTCATTATGAGCCTCCGTTATGTGAAAAAGACAGCGCTTTGCGGTGTCGGATATTTTATATATGAGATACGTTTTGTCTATATTACGTACAATAACATATATTATATATTATAATGTCGAATTTTGCTATATGTTTTTGAAAATTTTTTGCTCCGAAAATTCTTAATTTTTTGTACAACTGTAAAATTGCGGGATTTTTTAAATTTTGCATTTGTATAATTTTGCTGTTCTGAATATATGCAAGCGCAGAAAACGACTTCGGACGTGATGTGCGTTTAATTACGTTCAATTATATGTATTATATGTATATGCGCCGTGATTTCCATATATTTTTGTTTCGCCTCTCATATTACAAAGCCGTCGACAATTTGCCGACGGCTTTAAAAAAATTCGCTTTTATATGTTTTATTCGATATCGCTCCAATCAATTTTGCAATCTTTAAAATAGTATTCTCTGTCGCGCTCGTTTATTTCGCGGAGCACCCTGCACGGATTTCCGACGGCGACAACCCCCGACGGAAGGTCCTTTGTGACAACGCTACCCGCTCCGACGACGGTGTTGTCACCTATCGTGATACCGGGCAAAACGATAACTCCCGCTCCGAGCCAGCAGTTTTTGCCTATTATGACAGGCGCGTTGAACTGATAAGCCTTTTTTCGCAGCGACGGCAAAACGGGGTGCCCCGCGCTCGCAAGTACGACGTTTGGGCCTATCATTGTGTTGTCCCCCACGTAAATGTGAGTGTCGTCAACGCACGTGAGATTAAAATTCGCGTATACGCTGTTTCCGAAGTGAATGTGTTTTCCGCCGAAATTTGCGTGGAACGGCGGCTCGATATAGCACATCTCACCGATTTCCGCAAACATTTCCTTCAGCATGGCGCAGCGCTTTTCGTATTCGGACGGGCGAGTCGCGTTATAATCATAGAGGCGCTCAAGGCACTTTGTCTGCTCGGACAGTATCTCCCCGTCCCCGGGCAGGTACAGCTCCCCCGTGTGCATTTTATCTTTCATACTGCTTTTTGCGCTTTTGTCTTTCATATTTTTCACCGTGCTTTATTGAATTTTACAAATGCCGATAATGCCGATTAAGTCGTTCGCCGAGGGAGGGAATACGGAAGCGTTGAGAAGCGTTGTGAAGCGTTGAGCGAGATTAAGACTCGACGCCGTTTTTGCCGAGCGTGCTGTCGCAGGTCGGACTCAGCTCTCGTTAAATCTTACCGCGACAGAGACGTCGGGTATGAAGGATTCATATGTGTCGTCGTCTATGTATATGCTCCCGTCCTTGATTTTCTCGATAGCTTTACGGTACGTCTCCGAGTCGAGAGTGAAAGCGCCGCCTTTTGCGGCGGAAAGCTCCACGCTGTCGCCATCAAGACCTATTCTTACGGTGCGTCCCGCCATGTCCTTCGGCAGTGTTCCGTTGTTTTCATAGATTTTATAAAGAGACGTGTATATGATGTTGTCGTACCTTTTCACGGCGCACGCAGCGTAGGCTCCCGACTCATTTGTAACGTCCGTATCGCACGCTATCAAGGCGCCGCCTTCCTCAACTGCGGCCTTTGCGGCGTATATATGCGCCGTCGCGCCGGCGGAGAATATAAGCTCGACGCCGCCTTGATACCATGACAGAGCCTCGCCGTATATGTCCTCTGCCTCTGTGCCCGGCTCGCCGTATTCGCACAGCACGGATACGCTGTCTGTAACCCGCAGTTCGCTCGCTGCGGCGTCGGCGCCCTGTATGAAGCCGCTGCCGTAGAGCCCGGTCGGCGACGAGTAAAAATCGCCGTAAAAGCCGAGCGACCTGTATCCGTTTATGACGGCGGCGTATCCCGCGAGAAATCCCGCATCTTCTTCCTTGAAATAAAGGCAGCAGATATTTTGTCCCGCGCTTTTTGTATCTATATCATTTTCGACAAGCACAAATGACACAAACGGGAAAACAGTATAAAGGCTTTCGAATGTGTCGGCAAACGAAATACCGGACGCGACGATAACGTCCGCGCCGTCCTCAACGGCATCCAAAACGACGTCCTCAAGCGCCTTTTCACTGTCGCCTTCTGCTTGAAGTTCGGAAAACTGCGCCCCGCTGTCCTTTGAAAAGCATTCAATGCCGCGTTTAATCATTTTGTTTTTGTAATTTCCGTAATTCCCGTCGTCGGCGCTCGAATATTCGGTGACGAGAGCTACCGAGAAATCGTTTTCGGTTGTTTCGTCGGAGGAGTCGGAAATATCAGAGGTGCTTTGCGCGCTGTCGGCGGGACGTGGTGTTTCATTGCATGAAGACAGAGAGGTCGGAAAAAGAAAGAGCGCTGCGATAAGCGAAATCAATCTCTTCGGCATTTTTATGTCCTTTGTTTTTATGTCTTTTATTTTTGCGGTTTTGTGCTTTTTCGTTTTTTACAGTATATACAGTATATTCTTATTTTGACAAAAAGTCAATCTTTTCGACTTTTAATTGACTTTTAATTGACTTTTAATTGGCTTTTTAAAAATAAAATGGGTTTTGCGGCGGCGTAAAACTGCCTGCGGGAGAGCGTTTATCTGAATGGCGATATGAGAGGGCGGATCGAGTCGCCGTTTATAAGTATGTAGTCGTAAAGCTCAACTCTTTTTACTTCGTTGAACAGATTGTCGACGTTCGGCATTTCGTGCTCAAAGCTTGAACGGCGGGAGTTTTTGGACACGATGACGTATGCTGCGCCGACGCACGAGGCGGCGGCAGACTCGAGGAATTTTGCGAGAGCGGGGATATCGTCGAAAAGGTAGGAGTTTATCGCGCATTCCTTCAGAGGCATAAATTTTTTATCGAGAAAGACCGATTTTGAAATTCTTTTATTCACGCTGTGGCAGATTTTAAAATAAGTCATGTAAACGTGCGGTTCTTTGAACGGGCGCTTGAAATATTCTTTAATATACGCTCTCAGACAGAGCGAGAGGGGAAGGTCGCTGTCCGCCGCGGACGTGGAGGAAAAATTCTCGGATTTTTCGGCGCGGGGGTTTGGTTTTGCGCCTGCCGCATCTTTTTGTAATACGTGTATAGAGTTCAAGCTTTCGGAATAGCTGTCCCATACGTTCACGAAAAGTTCCTCCTTTAGTAATTTTTTTTAAGTTCGCACAAACTTTTGTGTTGGGTGATTGTGAACAACGTGCGAAAACTTCCCGATGGGTCTTTGCGAACATTGCGCAAACGACATTCTCTCGTCCCTCAATCAACAGTATACATTTTTTCGTCGGCAAAATCAACAATTCGCAAAAAAAATCGAAAATACGGCAACAAAAGCATTTTTATTGACGTCAGCATAACCGCATGAAAAGTGTATGGAGACCGAATATAAACCGAATATAAACTGAATATAAACTGCATAAAATCTTATTATCCAAGATAAAAAAATGTATATAACAAGAGCGACATTCGGTTTTTACCGATTTTTATCGCTCTGCGTAAAACTCTTGAAATCCCCCGTCGTCATTATATATTTAATGTAAATTAAATGTAAAAATACTATGATATCCTTGAAAAACAAAATAAAATGATTTATAATATACGTGCAAAATAAGTACAAAATATTTAACACATTATGAACAGAAATAATATTTGTTGAACCGATACAGGCAAGGCCTGTTATCGAATGGGATGCACCGCCACTGATTTCAGCTTGAGGTTGACTCTTCTGACCTAAAACCGAGTGACGATGGGTGGAAGGAGTTATCTTATGGTTCCCTTATATTTCTCTACTCTGAATTCCGAGGAGGACAAACAAAAGCTGTCCGCCATATATCGGAAGTACTATTCGATAATGGCATATACGGTCGGTAAATACCTTGACGACGAGTACGACATTGAGGACGTCGTACACGACGCGATGATGAAGGTTATCGACAGCATCGACATTATCGACACGAATAACGAAAAGAAAACAAAGGTTCTGCTTGTCGTTATTGCAAGGAACCGCGCTCAGAACTTTCTGAGAGCAAAGGAAAAACAGACATTGTATGAAACCGATGTCGACTATACGGGCGATTTTTGCGCCGACGACCCCCTCGACCTCGTAATAAGCCGTGATACTCTCGACGCTGTGCTGAAGGTTATTGATTCACTCAGCGATGAATACAGGGACGTTTGTCTCCTGAAATATGTGAACGGATTAAACGAAAAGGAAATAGCGGAGCTTCTCGATATGCCTCAGAACGTCGTAAAGTTCAGAGCGTACAGGGCAAAGAGAAATCTCCGCGAAGCACTGAGAAAGGGGGGATTATTTTGAACGGCAACAAAAGGGGCGACACGTTTGACGAGGCACTGACTGCCGCCTTTGACGAGTATGCGGGAAGGATGCTGTCCTCGATGCCGTCTGACAGAGAGCTTTCAAAAAGGTATCTTGTACCCGAAAAGACCGCCTTGGAAATTAGAAAAAGGCTCAGAAAAAGACTCAGGCGCAAGAGGCTGCACTCGTCAAAGGCTTTTATATACTTCCGCCGGATATTTGCCGTCATACTGCTTGTATCGGCTGTTATCATATCGGCGGCATTCTCAGGCGCAAAGCCCGGAAAGTCGGCGGGCGGTGAGAGCTATAGCGCCTATAACGGCAATAACGGTTACGAAAGTAAAAGCTATGAAGAAAAAGAGCGCGAACCGACGTCGGACGCCGACAAGAGCGAAAACGAAGCGTCGGATGTTCTGCCGTGACGCGAGGCTTCGGGCGTCGAATTGACGGGCGCCGAATTATATTTGATTTAAACCGAAAAAAGTGCCCCGAGGTTCAAGGCGCCTCGGGGCACGCTGTATGCGGTTTAATTTTATTCGATTTCAAGGCGATGCGATTCGGGCAGCGTCTCCTGCTTTTTCGGCATCGTAAGACGCAGGACACCGTTTTCGTATTTCGCTTTTATTTTATCCGTGTCGATTGACGAGACGTCAAACTGTCTGCTGTACTTTCCGTAGGAGCGCTCGACGTGGACATATTTGCCCTTTTTGTCGTTTTCTTCGTGCTCCGAATGACGCTCCGCGTTTATAGTCAGAGTGTTGTCGCTCAAATCGAGGTGGATGTCGTTTTTGTCAAATCCGGGAAGGTCCGCTTCAAGTACATAGAAGTCTCCTTCGTCCTTTATATCTGTTTTGAATTCGGCAATGTCGCCGTTTTTAAAGAAGCTTGCGAACGGCTCCGAGAAAAACCTCTTTTCAAATTCTTCCATTTCACGGAAAGGATTGTAAGAGGACAAATCTGTGTGTCTGCGATAAGGTTTAAGTTCAAACATAATAAATACCTCCGTTTCACGGTTCTGATTATAATTTTAAATCTGTAATTTATTATGCCTGCCCTTATGTTTTCTTATACGTTCTTATACGTTTTTATACGTTTTTTTAGTATGTTTCGGCGATGGGGCAGGTAGGAAATCGTAAATCGTAAGTTAATTTTCTGTTTTGTGACAGCCCATCGGAATCACCTTCGTTTCCCCTTGTTTTCGATTACAGTATAGGCTTAAAAATCGTATAATGTGTTACAAAACAATAGATAAAATGTAAATTTAGCACTCGAAGCGCGAGAGTGCTAAAAAATAAATTTGACATAATATCGCGCCGACACATGGCGAATTTCCCGAATATTTTGATATTCCTCTGCGAATTTTTTTGCTTTTTAATTTTTTACTTTGACGTTTTGTGTTGACATTCAATGGGGACAATGGTATAATTGTATACATAAATGCAAAAGGAGGGCTATACAGCAAGTGCTTGAGATATCTCCGAAAACGAATCTGTTGGAGCAGAAGAGTTATAATTATTCTTTGCAGGATGTCGAGGAGCCGAATCTCTACCGAGACATATACGATTACGAGGGAGTACCCAAAATACCCTTCAACCACCGCAGGGTTCCTATCGGTATGCCGGAGGAAATTTGGATAACCGACACGTCTCTTCGCGACGGACAGCAGTCTGTCGAGCCGTATACGGTCGAGCAGATAGTAAATATCTATAAGCTTTTGTCAAAGCTCGGCGGTCCTTACGGGATAATAAGACAGACCGAGTTCTTTGTCTACAGCAAAAAGGACAGAGAGGCAATAGAGCGCTGCCGCGAGCTGGGGCTTAAATTTCCCGAGATAACAACGTGGATAAGGGCGAGCAAGGAGGACTTTAAGATGGTCCACGAGCTCGGCATAAAAGAGACGGGTATACTTGTAAGCTGCAGCGACTATCATATATTCAAAAAGATGAAGATGACCCGTTCGCAGGTCATGAACCATTATCTCAGAGTTATTTCCGACGCCTTTGAGGCGGGAGTTGTTCCGAGGTGTCACCTTGAGGATATAACGAGAGCCGATTTCTACGGGTTCGTCGTTCCTTTCGTAAACGAGCTTATGAAGATGTCGGAGGACGCGGGGATTCCCGTCAAGATTCGCGCCTGCGACACTATGGGGTATGGGCTGCCTTACAGCGAGGTATCGCTTCCGAGGAGCGTGCCCGGTATAATTTACGGTCTTACCCACTATTCGGACGTAAAGAGCGAAAACCTCGAATGGCACGGTCACAACGATTTCCACAAGGCGGTCGCCAACGCGTCGGCGGCGTGGCTCTACGGAGCGTGCGCCGTAAACTGCTCTCTTCTCGGTATCGGCGAGAGGACGGGAAATATTCCTCTTGAGGCTATGGTTTTTGAGTATGCGGGCTTCCGCGGCTCATTTGACGGCATGGATCCGACGGTTATAACCGAGATTGCCGAGTATTTTAAGGAAAGCGTCGGGTACGACATTCCTCCGATGACGCCTTTTGTCGGCAAAAACTTTAACGTGACAAGGGCGGGGATACATGCCGACGGGCTCCTTAAGGATGAGGAAATATATAATATTTTCGACACGAAGAAGATACTCAACCGTCCGGCGTCCGTTATGATAAGCAAGACCTCCGGTCTTGCGGGAATTGCGTACTGGATAAACAACGCGTATTCTCTTGAGGGCGACAGGGCGATAGACAAAAGAGACCCTCTTGTGCTTCGTCTCAAGGAATGGGTTGACGCCGAATACGAGGACGGCAGAGTGACCTCTCTTACCGACGGCGAGGTGAGAGCGAAGATAAAGGAGTTTGCGGGGGACGACTTCGGGGCAAGCCCGAAGGAGGAGCCCGGAAAGCGAGGCGGCAGTCAATGACGGAATACAGAAACGTGTCAATTGCGGACAGAGTTTTTGAGGACCTTGAGAGGGACATACTAAGCGGCAAATACGAGAGGGGCGAGGTCATGACGGAGACAAAGCTCTCCGAAATGCTCGGCGTGAGCCGTACTCCCATAAGGGAGGCGATGCGCCGTCTCGGGCAGGAGCACCTTGTCGAGATAGGTCCGAAGGGAGCCGTCGTCGTCGGGATTTCCGCCGAGGATATTGACGTTATATATGAAATGAGGCTAAGAATAGAAGGCATGGCGTCCCGCCTTGCAGCGCTCAGAATACAGGAGAGCGACGCGGCGCTTCTAAGAAACATTCTCGATTTGCAGGAGTTCTACACGTCGAAGAAGAACGCCGACGTTATAAAAAACGAGGACAGCGAGTTTCACCGCGAGCTTTACC
>CANRNZ010000041.1 GCA_947632135.1 uncultured Clostridia bacterium
GACGAAACGCCGAGGAACAAAAAAAACGGCGGCGCACGCAAAAGCGTTACGACCGCGGCGGCAACCGCCGTGGCGTCCGCCGTCGTGCTTATAATATATATCCTTATCGTATCGTTTACCCCCCTTTCAAAAATCTATACGGGACTTGCCGTCCTTCTTTTGTACGTCGTGTCGGTCGCCGTCGCCTCCTTCATTCTCAGACCGAAAATCGACCTTGAAACTAAAGAGTCCGAGCTGCACCCGCTCCTCGGCGAAATCATGCTCTCGTCAATGTCCGCGGCGGCAACTCCGATGCTTATTGCAGAAAAGGACGGAAAAACCGTAATCTGGTACAACCGCGCCGCGTCGTCCGACATCAAAAGCGACAAGTCTCTTAGAGGCGCGAGAGTGCCCGACATTTTAACCTTTTCCGACGACGGCGAAGAGGAGGGCCCCGTATTCAAGGCGTATGCAAAGGACAAAATCTACAGTGTGAGCGTAAGCGACATTTCCGCGGGCAAAAGGACGTACGAACTCTACTCGCTGAACGACATAACAGAGCTTGTGAGAATGGAGAAATACATCGAAAAGCACGAGGTCATGGTGGCGTACATCATGGTCGACAATCTTGACGAGATGCTCCGCCACGAGCAGGAGGAATACAGATACGCCGCGTCGGCGACAGAGAGAATACTGAGAACCTGGGCGTCGGAATCGGAAGGAATATTGAAAGAGTACCAGACGGACAGGTACATTTTCATATTCGAGGCCGAAAAGTTCAGAGAGTTTGAAAATAAAAAATTCGATATTCTTGACAGGATTCGCGAGGTGAGAGTCGGCACGGGCAGCATACCGATAACGGTGTCGATCGGAATTTCCGATACGGGAGGCTCGTTTTCCGACAAGGAAAAGGGCGCTCAGGCGGCTCTTGAGACAGCACTTCAGCGCGGAGGCGACCAGGTCGTCGTAAAGAACAGAGACGGCTCGCACAGTATCTACGGCGGAAAGACCAAGACTATTCAGAAAAAGATGAACGTGCGCGCGAGAATCGTCGCAAACGAAATCCTCATGCGCATATCGGAGTCGTCGAACGTTATAATAATGGCGCACAAGAGACCCGATTTTGACGCCTTCGGCGCCTCCCTCGGCATGGCGAGGTTCTCGATGTTCTGCGGCGTCCCCGTAAACGTCGTGATTGACCCTTCCTTTGTGGGAACCGAGAAATGTATTGAAAGAATAAAAAGCGAGCCGGGCTACTCGGGGGTACTTGTCGACGGCGAGACCGCGCTCGACCTTGTGACGCCCGACACACTTCTTATAATCGTCGACGTGTCAAACCCCGCGCTCTACGAGGAGCCTCACCTTGCGGACAGCTGCCGCAAGATAATAGTTATCGACCACCACAGAAAGACCGCGGAATTTCCGCGAGAGCCTCTTCTGGCGTACATCGAGCCGTCGGCGTCGGCGACGTGCGAGCTTGTGTGCGGAATGCTCGAGCAGTGCATACCCGAGGAGAGCGTGCTTGTCAGCGAGGCGGAAATAATGCTCGCGGGTATAGTTCTCGACACTAACCGTTTCAGAAAGAACACCGGAACGCGCACGTTCGGCGCGGCGCTTTATCTCAGACAGCGCGGCGCGGATACCGCGGCGGTTCAGGAATATTTCAAAACGTCTCTTGAAGAATACGAGAAGGAGAACAAATTCCGCTCCGATATTTCGATATACAGAGATATCGCCGCGATATCCGTCGCGGACGGTGAGAGCGAGGTCGGCGACAATATCCCCGCGTCCAAAGCCGCCGACGAACTGCTCGAGCTTGAGGGAATAAAGGCGACGTTTGTAATATTCAAAATAAAGGACACAGTCCACATATCCGCAAGAAGCGTCGGCGAGGTAAACGTCCAGCTGATACTCGAGCAGCTGAAAGGCGGCGGTCATTTCGACTCCGCGGGCGCTCAGATAAAGGATTTGTCAAAGGAGGACGCGGTAAAGCTTTTGAAGGACGCGCTCGACAGATATCTTGACGAAAATCCCGACGTACGCTGAATCGCTCGAAAAATTTAAAGCGTTTAAAATATCCAAAACATAAAAACCAATCGGAGGTATAAATAAAAATGAAGGTTGTACTTTTAAAGGACGTAAAAGGACAGGGTAAAAAGGACGACGTTGTAAACGTCTCCGACGGATACGCGAGGAATTTCCTTTTTCCGAAAGGGCTTGCCGTCGAGGCGGGAACTCAGATAATGAACGAAATCAAAAACAGGGAGTCCTCGAGGCTTCATAAAATCGAGCTTGAAAAGGCGGCGGCAAACGAGATAAAATCAAAGCTTGAAAACGCCGTCGTGAAAATCACGGGAAAGGCCGGCGGCGACGGCAGGCTTTACGGCTCGGTCACGTCGAGCGAGATTGCGGACGAGCTTGAAAAACAGCACGCAATTACGGTCGACAGGCGGAAAATCGTCATCGCAAACCCCGTAAAAGCCGTCGGAACGTATGAGTTTGACGTAAAGCTGTATCCCGAGATAACGGGGAAAATAAAGGTCGTCGTTTCCGATTGACACGCGTTTGATTTTTTAACGGTAATGACAAATAAATCAAATAAATCATATAATAAAGAATGACAAGTGAGATATGAGTGAAGAATATATAAGAAAAATGCCCTTTTCTCAAGAGGCAGAGCAGTCCGTCCTCGGCGCGGTGCTTATAAAGCCCGAGTGCATGGACGAGCTTGTCGGCGTGCTCGATAAGGACGACTTCGGCCTCAGCGAGCACCGCGAAATCTTCTCGGCAATGCAGGGAATGTACCTCAAAAGCCGAAATATAGATATCGTGACTCTTATCGACGAGCTCGTGAAAAACGGCGTGTACGACGAGGCGGGCGGAAGAGAATACATAAACCTTATTCTTGAAACGGTGCCGACGGCGTCAAACGTCATGGACTACGCGAAAATAGTCAGAGACAAGAGCACGCTGCGCGCTCTTATAGAGGCGAGCGAGAGCATCCGCGACGACGCATACGCCGAGGAGGACGACGCAAGACGACTTCTCGAATCCGCCGAGCAGAGAATATACTCGATTGCCGACCGCCGCGAAACTCACGAGTTCGTGCATATAAAGGATGCTCTGATGCAGTCCTTCAACAGACTGCGCGAGCTCGAAAACAACCGCGCCGAAACAATAGGCATGCAGACAGGCTTTTCGGGTCTTGACCGCGTCCTTGTCGGAATGGGTAAGGGCGACCTTGTGCTCATCGGAGCGCGCCCCGGAATGGGAAAAACCTCTTTTGCGCTCAACGTCGCGGTAAACGCCGCAATGTGCTCCCCGAAAAAGGTCTGTATCTTCTCTCTCGAAATGTCGACGGAGCAGCTTGCGACAAGACTTCTTGCCTCCGAGGCGCTTGTCGATTCGACAAAGCTGCGCTCGGGAATGCTCGACGAGGACGACTGGACAAAGCTCGGGCACGCCTCCGCAAGACTCGCGGGGTGCAATATACTTATCGACGACAGCACGGGCGCGACCGTGACGAGCATGAAATCCAAGCTGCGCCGAGTTAAGGACATCGGGCTTGTCGTTATCGACTATCTCGGACTTATGCAGAGCGAAAAACGCATCGAGAATAAGGTTCAGGAAATAGCCGATATATCGAGAAACCTGAAGCTTATGGCAAAGGAATTCGGGGTTCCCGTGCTCACGTGCGCGCAGCTCTCGAGAGCGTCGGAAAAGCGCCCCGACGGAAAGCCTGTGCTCTCCGACCTCAGAGACTCGGGCGCAATCGAGCAGGACGCCGATATCGTTCTCTTTATCTACCGCCCCGGCGAGTACGATAAGGAGGACCCCGAAAAGCAGAATAAGGCGGAAATCATCATCGCGAAAAACCGCCACGGCTCACAGGGGAATATCAAAATGGGCTGGCTCGGCCAGTATACCAAATTTCTGACAGTCGAGGACGAAGGACTCTCCGAGAGCTGATTCCTATTATTTAAAAACATAAGGCGCCGCATACCGTCATGGCACGCGGAGCCTTAAAAAAACGCAAAACTTTTAAAAAAAACTTTTTAAAAGTTTTAAGGGGGCGCGGGGGAGCTTTTTCAAAAGCTCCTCCGCAATAAATTAAGGGGGCGCGGGGGAGCTTTTTTCAAAAGCTCCTCCGCAATAAATTAAGGGGGCGCGGGGGAGCTTTTTTCAAAAGCTCCCCCGCAATAAATCTAATTATTTAATTTATTTTGCAAATACAAAATAGAGAGTAACGGCGGCGGCGAGAACTATTCTGTACCAGCCGAAGCACTCAAAGCTGTGGCGGCGGACAAATCCGACGAGGAACTTCACCGCGACAAGGGACACGAGAAACGAGACGACAGTCCCGAGCCCGAGCACAAGCAGCTCGCTTTGTGAAAACGCCGAAGAGATGCCGCCTTCCGCTCCCGCGGCAAATTTTACGATTTTTAGAAGTGACGCGCCGAACATAACGGGGATTGCAAGGAAAAACGAGAACTCGGCAGCCGCCTTGCGGGAGACGCCCATTATGGTAGAGCCGATAATCGTCGAGCCGGAGCGGGACGTTCCCGGAATAAGAGCGAGAACCTGAAACGCGCCGACGCCGAGCGCGGTCCTGAAGTCGATGTCCTCGGGGGTATCAATACGGTAAATATGCCTTTTCCCGTTTCGCCGCTCTATTACGATAAATATAATGCCGTATACGAAAAGCGCGCCCGCGACTATGAATTTTCTCTGCGGCTCAGAGAACACCGTCGCGTCGAGGAAATCGTCGAATATAAGCCCCACAATGCCCGCGGGGAGAGCCGCGACAAGTATTTTCGACCACAGGAGCCACGTTTCCCTTTTCTCCTCCTTGCTCTTTGAGAGCGCAAACGGATTCAGCCGCCTGAAATACAAAACGACTACCGCTAAAATCGAGCCGAACTGTATTACGACGTCAAACATCTTGACAAAGCTCTCGCTCATGTCTATCTTAAAGAAGCTGTCAAGGAGAATGAGATGACCTGTGGAGCTAATCGGAAGCCACTCCGTGATGCCCTGCACGATTCCCGCTAAAATCGAATAAATTACTTTTATCATAATAATAATGTCATGTCCTTTCCGTCGGTGTTTTGTTTGAACGGCACGAATAATCCGTACGGTCCGATTTGCCGAATATTTTCGTCCCGTATAATATTTTTATTTTTTATATATTAAATCGCCGCGGCGCTCAGTCCCCGCCGCGCAGTATGTCGCCCTCTTTTACGTCATACGGCACGCGGAGCCTGAATACCTGCCCCGGGTGCGGGGTCGAGTCAATCGGGACGCCGTTTTCGTCCCAAAGCTCCGACGCGGTAAAGGGGAGCCCCGTCCTTCCGACTGTCAAAAGCTCCGCGCCGTCCCCTTTTACAAGCTTGTTTCTCTGCGTGAAGAGAGCCGTCATATCGGGGCCCGAGTCGGAGAGCGCGGTCGCAAGATAGCTTTTTTCTCTTATGTACCCCGCCGCCGACACTGTGTTCGCCCTTTCGTGAGGAGGCGCGAAGAAAAATCCCGTGTCGTATTCGCGGTGACTCACGCTGCAAAGCTCCCTCATATACTCGGGCGGGCAGCTGCAATTTTCAAAGCTCCCGTATTTTTCAAATGAGGCAAAGCAGTCCTCGAGCGCCATTCTGTACGTGTTAGTCACGACCGCGGCATAGTAGGCGCTTTTTACCCTGCCCTCTATTTTAAACGAATTCACCCCCGCCTCAATAAGCTTCGGCAGGTGCTCAATCATACAGAGGTCGCGGCTTGACATGACAAACGTGTCGCCTCCCGACTGAACTATCGGAATCGGAATATCGGGTCGCTTTTCCTCGCGCACCTCGATTTGACTCTCGCCGTCCTCCCTGTATATCCATCGACAGGGCTGCGCGCAGGCGCCGCGGTTCGCGTCCCTGCCCGTGAAATACTGACTTAAAAGACATCTCCCGCTGTAAGCTATGCACATCGAGCCGTGAACGAACGCCTCAAGCTCAAGCTCGTCGGGGACGTTTTCTCTTATTCTCTTTATCTCCTCAAGAGTCAGCTCTCTTGCAAGAACTACCCTTTTCGCGCCGAGGGACGCCCACGCGGCGCACGCGGCGGCGGAAACGGTGCTTGCCTGAGTGGAGACGTGCAGCGCAACGTTCGGCGCCGCTTTTTTTACAAGCTCCATGACCCCTATGTCGGACACTATGACCGCGTCGACTCCGATTTCGCCGAGGAACGAGAGATAATCCCGAAGCTCGCCGTATTCGCTGTCCCTCGGCATTACGTTCACCGTGACATAGAGCTTTACGCCGTTGTCGCCGGCATAGCGGACGGCAGAGGCAAGCTCATCGCGGCTGAAATTGCCGCACGCGCTTCTCATGCCGAATTTTTCCCCCGCAGCGTAAACCGCGTCGGCGCCGTACCTTACGGCGGCTTTAAGCTTTTCGAAATTCCCCGCGGGAGAGAGTATTTCGGGCTTTTTTATGTAAAACACTTCTTTCTTATTTTTATTTTTATTTTTATTTGTTTTTTTATTTACCTATTTTATTTACTTATTTTATTTGCTTATAAGGCATTCAAAAGTAACTAACTATAGATATTAGAACTGCTATTGGTGAGGATTAAACGATTAAACATTCTTCAACTGCATTTTGAACATCAAAAGTTTGGAACCACCAACAAAAACACTAATTATAAAAACATATACTATTGGTTTATGCTTTAATTCATAAAATTCATCTATTCTAAAATTCAATCACGAAAGCTCATAAGATATCTCGATTGCATGTGTGCACGCCTTAATATCTTTCTCAGTAGATTTAAACCAATCCTCATACTTTTTTGTGCCTCTCAAAACAAGGATTTCCATATCTGCCTTCATAGAAAGATTATTATCAGACTTGAATTTTCTCATTTCAAAAACAGCATCCTTTATCTGGTCTCCAAATTTAAGGATCTCTACATCTACTCCCTCAACGTTTGGCCAAAGAGTCTTGTGAATAGAAATTTCTTTTTCAAAATCTTTGAAGCCCTTAAGATAGATGTATTCAGTTTCGTGAGGGATATAAATTGCATACATTTTTAAAATATTAAGCAAGCAATAGTATATTGCATATTGTGCAGATTTACGCTCTGTTTCGCCATGTATATCAGGTTGATATAATCTTTCCTTAACAATCTCAATGTAATTATCACATAAATCCTTCCAAAACAAATCATCAATTGTTTTGCGTGCAAGTCCAATTTCATACTGATCCAGCCATTTGCTAGCATCAACAATTGTTTGATTTGTTTTTTCAATGATCCACTGGTCAATAGGAAGTAATTTCTCCGGAATATAATTCTTATCGAAATCTATAAGATGAGACAATACAAACTTTGAAGAGTTCCAAAGCTTAGTTATGGTTCTTCTAGATGCATCCTGCATTTCTTGTTGATCGAAGTATGTGTCAGTACCTAATCGTGCACTAGCAGCCCAATATCTGATGAAGTCAGCAGAATAAGTTTCAATCAATCCTTGGGGTGTAAGCTTAGCATTTCCCTTTGATTTACTAATCTTTTCACCAGGTTTCGCAAGAACAAAACCGCAAATCATTGTGTCATCCCACGGTATATCCCCAGTATGATACAAACTTTTAACAATTGTGTAAAATGCCCAAGTACGAATGATTTCGTGAGCTTGAGTTCTCATACTCATTGGCATCAAATTCGAATCTACTCCATGTTCTATGGCCGTTTCCCTATTTATAATTGGAGTAATAGAAGAAGTAGCCCATGTGTCAAGCACCGATGTTTCGGGAATAAACTCATTTGAACCACACTCACAAACACCATTATAATCTGTTTCCAAAGGATTGACAGGAAGGTCCTCAATATGAGCAAAGTGAGGTTTGCCACACTGACTGCAATACCACACTGGAAACGGAACGCCAAAATAACGCTGTCTCGAAATACACCAATCCCATTTTAAATTTTCCACCCATGTTGTATAGCGATTCTTCATCGATGCAGGATGCCACTTTATCCTATCACCCGCCGCCAGCAGTTCTTCTTTTCTAGATAGAACATCAATATACCACTGCTTTGAAGGAATTATTTCGACTTCTGTACCACATCTCTCATGAACCGCAACCATATGTTTTATAGGCTCTGTCTTTAAAAGAAGTCCCTCGTCATTTAACAAACGAATAATTTCTTTGCGGGCCTTCTTTACGTATAACCCGCCAATAAAAGGAACATCATTAGCTATATACCCATTATCGAGTATGACCTTTTTATACGGTAAGTTATATTGTTCCACCCATTCCATATCAGTAGTGTCACCAAAAGTGGCACACATAACAGCGCCGGTACCCTTATCAATAGCAGCTTTTTCATCACCGATAACAGGAACATCAAAATTATAAAGAGGAACCTTTACATTTTTTCCAATAAAGCACTTATATCTTTCGTCTTCAGGATTAACGAAAACACAAACCACGCCGTAAAGTAATTCCGGTCTGGTTGTTGCGATTTGTATTACAGCATCTCCACACATAAAGGGAATATAATTGAATGACGAATCGATTTCTGTAGTTTCGAGTTCTGCTTGAGCAATGGAAGTCTGACATTCTGTACACCAAAGCACCGGAGATTCCTTAATATAGGCATGACCAGCCGTGGCAAGTTCAATAAAGGACTTTTGCGACAACCTTTGAACTTTCTGACTAACAGTGGAGTATTGCAAATTCCAATCACAAGAAAAGCCCATGCTTTTCCACAAAGACTTAAACTCATCCTCATACTTCTGTGTGGTCTCAATGCATTTTTCGCAAAATGCGCTTCTTGGCAAATCTTTCGCTTTTACACCAGACTCTTTTTCTACAAGACGTTCGGACGGCAGTCCGTTATCGTCGAACCCAAAAGGATAAAAAACATTATACCCCTTCATTCTACGATATCTTGCAATCATTTCAGCTTGCGTATAGCTAAAAATATGTCCAATATGAAGGCTGCCATTAACTGTAGGTGGAGGTGTGTCTATTGAATAAATTGGCTTTGATTTATCGTGCACGAAATCATAAACCTTATTTTCTTCCCAATACTCCTGCATTTTTCTTTCTACCGAAAGACCATCATATCTTTTTTCAAACTCTACCATCTGTATATCTTCCAATTATTTTAATTTATTGATTTTTACAAACTTAGTTATAACAATAACTATACCTTTAAGATACATAATAAGTTATCTATTTCCATTATCATAAAAATAATTTTAGTTATTTTATTTACTTATTTTTGTTTTTATTTTTTAATTTTTCGGGCTTTTGCGTGAAACGGGGCGCTCATTCCCTTCTTTCTTCTATCATGCGGTTTTTCAACTCCCAGAGCTCGTCGGAAAGGTCAACGTAGTAGTTGTGCGGATTTTCAAATCTCAGCACCTCGTCCCACATCGTGTCAAGCTCGAAGGCGCAGTACTTTTTTACCTCCTCAATCGGCGGGAACTCGTAAACCTGCGCGCCGTCCTTGAATATGGGAACGAGAAGGTCCCTTAGATAGAAGTCGCTGAACGTCTTTCTCTTCCAGGTAAACTGAGGGTCAAATATTTCAAGAGGCTCCGTTTCCGAAATTTCCTCGTCATAGAGACAAATAAGATCCGCCTCGGCCTTTCCCGTCTCCTTTGAATATATTCTGTAAACCTTCTTGAAATGAGGATTTGTTATCTTCTCGATGTTCTCGCTGACCTTTATTTTCGGAGTTATAACGCCGTTTTCGTCCTCCACTGCGCACAGCTTGTATACGCCGCCGAATACAGCCTGACTCTTCGCGGTTATAAGCCTCTCGCCGACTCCGAAGGCGTCCACCTTCGCGCCCTGACGCACAAGCTCCGTTATTATGTATTCGTCAAGGGAATTGGACGCGGTGATTTTGCAGTCGTAAAGCCCCTCGGCGTCAAGCATTTTGCGGATTTTTTTGGAGAGATAGGTGATGTCTCCCGAGTCAATCCTCACGGCGCACTTTTTCTTTCCGAGCGGCCACAGAACCTCCTTTATCGCGCGTATCGCGGACGGAACTCCCGACTCAAGGACGTTGTATGTGTCGACAAGGAGAGTCGGGTTGTCGGGATAGAGCTTGCAGTACGCCTTGAACGCATGATACTCGTCGTCGAACATCTGCACCCACGAGTGAGCCATCGTGCCGCCGGCGGGGACCCCGTAGAGCTTATCGGAGAGCGCGCAGGCGGTGCCGCTGCACCCGCCGATATAAGCGGCTCTCGCGCCGAGGACTGCCGCGCTCTCTCCGTGAGCGCGGCGCGAGCCGAACTCGGACACCGCCCTTCCGTCGGCGGCTCTCGTTATCCTGCTTGCCTTTGTGGCAATAAGGGACTGGTGGTTTATCTGGAGCAAAACGTAAGTCTCGATAAGCTGGGCCTGAATAACGGGCGCCCTCACTGTCATTATCGGCTCATAGGGAAAAACGACAGTCCCCTCGGGGGCGGCGTAAATGTCGCCGGTAAAGCGGAAGGTTCTGAGGTAATCGAGAAAATCGTCGGAAAACACTCCGCGCCCCCTCAGATATTCTATATCGTCCTCCTCGAAGTGAAGGTCGTTTATGTATTTCGCTATCTGCTCAAGTCCCGCCGCGACGGCGTATCCGCCGTTGTCGGGATTTTTTCTGTAAAAGACGTCGAAATAGGCGACGGTGTCCTTCATTCCGAGATTGAAGTAACCGTTTCCCATTGTGATTTCATAGTAATCGCAAAGTAATGCCAGCGCTCTTTTTTCCATGATTTAATTTCCCGAATTTATAAATTTACTGAGTTTTATGTTTTCTGTTTTCTATTTTTCTATTTTTCTGTTTTTGTTTTTCTTTTTTCGATTTTGCGGCACGGCGCCGCGCTTTTTGTTTTTTTATTGTTATACTGTTATACTGTTTATTTACGGTTATTACAGTAAAAGCAGAGAGGAAAACTCATGTTCCTCTCTGCCTTTGTGCGCTGCGGCGCAAATTCAATTACTCGTCGCCCTCATCGGAGGAGTCGGTGTCGTCCTCGTCGTCATAGCTGCACTCGGGGACAAAATCGTCGTCGTCCGCGTCGTCGCTGAAGCACACATCGTCGCAGCAGCTGCAATCGTCGTCGCACTCAAAGGTCACCTTAAAATATTTTTTGAACAGCTTGTAAAGAGCCAAAACGGCAGCGGCAACACTCGCCGCGACGCAAGCGGAAACTATTACTATTTTCCATATATTTACTTTCTTGTCTTTCATTTTCACACACTCCTTACAACGGCACAAGGTGCCGATACTTTATTATATAGTATAACACATTTTTTATCAAATGCAATATAAACGGTATATTTTTTTAAATTTAAAAAAATATTAAGAATTTAAAAAGCGGTTATTTTATAAAAATGTGTCATGAATCGGAGAATAGTGACGAAAGAGGACTCAGAGCCTTACGGCGTCCCCCGTCCTTGCCGACTCGAAGGCGGCGTCAATAACGCGCATTACGACGCGCATCTCGTCGTGGTTTACCGCGAGAGGCTCCTTTTTGTCTATCGCGGCGCAGAAGTTGCGGTAGTAGTCGTGAACCCTGACCTCTTCTTTTTTAACGGTGAATTTTTCAATCGACCTCTCGCTTCTCGGCGCCATGGTCTTTGAGAGCCCGGAGGCTGTCTTGACGGGCTTTATGTCGTTGTCCTTCCACGCGGTGCACCTTACGACCTCAACGTCGCTTCCCCAGTCGCAAACCATAGCGGTGCCGTCCGTCCCCCTTACGTACATCAGCGGCAGGGAGATAAAGTTGTACGTGCATATCTCCACGCGGCAAACTATACCGCTTTTTAAGAAAATGTCGATAAAGCAGCCGTCGTCCACCTCGCACCCCGTGAGATAGTCAAGGTGGCAGAACACGCGCTCGACGTCGTAGCCGTTCATTTTCAGCGCCTGGTCTATCATATGGACTCCCCAGTCGTACAGCATTCCGCCGCCGTCGACCTTCGTCTTTCTCCAGTCGCCGGGAATCCCGTTTGAGCCGTGGACTCTCGACTCCATGCTCATGACCGTTCCGATTTTGCCCGACTCGACAAGCTTTTTCATTGTCACAAAATAATCGTCCCAACGTCTGTTCTGATGAACCGAGAAGACCCTGCCGTTTTTTTCAGACGCGGCAATCATTCGCTCAAGGCTCTCGGGGCTCATTGCCACCGGCTTTTCACATATGACGTTTTTCCCCGCGTTGAGGCATTTTACGACAAGCTCCTCATGACTTCCGTTAGGCACCGCGATAACGGTGATATCGACGTCGGGGTCGCAAAGAAGCTCGTCGAGAGAGGAGTATACCCTCAGCCCGTGCATACGCGCAAGGTCGCATTTTTCGCTGTCGATATCGAACACCCCCGCGCAGCGGACGACGTCGCTCTTCGGGGCTTTTGAGCCGAAATAGGAAAGACCCTCCATATGAGCGGCGTGCCACTGACCCATTCCGCCGTAACCTATAACTGCTGCGTTTTTCAAGTTTTCCATAATAAAAAATACCGTGAGACGGCGGCGCCGTGTTTTGCGCCGCGCCGCATCTTTTGCCTTTTTTGATTCCTTTTTGTTTTTTGTTTTAAAAAATTTTGTTTTAAATTTTGCTTTTGATTTTATTTACTTTTGATTTTAAAATTTTTTCGGCTTGAAGCCTGTTTTAAAACCGATTTAAAAACCGCCGTTCAAGTCGGTTTTTAAACTACACGCTATATTATACCAAACGCCCCGCAATGTCAATGGATTAAATAAAAAATAAATAAAAAACAAAGCAAAAATTCAAATATAATCTCAAGAAAATCTCAAAAAAACGGTTAATCGTCCCTTAAAAGCGCAGATTATCCAAAGCCGTCGACTTGCGGCGTCCTCTACGTTATACCGCGTTATACCGAGATAAGCAAAACCTTACCGACAGGTAAAAATCGGCAAGTCTTGACAAAGAAAAAAAGATACTGTATACTTGGTTTACGGCGCAAAATGTCGAGCGCGTCGGCGTATCTGCATATTATCGGCTTTTCGGGATTATATTTTCTTAATCTCAAAATTATTTTTTAAAATATTGAAAAATATATTGAAAAATTGAAAAATTGAAAAATTAAAATATTTAAATATTGAAATATTGAAACGCTCAAATACTAAGACAAACGTATTTGAGCCAAACGGAGGTATTATCTATGTTTATATTCTGCCCGCATTGCGGTGAAAGGTGCGACGATGGCGAAAGGTTCTGCCACGCCTGCGGCGCGCCTCTGCCTTTTTCGGAAGATTCGGAAAATTCGGAAAATCCCGAAATTTCCGTAAATTCCGAAAACGCACAAAACGGCGGCGAGACATCAAACACACAGTACGCCGAAAATGCTCCCCAAACGGACGGCGCGCCGCGCGAAAACCTCGGAAATACATATCGCGGCGTCGGCGAGATGCCCGGCGCTTTCTATGCCGAAAGCGGGAACTACGACTTTAAGCCGAAAAAGAGAGTCAAAAGGGCCGTCCTGATTTCCGTCAGCGCCGTCCTCGCTTTAGCAATCACGGTGTGCGCGGTGTTCTTCCCGTATGTCTCAAACTTTCTCAAAAAGACTTTCATGTCAAACGAAAAGTATTTCCAAAGCGTGCTTTCCGCCGGTATAAATTCTTCGGCTGCCGATTTCTCAAAGAGCTACGCCGAATATATTGACGCAGCATGGGACAAGGACGCAAAGACGCCGACGGGATACGACGTATCGCTCTCCCTTGAAGCGGGCGATTTTCTCATGAACTTCCTCGGCGGCGCCGCGGGAGTCGACCTCTCGTGGCTCAAATCCTTCTCGGGCGAGGTTTCAGTCGGCATGCCGGGCGACGACGGGGTGTTCGGCGAGGGCGTAAAGCTGCTTTTAAACAACACTGAGCTTATAACGATTGCCGCAGTCATAGACCCGCGCCTTTCAAAAATGTATTTCGCATTCCCCGAGCTGAGCGAAAAATATATTTCGCTTGACAGCCCCGCCGCGGAGTACTTTGCGGATATTCCGACCGATTTCGGCGGGCTCTCGGGCGAGCTTTTAAATGAAAAACCCGACTTTCTTCCGAGCGGGGAGGAGCTTCGCGGAATGCTGATTCGCTACAGCGGCGCGGCGCTCGCGGCAATAGACGACGTGGACAAGGGAGCCGAGGCGCTGAGCGTCGGCGACATGAGCAAAAACTGCACGGTGCTTACGGCGAATATAGACTCCGCCGACGTGAGGAAAATGCTTGAAAACATCGTCTCCGAGATGAAAAACGACGACACGCTGAGAGATGTCGTAAACGGCGCGATGGAGTATATATCCGAAATTTCGGGTCAGACTGTCGAGGAGGACTACGACGGGCTCTGCTCAAAGCTTGAAAAAGAGCTTGCGGAAAGCGAGCCCGACGGCGGCGACGTTCTCACGTTAAAGGTGTGGGTAGACGCAATGGGCAATATCGTCGGCACCGAAGCGGAGGTGGCTGACGGCGCGAAAATCGCGTTTTACGAAATAAAAAAGGGAAACAGCTTTTCACTTGAAGCGGTGCTTGACGCAACGGGCAAAAGAAGCGACAAACTCACCCTTGAGGGCAGCGGCAAAAATACCGGAAACGACTTGTCAATGGAGTGCAGCCTGAAGCTCGGCAGCCGCGAAATACTTAAAGCGGATATAGAGAACCTCCCGCTTGACTCCCGCGACGACGGCGTCGGCGCAAAGATAGTGATAACGCCCGGAAAATACGTAAACGAACTGATTTCCTCGACGCTGAATCTTATCGGCAGCATGTCGGACAGCGACCTTTCGGTGTTTTCGGAAAGCTTTGACATGAGCCTCACATTAGAAAAGACGCAAAAGGACACGTTCGATTTGTCGCTTGTCGTCGGCGGAGAGGAAAATCCGATAGCGGCGCTGAGGTGCGGCGTCAGTGTTAAATACGACGACGGCGTCGCCGCAAAGGTACCGAGCGACGAGGACATTATCGAGTACGATAGCGACGAGGCGAAAGAATGGGCAAACAGCCTTGACGACGGCATGCTCGGAGAAAAGCTTAAAAAAGCGGGCGTTCCCGAGGAGTACGTCGGAACGGCCGACGGTCTTATGAGCTCTATACTCGGGTCGCTGAAGTCGTTTGTCGACGGGGAAGATACCGGCTACGGAGATTACGACGGATATGACGGGTATGATGATTACGATTGGTACGACGACGATTACGATTACTGAGACGGATACGACTTCGAATTTAATTGAGCGACGGTGAGCGCCAAACTCGCACAGACACGCTTCGAAAGTTTTCGCCCGCCTTGCCCTTGGGGTCCCCGCAAAAGCTTTGCTTTTGTGGGGAGTGGCTCAAAAAGGCGGCGGGGTTCGGGGCGGCGACTTCAAGAGCCTCCCCTGAAAGGGGAGGTGGCGCAAAGCGCCGGTGGGGTCGCCTCCCCTTTCAGGGGAGGCTCTGACCACTGACCACTGAC
>CANRNZ010000042.1 GCA_947632135.1 uncultured Clostridia bacterium
TGCAAAAAGAACGCGTATCGGAGCTTTCGCGCTCTGCGGAGCGCGACGAGGGCTCTGCCCCTCGACCCCGCAAGCTTAGAGCCACTCCCCACAAAAGCAAAGCTTTTGTGGGGGCCCCAAGGGCAAGCTTGACCAAAACTTTTGTGGTGAGTCTGTGCGAACATTATGCGCGAATTTAAAGAAAAACGGAGAAAACAAAAATGAAAAAATATAAAACACTCAAAAAATCAGAAAAATCAAAAAGGACACTAAAACCGTTCGCCTTCTTCTTTGCCGCTTCGACGCTCCTATTATCGCTCGGCGGAAGGGTCGTCGGCGCGCCTTACGCCTTGCGCGGCGAAAACCAAGGCTTTGCCGCGGAGCGCGCCGCCGCTCCCTTCGAGGACTCGGAGCTTGCCGCGGCGCACAGCGAGACGACCCCTTACAACTGGTACTGCAAGCATATGAAAAACGGCGCTGTGCCGCCGCTTGACCCTCAGATGAAATTTATTGAAAACTACGGCGGATACTATCTTGACAAAAACGCCTCGGACGATAAAAAGGTAATTTATCTGACCTTTGACGCGGGGTACGAAAACGGAAACGTCAAGACTATTGTCGACGTACTGAAAGAAAAAAATGTAACGGGAGCGTTTTTTGTTCTTGAAAATCTTGTTAAAACATCTCCCGAGCTTATAAAAGAAATGGCGGCAAACGGAAATCTCGTATGCAATCACACGGCGTCGCACAAGGATATGACAAAGGTCAAGGACGAGTCGGAGTTTGTATCGGAGCTTAAAAAGCTCGAGACCGTACTGAAGGATACGGCGGGCGTTGAATGTGCTCCGTACTACAGACCTCCCGAAGGCAGATTCAACGAGCAGAATCTCAAGTGGGCAAGCTCTCTCGGGTACAAGACTGTAATGTGGAGCTTTGCCTATGTGGACTGGGACAACAATAATCAGATGTCGCCCGAGAGCGCGATTAAAAAGGTACTTGACGGGACGCACAACGGAGAGGTGATACTGCTTCACCCGACGTCGTCGACGAACGCCGAGATAATCGGCGCTCTTATAGATGAATGGCGCAAGGCGGGGTACTCCTTCGGAACTCTTGACGAGCTCTGCGGCGCTGCGGGGTGAGCTTTGCGGTGAGCTTTACTTTGAGAGAAAGAAGAATTTGCGCGCTCGTCTGCCTTTTTGCGCTTGTTTTCGGCGCGTCGGAGAGATGCTTTGCGTCGGGAAGCATTGTCGGAAATATTGTAAAAAAAGTTCCGAACGGTGAGATGAAGATAGCGCTCACGTTTGACGACGGACCTCACTGCAAATACACCGCCGAGATTCTCGATATTTTAAAGGAATACAATGTAAAAGCAACTTTTTTCGTTATAGGCAGCAACGCGTCAAAATATCCGGAGCTTATTGAGAGGGAGCTTTGCGAGGGGCACGAGGTGGAAAATCACACCTACAGCCATGTGTATCTTAAAAAGCTGAGTGACGATGAGATAAAAAATCAGCTTGCGGAAAGCGAGAGCGTCGTAACGGGAATTGCCGACTACACCACAAGGCTTATAAGACCGCCGGGCGGCATCTACGACGACAGGCTTTTGTCGATAGCGTCGGAGCTCGGGTACGGCATTGTTCTCTGGTCTGTTGACACACGCGATTGGGAGCACAAGCCTCCCGCAAAAATTATCGAGTGCGTTCTGAGGGACGTGTGTCCCGGGGATATAATCCTCATGCACGATTTTATCGGAAGAAACTCTCCGACGCCCGAGGCGCTGAGGGTCATAATACCGCGCCTCAAGGAGATGGGCTACAGCTTTGTCACCGTATCGGAGCTTATGAAGCTCGGCGAGCCCTGCGAGTGAGCGGTAGAATTATTTCGAAACGGCGCAAAACAAAAGCCGCAAATCAAATCAAATTAAATCAAATTCAGATTCGATTTTCATATCAAATCAGTTAAGCGCGAAACATTTTAGAATACTCGGTTTTATTTTTAATATGCTCGGCATAGTAATTTACCGAGGTGATGATATGAAAATAAAGAAAATAAATTTAAAAATTTTAAAATTTTTAAAATCCGCGCTCTGCGCCGTTCTGTGCTTTGCGGCAGTTTTTTGCCCGCTTTCCCTCGGCGCCGCGGACTCTCCCGAGAAATGCACCGAGGACGCGCTTGAAATAACGGACCTTGCGCCGTTCGACCTTGACTGTCTGTCCGCAGTGCTCATGGATTCGGCAACGGGAACTGTTTTGTATGAAAAAAATCCCGACGAGGCGCTTCCTCCCGCGTCCGTGACGAAGATTATGACTCTTCTGCTCGTAATGGAGGCTATTGACTCGGGGAAAATGAAGCTTGAGGATAAGCTTCAGACAAGCGAATACGGCGCGTCGATGGGCGGCTCTCAGGTATATCTCGAGCCCGGAGAGGAAATGACAGTCGACGACCTTTTGAAATGCGTCGTCGTGTCGTCCGCAAACGACGCTGCCGTAACTCTTGCCGAGGCTGTAGCGGGGACGGAGAGCGGCTTTATTACGATGATGAACGAAAGAGCGAAAGAGCTCGGAATGAACAACACGAATTTCGAGAACGCGACGGGTCTTGACGACACGACAGTAAACCACGTGACAAGCGCGCGCGATATCGCGATTATGTCGCGCGAGCTGATGAGTCACCCGCTTATTTTGCAGTATTCCTCAATCTGGATGGACACGGTGCGCGACGGGGCGTTCGGTCTGTCCAACACGAACCGTCTGATAAGGTTTTACAGCGGCGCTACCGGCCTTAAAACAGGCTCGACGTCAAAGGCGAAGTTCTGTATCAGCGCGACCGCCTGCCGCGACGGGCTTCATCTTATAGCGGTCATAATGGGCGCTCCGACAAGGGACATAAGAAACGAGGCTGCAAAGACTCTCCTTGACTACGGCTTTGCAAACTTTTCTCTTTACTCCGATACGGGAGGGCAGGGCGAAAACATAAAAGTTCTCGGCGGAATATCCTCCGAGTGCGCCACGGTTTATCAGCCCTTTGTCGCTCTTATGAAAAAAGGGGAGGCAGAGAAGGTGAAGGTGAATATCGAATACGCGCCGAGCGTGGCGGCGCCGATAAAGGAGGGTGACGTTATCGGAAAAGTCACATATACTGTCGGTGAGGAAACTGTAGGCGAGAGCTCACTGCTTGCGGGAGAGACGGTGGAAAAAATAAGCTTCCTTGGACTATTTCTTCGAATGCTGGAGCATTTTTCCATATCATAAAATCATAATAAAATTATAAAATCGTAAAAAAGACTTTTTTCGGATTTATTTGACTTTTTCTCTTGAAAAAAGTTAACAATTGTTGTATAATGCAAAATGAAACCGTAGGCTGTTATTTGCCTCAGTTAATTCCGATTGGCAAGAAAGCAGGTAATATGTATGGAAGTTAAATTATCCGAAAAATTTGTAAAGGACTTTGTTACAGAGAGTGACCTTGAAGATATTTCCCACGAAGTATGCCTGTCTCATAAAAAAATTCTTGACGAAAACGGAGAGGGAAACGACTTTTTAGGCTGGAAGAATCTTCCGGTAAATTATGACAGGGAAGAGTTTTCGAGAATTAAGGCGACGGCGGAAAAGATAAAGGGAATGTGCGACGTTTTCGTCGTTATAGGCATCGGCGGCAGCTATCTCGGCGCGCGCGCCGCGATTGAGTTTGTAAAAGGCTCGTTTTACAACTCGCTCGCGAAGGATACTCCCGAGATATATTTTATAGGCAACTCTCTCAGCTCGTCCGCGCTTTGCGACCTTCTTAAAATATGCGAGGGTAAGGATATATGCGTAAACGTTATATCAAAGTCTGGCGTGACGACCGAGCCCGCCGTTACCTTCAGAATATTCAGGGAGCTGCTTGAGAAGAAGTACGGAAAGGACGGCGCGAGGGAGAGGATAGTCGCGACGACAGACAAAAGACGCGGCACTCTCAAGGAATTTTCCGATAAAATGGGATACGAGACCTTTGTCGTTCCCGACGATATCGGAGGAAGATATTCCGTTCTCTCCGCGGTGGGGCTTCTTCCCATTGCGGTCGCCGGTATAGATATAGAAAAAATGATGGCGGGAGCCGCAAAGGCGAGAGAGGCGTTTCTCTTCAACGAGGATTTGTTTACGAACGACTGCCTCAAATATGCCGCTTACAGGAACGTACTGTGCAGAAACGGCAAGGTGACGGAAATTCTTGTCACATACGAGCCGTCTCTCCAGATGCTCTGCGAGTGGTGGAAGCAGCTCTTTGGTGAGTCCGAGGGCAAGGACGGAAAGGGACTTCTTCCCGATTCCGTTGTTTTCTCGACCGATTTGCACTCACTCGGGCAGTACATTCAGCAAGGGCAGAGAAATTTGTTCGAAACAGTTATAGACATAAAGAAGTCCTCCGATACGGTGATAATCCCCAATGACGAGAACAATACGGACGGGCTGAACTTCCTCAGCGGGAAGGAGCTCAGCTACGTAAACAACGCCGCGATGACGGCGACGCTGTTTGCGCATGCCGACGGCGATGTTCCGAATATAGTAATAGAGCTTGCCGACAGAAGCGAGTATTCCTTCGGATATCTCGTCTACTTCTTTGAGCTTGCGTGCGCGGTATCGGGTTACACTCTCGGGGTCAACCCGTTCAATCAGCCCGGCGTCGAGGCTTACAAGAAAAATATGTTTGCGCTTCTCGGGAAGCCCGGCTACGACGAGCAAAGGGAGCTTCTCGAATCGCGAATGAGCTGATGACTTTTTAAGAATACTTTTTAAGTAATATATAAGAAATTTAAGAAAAAGAACATAAAGCATAAAAGAATATAAAATCTAAAAAGTCAAAAAGCGCTTCGGCGCTTTTTTCTTTTGATTATAAAAATTATATAAAAATTATAAGCTCGGCTTGTTTCGCGCGGCAATAAATCGGCGCGGCGGACAAACTTCACCCGGCGGCGCGATTTTAGATTTTAAGTGAATCGCAGTGTAATTTTATCGGTATTTTATGTATTTTATGAAAAATGCAAAATTATATTGCAAATTTGCTTTTTTTAATGTATAATATGTTTGGAAGGGTAACCTTCAACAACAATGCGGAGGTGCGTTATGTTAAAACTTATTATCGGTTCCAAGGGTACCGGAAAAACAAAGCAGCTTATTGAACTTGTAAATTCTTCGCTTGACAGCACAAACGGCGATGTGGTCTGCATCGAACGCGGCAACAAGTTGAGATTCGATATAAAGTACAGGTGCAGACTTATCGAGGCGGAGGAGTCCGGAATCGACAACGGCGAGTCGCTGTACGGCTTTGTCGCGGGAATACTTGCGAGCAACAATGACGTAAAGCATCTTTACATAGATTCCGCGCTCAAAATAATCGGCAACGATTCAAACGAGTTTGACACGATGATAAAGAAAATCGACAAGCTCGTAAATTCAAAGGGTATCGACTGCGTAATAACCTCTTCAATTCCGGTTGAAGAAGCGTCCGATACGGTAAAGCAGTATATTTCAAAATAATAAAAAATAATAAAAAATAATAAAAAATAATAAATTTAAATTAAAAAATTGTATTGCGCGTCAGGGCACGTCGGAAATTCCGACGTGCCTTTTTTGGGTAATTTCCGATTTTCGGATTTTCTTTTCAAACGGGCGAATTCGGGTAAAATAAAAATAAATTTACCCGGAGGATTATACGATGGAAAGGATTATTACGGAGAAAACAATTCAGGATTTTGGGACACATCTCAGAAGCGAGGAAAAGAGCGGGGCGACAGTGGAGAAATATCTTCGGGACGTGCGGGCGTTTGCGGCTTTCACGCGCGGGGAGAAAATCACAAAGGAAATTGTAATAGAGTTTAAGCGGGGACTGCTTTGCGGAGGATACGCCGTGCGCAGCGTCAATTCTATGCTCGCAAGTCTTAACAGCCTGTTCAGCTTTTTAAATTGGTATGATTTAAAAGTGAAAACTGTAAAAGTACAGAGAGAAATCTTTTGCGCCGAGGAAAAAGAGTTGACAAAAGCCGAGTACGAGCGGCTTTGCACCGCGGCAAGGCAAAAGCATAACGAGAGGTTAAACCTCATTTTGCAGACGATTTGCGGCACGGGCATTCGGGTGAGCGAGCTGCAATTTATTACCGCGGAGGCTGTAAAAAAGGGGGAGGCCGTCGTGTCGCTAAAGGGCAAGACTCGGACTGTATTTATAGTAAAACAGCTTCAAAAAAAGCTGCTCCGATATATCTCGGAGCAGAAAATAAAGTCGGGCGCGGTTTTCGTCACACGAACCGGCAGACCGATGGACAGGACGTCGATTTGGCGGGAAATGAAAGGCCTATGCGAAGAAGCAAACGTAAATCCGAAAAAAGTGTTTCCGCATAATCTCAGACATCTGTTCGCAAGAGTGTTTTACGGCATTGAGAAAGACATCGCAAAGCTTGCGGACATTCTCGGTCACAGCAGTATAGACACGACACGTATTTATATAATCTCCAGCGGTCAAGAGCACCGCAAAAGAATGGAAGCTATGCGCTTAATTCTTTAGTCGGAAAAAACAGAAAAACAAAAAAGCCGAATAAATCGGCTGATGATACATAATCCGCATTATGTTGCAAAGTGATGAAAAAGCATTGCATAAAAAAGTGCGAAGTTTCGCATCACACCTAATATTCCATTTTCAGTATAGCATAATATTTCCCAAAAAGCAATATTAAAAGTTCAAAAAATCGTAAAATGTAAAAAAATTATTACATAACGGCGTGACGAAAAAGCCTTTTTATGTTTTCTCAAATTTTGGAAACGGAAAAGGCTTATATTTTCACGTCATTTTTTATTCTTTTTTCTGTTTTTGCGATTTTTTGACGCAAACCGTGCTGCCGCACACGACTTTTTTGCAACATAATGCGGATTATGTTGCATCAGTTAATATGTCTGCATTATCATCTGAAACAGATAAACAAAATATGAACCGAGGAGAAAAGGAATGAAAAGAAAAAAACATTTATACCGTATTTTGTCTTGTTTGTTAGTCTTTGCGATTTTCTTCGCATCAATGCCCTTGACGCCGCCAAGCATATTTGCAGAGGGTATTGAAGATACCGTTGCCATGTCCGCGGGGAATACGACAGAGTTTGCCGGCGGTACGGGGGTGGAAGGAGATCCGTATTTGATTGCCACCAAGGAGCATCTGAATAATGTGCGAAGATATTTGGACGCATATTTTAAGATGACAGATGATATAGAGTTCAACGAAAACGAAGGCGCAGACTGGGAACCGATTGGTAAAAAAGTAGATGTAATAGGACGTATATACATATCTACGTTTAGAGGTACATTTGATGGAGACAATCACATCATCAGGGGGCTCAAAATAATTGGAATAGGTCATTTCGAAAATACTTCTAAAAGTGCAGTTTACGCCGGATTATTTGCAGATAACGAAGGAACCATTCTTAATTTAGGTATGGTTGATTGTAGTGTTGAGAGCACTTTCCAAGGCCCTTTTGCCGGAAATGTCGCTGACTATGTCTATGCTGGAGGAGTTGTGGGATGTAACTCCGGAAGAATCGAGAACTGCTATAACACGGGAAATGTGAGCGCAGACTCCGGTTTCTATGTTGTTGCCGGTGGAATTGCGGGGAGAAACACTGGAGAAATCAGTAGCTGCTATAACACGGGAAGCGTGGACGCTGTAGCTTATTCTTCTCGCTCTTCCTCTGCAGGGGGAATTGCGGGAAATAACTCTTTTTTTGCAGTCATCAGTAACTGCTATAACACGGGAAGCGTGAGTGCTTCTATGTCATCCCCGTCATCATCTTACTACGATGATGATACTGTTGCCGGTGGGATTGCAGGGCACAACTCCGGAGACATCAGTAACTGCAATAACACGGGAAAAGTGAGCGCTTCTGACTACACTGGCGGAATTGCTGGATACAATTCCGGAGACATCAGTAACTGCAATAACGCGGGAAAAGTGAGCGCTTCTGACTACACTGGCGGAATTGCTGGATACAATTCCGGCAACTCAGGAACTATCAGCGACTGCCATAACACCGGAAGTGTGAATGGCAGAGACAATACCGGTGGAATTGCGGGGAGAAACACTGGAGAAATCAGTAGTTGCTATAACACGGGAAGCGTGGACGCTCGATCATATTCTTATCACTCTTCCTTTGCAGGGGGAATTGCGGGATATAATGAAGAAAACGAATTTGATGATTATGGCAGAGGCGGAGTCATTAGCAACTGCTATAACACGGGAAGTGTGGCGGTTTTTAATAGTTCTTCGACTGACTATTCCGGTGGAATTGTGGGATGTAACTCCAGAGATGTCAGTGACTGCTATAATGCGGGAAGCGTGAGTTTTCTTTCCAATGTCGAAGCAGGGGGAATTGCGGGAGAAAACTCCGGAAACATCGGTAGTTGCTATTATCTCAATAGAATTTCAAAAGGATGCGGCTCCGGCTCAACAACCGGCGCGATTATGTGTACAGAAGAAGAGCTAAGACTGCAGAAAACTTTTGTAGGATTTGATTTTGATTCCGTTTGGACAATGGACGGAGATGAAATTTATCCTTATCCCGAATTGTGCGATGTCGAATATATAAGAGCTGAAAACACTTCTGAATTTGCCGGGGGGACAGGCCTTCCGTTTGACCCTTATTTGATTTCTAATAAAGAGCAATTAGACAATGTGCGAAGCTATTTTGGCGCATATTTTAAGATGACGGCTGATATCGTGTTCACCGAGGCGGACTTTGCCGAAGGGGGAGCATTTTATAACGGAGGTGAGGGTTGGATACCGATTGGTACCTACGAAAATGTTTCGTTTATCGGTACATTTGACGGAGACAATCACACTATTAAAGGCCTGAAAATAACAATAGAGGATCCCGAAATCACAGTTAGCTCCGGATTATTCGGATATAACAAAGGCGCCGTTCTAAATTTAGGTGTGCTTGATGAAAGCGTGAACGTCTCTTCGCTTAAAACCAAATCCTATGCCGGGGGGATAGCGGGATATAACTCCGGAAGTATTAGTAATTGCTATAATACAGGAAGAGTGAGCGATTTCTCTGTCTCTTCCTCTGCCTATGTTGGTGGAATTGTGGGATACAACAGTTACGGAGAAATTAGTGAGTGCTATAACACGGGAAGCGTGAGCGCTTTCCCTGTCTCTTCCTCTGCCTGTGTTGGTGGGATTGTGGGATACAACAGTTACGGAGAAATTAGTGAGTGCTATAACACGGGAAGCTTGAGCGCTTTTTTGTCATCCTCTGTCGATATTGGGGGAATTGCGGGAAACAATAGCTCCGGAACTATTAGTGACTGCTACAACGCGGGAAACGTGAGCGCTTCTTCTAATTCTACTGAATCTTCCTATTCCGATGCCGGAGGAATTGCGGGAAGCAACGTCGGAGATATCAGTAACTGCTATAACACCGGAAGCGTGAGCTCTTCTTCTAATTCTTCTTCATCCTATGATGACTGCTATGCCGGAGGAATTGCGGGATACAACTCCGAAGATATCAGTAACTGCTATAACACCGGAAGCGTGAGCTCTTCTTCTAATTCTTCTTCATCCTACAATTACTGCTATGCCGGAGGAATTGCGGGAGGCAACGGCGGAGATATCAGGAACTGCTATAACACGGGAAGCGTGAGCGGTAATGTTTACGTCGGTGCAATTGCGGGAGAGAACTCTGGATACACTTTTTACTGCTACTATCTCGATAATATTTTAGAAGGATACGGCTACGGCTCAACGGATGGTACGTTCAAGTGTACAGAGGAAGAGTTAAGGCTACAGCAAACTTTTGTCGGCTTTGATTTTGATTCCGTTTGGACAATGGACGGAAATGAAGTGTACCCCTATCCCGAACTGCAGGCAGCAGAACATATAATAATTGAGGAAAAAGAAGAAAACACCTCTGAATTTGCCGGAGGAACTGGCTTATATGACAATCCGTATTTGATTGCCACCAAGGAGCATCTGAATAATGTGAGAAATTATTTGGACGCATATTTTAAGATGACAGATGATATTGTGTTCACCGAGGCGGACTTTGCCGAAGGCGGGGCATTTTATAACGACGGTAAAGGTTGGAAGCCAATCGGTATCGACAAAGATACACCGTTTTTCGGTATGTTTGACGGAGATAATCACACTATTAAAGGTCTGAAAATAACAATAAAGGATTCGGAAAGTGAAGTTTACGCCGGATTATTCGGATATAACAAAGGTTCTATTCTCAATTTAGGTATGCTTGATGGAAGCATAAGTACCACTGGCACAGCCGGTGGAATAGCAGGATTTAACTCCGGAACCATCAGTGACTGCTATAACACTGGAAGCTTGAGCGCTTCTTCGTCATCCTCCTATAATTATGATGCCGATGTCGGTGGGATTGCGGGATACAACAACTCCGGAATTATCAAAGACTGCTATAACACGGGAAATGTAAACGGTTCTACTGCAGGTGGGATTGCGGGATACAACAGTGACGGGGAAATTAGTGAGTGCTATAACACTGGAAGCGTGAGCGCTTCTTCTGAATCTCCCTACTACTATTCCTGTGCCGGTGGGATTGCGGGATACAACGACTCCGGAATTATCAAAGACTGCTATAACACGGGAAGCTTGAGTGCCTTGCAGTCTAGAAATCATTGTGCCGGAGGAATTGCGGGAGGCAACGGCGGAGATATCAGTAACTGCTATAACACCGGAAGCGTGAGTGGTTCTTTTTTAGGTAGCTTTGGCGCCCGCAGCGACGCATATGCCGGTGGAGTTGTGGGAAAAAATGATTCTTTGGGAGAAATCAGTGACTGCTATAACACGGGAAGCGTGAGTGATTCTTCGTCTTACATTGCCAATACCGGGGGGATTGCGGGGGTAAATTATGGAGAAATCAGTAACTGTTATAATACGGGAAGAGTTAGCGCTTATAACCCTCTTTCATCCCCCGATTCCTATGCCGGTGGAATTGTGGGATTTAATAGCGGAAACGAATATCTTGGATATGGGATCATCGAGAACTGCTACTATCTCGACAATATTTCAAAAGGATGTGGCTACGGCTCAACGGATGGCACATTTCGGCGTACAGAGGAAGAGTTAAGACAGCAAAAAACTTTTTCCGGCTTTGTTTTTGGCTCCGTTTGGACAATGGGTGGAGATAAAATTTATCCTTATCCCGAATTACGTGCTGTCGAATTTAAAAGAATTGAAAACACCTTTGAATTTGCCGGAGGCACAGGGGCAACTTATGATCCATACCTGATTTCCACCAAGGAGCATCTGAATAATGTGAGAAATTATTTGGGCGCATATTTTAAGATGACGGCTGATATCGTGTTCACCGAGGCGGACTTTGCCGAAGGTGGAGATTATTATAACGATGGTAAAGGTTGGATGCCGATTGGTACTGACGGAGGCACTCCGTTTTTCGGTACATTTGATGGAGATAATCACACGATAAAAGGTTTGAAAATAAGCATAAAGGATTCCCAAGGTATAGGTTACGTTGGATTATTCGGATATAACAAAGGCACTATTCTTAATTTGGGGATACTTGATGGGGAAGTGAGCGCCGCATCAGATTCTGCAGATTTAAATGCCGGGGGAATTGCGGGGTATAATTCCGGAGACATCAAGAACTGCTATAACACGGGTGGTGTGAGCGTTTCTTCTACTTCCTCAGAGAGTGTAAATGTTTATGTCGGAGGAATTGCAGGATATAATGATTCTTTTGGAGACATCAGTAACTGCTATAACGCCGGAACTGTGAGCGCTGAATCCGGTTCAGCCGGTGGTATTGCGGGATACAACTCTGGAGATATCAGGAACTGCTATAATACGGGAAGCGTGAGCGGCGATTGCTCTCCCGGGGGAATTGTTGGTTGTAACCAATACGGAAAAATCAGTAAATGCTATAACACGGGAAGTGTGAGCGGCAATGGCGATTTCGGTGGGATTGTGGGAGAAAACTCCGGCGAAATCTATAATTGCTATTACCTCGACAATATTTCAATAGGATGCGGCTCCGGCCCTACGCATGGTACGTTAAAGTGTACAGAGAAAGAGTTAAGGCAGCAAAAAACTTTCTCTGGCTTTGACTTTGATTCCGTTTGGACAATGGACGGAGATGAAAATTATCCTTATCCCGAATTGAGAAATATGCCGATTCCCGCCCCGAGTTATAGTCATGGCGACCTTGACGGAGACGGAATCGTCGATGCCAACGATGTTTACTATCTGTTACAGTACACCTTTTATCCGGATTTGTACCAATTAAATCAGGACTGTGATTTTAATAAGGATGGAGACGTCAATGCCGACGATGTTTACTACTTATTGCAGTATACTTTTTACCCGGAACTGTACCCGTTGAATTAGATTACGGACGGTAGTCTGATTATAATATAAAATATATAAAAATAAGAAAGAGGTATTTACATGAAAAAATGGGTTTCACTTTTAATGTCCGTTGTGATGTTAGCGAGTTCTTTTATGCTTGTGTCTGCATTATCTGCCGATACATCGCCCGACATTTCCTGCGTCATCTCCCCGACAGAGGTTAAGATGGGTGAGGAAATTACAATCACAGTTTCGGTTAGCGGATATGAGCCAATCCGAACTTGCTCTTTTATGTTTTCATACAATCGCGATGTATTTGAATTTTCCTCCGAGAGTTGGATGACCGCAGGTGTGTTCAGCGGACCGTTCGATGAGAGGACATTGGCAGTTTCCGGCATGTTTACTCCCGCCGCAGATATTAACGGAGAAGTTTATAAACTTGTTTTGCGTGCAAAAGAAGATGCGGCAATCGGCGGCGATTTGGAAATCACTGTTAAGCCCCAGCTTCGTAACACAGAAAATCAGAACGTAGAAACCGAAACGGAAATTTCCGCTCAGGTGAATGTTTCCTGTGTAAATCATAAATACGGCGATATGATTCCGGAAAATCCCGCCGCCTGCGGAGTGGCCGGGAAAAGGGCATACTATGAATGCAGTGTCTGCCATAAGCTTTTTGACAGTAAAATGTCAGAGACGACGGAACAGGCATTGGTTATCCCGGCTCTCTCTCATAAGGCAGAGGAGGGTTGGCATACCGATGCGGACAATCATTGGAAGGTATGTGCGAACGGCTGCGGGACGATTATGGACGGCACCAAAGCGGGACACAGCTTCATTTGGAAAGTGGATAAGCCCGCAACAGAGGACAATACCGGGCTAAAGCATGAGGAATGTTCTGTCTGCGGCTACAAGAACGGCAACGATGCCGAAATTCCAAAGCTTGACCATACTCATATAGGTATCACCGTGCACGACGCGGTGCCGGCAACCTGTCACTCAACAGGCACCGTTAAATACTGGACATGTGCCAGCGAAAAATGTAAGGGAAAATACTACGGCGACGCTGATTGTTCTATTGAGCTTGAAAACATAACCGAAGCAATCAATCCGAACAATCACGACGGCAAAATTGAGATTCGCGATGCAAAAGAAGCGACCTGTACACAGGAAGGATATACAGGAGATACATGGTGTCTGGGATGTAATCAGATAAAGGAGACCGGAAAAACGATTCCGGCCACTAACATTCACAAAGACGCCGACGGCAAATGGGAAACAGATGATTCCGGGCATTGGCACACCTGCGTATGCGGGCAGATTATTGATAAAAGCGAACACACCGGAGGAGAAGCAACCTGTATACAAAAGGCAATCTGCGAGGTTTGCGGTTCGGAATACGGTGAAATATCCGAAGACAATCATAAAAACACAGAGCTGCGCAATGTAAAAGCCGCCACCGAGGAAGCAGAAGGCTATTCGGGCGACACATGGTGCAATGATTGCGGTAAAGAAATTGCCACAGGCACAGTCACTCCAATATTGGTGCATACATACGGAAACATCTACCAAAGCGATGAGGAGAACCACTGGAAGGAATGCGAGAACGGCTGCGGCACTATCGCGGAAAAGGCGGCGCATACCTTTGGTGAGTGGACTGTAACGAAAGATGCAACCACAGAGGAAAAGGGGAGCCGTGAAAAGGAATGCACCGTCTGTGGATACAAGGTGACAGAGGAGATTCCCGTATTGGACAAGGTCGATACTAACAGCTCCGAGTCAGGCACAGCCGACACAGAAAAAACTCCGCAAACCGGCGAACATGGCAGCATTACTTATTGGGTGTTGCTCTTTAGTATCTCCGGTATAGCGTTGCTCGGAACAACTGTCTATCGCAAAAAAAGAATTAAATAACAAGTTAAGTAACTGAGAAACCCGGGAAGGCGAGCTCGAATCGACTTCCCGGGTTCGCTGTTTCCGACGTAAAGTATATTGCGAATTGTGCGTATATGACATGAAGTGTTATTTATAAGGTGGTGTAATGGCGTAAAACGGTATTTATCGTCGGATTAGGAGAAAATTTTTAAAAATTTTCCCGCGAGGTTTTTATAACGAAAAGGGTTGCATTTGCGGGGGATGTGTGGTATAATTATTCGGTAACAACGGTGTAGGAGCCGTACTGTTAGGTCATACCAGCCGGGGAGGCAGCGGGTCCCTGTACCTGAAGTCCGCTACAGCAGGGGTGGATTCCCGCTTTGAGGAATGTGCCGGCGCAGTCTGCGCCGCGGAGGGCTGTGTTGAGAAATGGGTCTTACGCAATAGGTCGCCGTGAACCATGTCAGGTGGGGAACCAAGCAGCATTAAGCGGTACGGTCTATGTGCCGTAAGTCTGCCTGTTTTGAGCAGCTTCCGCGGCGGCGTGCGCCGTTATGTTTCGATTTGCGGGTGTATGATCTAACAGTGCGGCTTTTTCATTTAATTTAAATTTAGATTTTAATTTTTTCGAATAATTTAATAAATTTAATCCCGGGGGGTGTGCCGTTATTCATATCGCGTTATACAGAAAATACCGCTCGCGCACATTTGACGATGTTCTGGGGCAGGACCATATCACTTCGGTTTTAAAGTATCAGTCGAGGGAGGGACGTCTTTCCCACGCTTATTTGTTCTGCGGCTCACGCGGCACGGGAAAAACCTCCTGCGCCAAGATACTGGCTAAGGCTGTAAACTGTGAGTCGCCGCGCGACGGGGAACCGTGCGGGGAATGCGAGTCGTGCCGTTCGATTGACAACGGTAGCGCCGCCGATTTCGTCGAGATGGACGCCGCCTCCGATACCGGCGTCGATTATATACGCGAGATAAAGGAGGAGGTCCAGTATCCGCCGGCGATATTGAAGAAGAAGGTCTATATTATAGACGAGGTTCACATGCTGACCGACAACGCCTTCAACGCTCTTTTACAGACGCTTGAGGAGACGCCGGAGCATGTT
>CANRNZ010000043.1 GCA_947632135.1 uncultured Clostridia bacterium
TATCCCGTTGGATAAGCTGATGGAACAGGAAAAGCAGGAAACGGCATGACCGAAATCATGCCGTCCCTGCAAAACTTAATAAACCTTTCTTATGACTCCCGACGAAAATGCGGCGGGGGACTTTTTTGTATTTGTATATTTGCTGTTTTCGATTTCGGCCGTTTTAGTAAATCGAATCAATCGAATCGCATGAATCGCATGAACGGCTTTAACCGTGCGATATCAGCCTGTGATACCCGAGCGCTCTATACCCTGAATTATGTAGTTCTGCGCGAACGCATAAATCAGGATAAGCGGCGCGATTATAAGCATACCGCAGGTGTTCGTAATTGCGGTAGCGTACATGTTTCCGCCCGCGTAGCTTGTATCGAGGGACTTCGGGATTTGGACGATATCCGTCATAAGAGTCGGACCCGAGGACGTATAGAACAGATTCGTGTAGAAGTTATCTGTCCACTGCCACGAGAATGCAAACATAAACACCGTTATGAGCATCGGAACGGACAGAGGAAGGATTATCTTTACAAACGTTCTGAAAGTACCCGAGCCGTCGACGTATGCGGATTCCTCAAGCTCGTCGGGAACGCCCTTAAAGAACTGACGGAGCATATAGATGTACAGTCCGTTCTTGAAGGCAAGACCTGTCGCCGAGAGAATCCACAGCGGCCAATACGTGTTTGTAAGTCTTATGTACGTGTTGTCGAGAAGATTTACCTTGTCGATAACTCCGCCGCCGAGGAAATTGAATATTCCGAGGATATCAAAGTTTCTGAATTCCATAAGAAGCGAAAGCTTCAGCGTGGAATGAGGAACTATCATCGTGAATATTACAAGCGCGAAGAGTATATTGTTGCCCTTGAACTTGAATTTCGCAAATCCGTATGCGACAAGACAGCACACAAAGGTTTGGAGAAGCGCGCACGACGCGGACAGCAGGAATGTGTTGAGAAGCGCGCCGAGGTAGTTGTTCTCGACTATTATAGCCTTGTATGTGTCAAGGGTCGGGTTCCTCGGTATGAGACTTACCGTAACGTCGACAAAGTCGGACGGGCTCATAAAGGACGACGCTATTTTCGTTATAAACGGGAACAGAATGATATAGGATATTCCGATCAGCAGCAGTAATCTGAAAAGATACCAAACTACTCTCTGGAGAAAATACATCGAGAAGAACTTAGCTCTCATTCTGTCTATAAACGGAGTTCTGTCAAATTCGACTCTTATTGTATTTTTTCCTTCTTTTTTTATTTTTGTGGGAGTTTCCGCAGCTTTATTCATTGTCATTCATCCCCCTTTCTCAGTCTCTTCTCTGATAGAAGACAAGGCGTCCCATAATGAGCGCTACAATGGCGACTATCACAATAACTATAATGAAGTAAATCCACGACATCGCGGAGGAAATGACCTGACCGGCGTTTCCCGACGAATTATATACCGACGAGATATACTGCATTACCCTGTTCGACTGCGCGGTAAACGAGTCGATAACGGTGTATATCAGATTGACCAGTATCATCGGGCTTATCATCGGAAGGGTTATCTTCCAGAAGGTCTCCCACGCGGACGCGCCCTCCATCTGACAGGACTCGTATATCGCGGGGGATATTGCCTGAAGTCCCGACAGGAAGATGAGCATCTGTACTCCCGAGCGGTTAACAATATCAAATATGTTGTTGACAAAGCCCGTGACAGTCTCCGCAAAGCTTGAGCCTATCAGCATGTTTGAGAACAGAGACTGTATATCGACCGCCGAAACTATGCCCGCCGCCGATGTGCCTGAGCCCGTGTCGACAGACTGGGAGCCCATATAGTCCCCGAGGTTGTTGCTCGCGTCTATCTGCGCTATAAGTCCCGTCGAGAGAATGACAGGTATGAAGAATATGGCGCGGAACGCTCCTCTTCCCACCATCTTCTGATTCAGCAGAATAGCGACGAACAGTGAGAAGAAGACTATAACGGGTATTTCGAGAGCGAGCTGTCCGAGTCCGCTTTTCAGCGTTTCGACAAAGCCCGTGTCCGTAAACAGAGCGTTTTTGTAGTTGTCAAGTCCGACGAACTCCGTGATGTAGCCGCCGCCTTGAATGTAGTTTATCTCCGAGAAGCTGAATGAAACAGACTGCCAGATTATCGGAAGATATATGAGTATAAAACCGAGAACGAAGGGCAATACAAACAGCCATCCCGCTCTTGCTTTTTTCTTATCAAGGGAAACTATCCGATGGCGCTCTTTTACCGGCGCCTTCTTCTTTTTGCCTTTTCCCTTGGCTTGTGCCGGATAATTCATTGCTCCCCCTCCTTTACTGGAATTTGTCAAAGCTGAGCGCTTTGATTACGGTATCGACGCCGTTTACTTTCACAAGCACGTCAAATGAATTGTAGTTTATGACAAATGACGTACCGTTGTCGTATGCGACATGCACTACCGTTCCCTCGGGAATGGTGTATTTCGGGTCTGCGCTGTATACCACTCCGCCGTCCGTCTCCCTCAGATACGACTGAGCCTGCTGAGCTTCGCCCCTGCCGGACGAGGAGGCGGTGGTTCCCTTACGGTCGGCAAGCTGTTTGTCAAGCGCGCTCGCCTCGCTCTCCGCCTTTGCAGCAGCATCGTACTGAGCCTGAAGCGCCGCGCGGGCAGCCTCGTCGGCGTCAATCTCGCTCTGAGTCGGTATTCTGTATCCCGTCAAGAATCTGTGGGAGTCGATAAGAGAGGTCTGAAGATCCTTCATTGCGTCGTTTACCACGCTGTACTTCGAGGCTATCTCGTCCTTCCATACGCTGTAATCTATCGAGAAATACTTGTTGTACGTCTCGGACTCCTTGAGTACGTTTACGTTCTCATAGGAAAGAGTGAAGTAAAGAGACGCGCCGTTCTCTATTGATTTCATGACCGCGTAGTTTATATCGCCGTCCATGTTTATCGCGCTGCCCGTGTAGTTCTTGAAGCCGTGAAGCACAAATCCGACAAACGGAACCGAGCCGCTCGAGTTCATGTAGTTGCTGCTGTCGGTGGAAACTCCGATTATGTGGTCGGCATAGGGAAGCGAATATGCGTTCCCGCCGTCCGTCATCACGTTCGCGTAGTTTTCGGAAATCTTCGCAAAGAGCTCCGTCGTGAACTTCTTGGAGTCCTCTCTGTTGTACGGGTCTTTCTTGTCAAAGTCGGAGTTCAGCGCCGTTCCGAGAGTCGAAACGGACAGGCTGTCGGCTCCGAAGGAGGAATATTTCGAAATGAATTTGGCGCTGAGAGCCTCGTATCTTGACGGGGAAATAGCCTTCGCGACGTCGTCCTCAAGACTCTGTGTCGCCGAGTCGTAATACTTTCTCGACGTGTACCTGTTGTCAATCGTCTTTACGGCGTCGCGCTTTATGTTCACGCCGTCAAAGTATCCCGTGCCCGCGACATATGCGAAATCAAAATCGGGATAGACGCCGAAGTTCTTTTCGTCGGCGTAGGAGACGAGGTCCTTAAAGCCCGAGGAGCCGCCGAGAGCGGATACCCATTTGACCTTTGCGGGGTACGTCGGGTCAAGACCGCCGTTTGAAAAGCCCGTAAGACGGAAATTGATATTTGTAACTCCCGCCGCCGAGAGCTCGTCGTACATTTTGCGGACGTCCTCAAACGTCGTCAGCGGCGTGTCGACCGTGACGGGGAACGAGAGGAATTTGTCCGTTGTCTTAAGCGAGCCGAACGTCTCGATATAAAGCGGGACGTTTTCAGAAACGTCGGAGGAGGTAAACTGTGTCAGCACTCCGGTGTCAACAAGGTAATCCCTGTACGCCTTTGCCATTCCGACATATGAGCACTCATACGCGCCCTCTGTTTTTTCCTCGGTGTTCGAGAGAAGAATATATTTCAGCTTATAGCTGCCCGAGTACTTTCTGTCCGAAACGACAGTCCACGAAGCGTTAGCTCCGATTGAGATTGAATCGGCAAGGTTGTACTTATCGGACGGCCTCGGCGTGAAACGCGCGTACACCGCGCTGTACTTGTGCAGAGGCCCGCCGTTTTCGGCTATTATCTGAGCCATCGAGTCGCCCTCGGTGATTATGGCGACATATCCGACCTTTCTCTGCTCGCCCGATGAGCCCTGCGATTCGTCGGACGAGGACCCCGCCACGTTTATGTCGACGACCCCGCCGAAGACGGGATATCTCATCGTCTGCTCGTGCTGAGCGGTGACTGTGTGGTACGCGAAGTCGGCGCCGTACATCTGACCCGATATCGTGCTGCTCACGCCCTTTACGTCCTCATAGCGTATAATCGTTCCCGAGCCGTCGGGCAGGAAAGTATATCCGCTGTAGTCGGTGTTCCCCGCTCCCATGTAGGGGAGGACGCTGACAGTTCCGAGAGTGTAGACCGACTCGTCAAAACGTATGCCGTTCGCGGGAAGTCTGACCTCAAGGCCCTTATCGTCTATCGTGTATTCAAGAGCCATTCTGAAGCAGGGAGGCGCGACCTCAACTCCGACGTAATCGGTCTCCGAGTGGTCCTGCTCCATTTCGTCGTATGTGTAAAGCGGACAGTAGGTCTTGATTATGCTCTCGAGCTGTCTCAGCTCCGTTGAGGTGATATCGGTCGAGCAAACGTAGATAGCCATTCTCTTGACTATCGGGAATGCCGCCTCCATTTCCTTAACGACCGTCTCGGTAAGGGACGTATCGTTTCTGTCGTAAAGAGTGTAGAAGTTCGCAAGTCTTTCCTTGTGCTGTTCGTTTGTTATCTTGTCAAGTATAAGAGTTTCGAAGCGCTCCTTGGAGATACGGCGGGGAACAAGTCTCGTGACCTGAATTTCGCCTATGGTGTACTCCATTCTTATACCGTTCTTGATATTCTTTGTCTTTATCTGCCCTCTCAAGGCGGCGTCCGTATAGCTGAGCATTTCCTTTGACTGCCCGTTGTCCTCATAGGTGAGGATTATCTGAGAGAGAAGTCTGTTTTTGGTCGCGTTTGACTGCGCGCTGCCCGAAACGCCTATATCGTAGGGGTTGGAGAAAAGCACGTTTCCGGTCTTGATATCCTGAAAGGCTATCTCGCCGGTAAACTCCTCGACGTAGATTCTGTAACCGTTCTGCTCCTTGTAAAGAAGCATGTCGGCGAGCTTTTCGTCCTGCGTTCTGTAGGCTTTGTTGTAGTAATCTATTATCGGGTTCCCGTCCTCGTCGACCTTATCGGAATAAGCTGCTCCGACCTCTGTGACCGATGCCGCGGCTATTACGCCGAAGGTTAATACAAGGGCAAGGAAAAGTGATATTATTTTTTTAAGCTTCATAATTTTTCCTCCGTTTCCCTTATACTCTGTAGCTTATCTCAATCCACACATTGGATATGAGACTTACTATCTTTACCATCAGCGTCGAGAAGAGTATTGCAAGGAACATTATAATAAGCATTCCGACGATTGTAAGCAGGCACGCGATGAAGTTCTTTCCGAATGTATACCCGTGAACCTGCATCATTCCCGTGAACAGAAGCAGTCCCGTCCATACCCAGCCGACCGATGTGAGAAGAGTTACGATTCCCGCCTCGGAGGGTACGAGCACGTTTGAAAGAAGGACTGAAGGGATAACGAAGAGAATGAGAGGTGTGAGCGAGTAGCATGTTGTCGTGAATATTTCGGAGAATTTGCCCTCGCCGTTCATGAGCGTCGTAAGACACCAGTTCGCGACGACCCAAAGCACCACCGGAACCACGACCGAAAGAATTGACGAATAGATGCTTCCGTAATCCTCCACGCTCTTGCCGTCAAACACGTAGCTTGTTCCAATCGACTGATAGAAGAACGTGAGGACTGTGAGAAGAAGTATGATAAACGCGCTTCTGAGGCTTCCGCGTTTTTCGTGCTTCAAATCCCAGAATCCGTCAAACGGATGCAGCAGCAGGTGCAGACTGTAGAGCAGCTCCTCCTTTATCGTCTTTGTTCCGACACGGAGCGCGGCTCTGCGGTTCACCCGTCCCGCGTATCCGAACAGAGCGGCGATTCCGAGCAGAGCGACAACTGCGACAATCGGTATCACGATAAAGTACTTTGACGCCCACTCTTTTCTTATCTCGTGGAAGGCGTCCGCGTAGTTGCCCTCTTTTTCGTGGGAGGCTTTGAAATATGTCATAGCCTCTCTGTATTCGCCGTCTCTCGCCAAAGCCTTACCGATTCCGATGTACGCGACGTCGAAGTTGTTGTTGCGCTTGAGGATTTCCTTCCAGTCGTCCTCGGCGGAGCCGTAGTTTCTGAGGTTTTGGTTTCTTATGGCGTTAAGAAGTATATCGCCGTATTCGGTACGTCTGAAAACGGTGAACGTGGCGTTTGAGCTGTCAAGAAGCAGCATGCTGTCGCCGTTGTATGTCACTCCGGCAAGCCTTGTGATATTTCCTCTCATGTTTCCGAGGTCGCCGAACGCAAACAGGAGATTTCCCTCGGCGTCGTAGGTAAATACCTTCGAGCGCTTCTGGTCGGCGATGGTCCATGTCCCCTCGGGGCCGACCGCGGCGTCAACGATAGTCGACGCGCCCTGAATGGTCGCCGTCTGAGAGGTGCTGACGTGAACCTCGCCCGACGGCGCGAAGAATCCGTTTCTTCTCAGCACGTCGCTGCCCGCGGCGTTGAGCTTCTTGACGGGAGCATACTCGCCGCTTGAGCTCGATATGTTTGCCTGCTGGACGTCCTCGTCGATTGTCGAGGTCGTAACATATATGAAGTTTTCGCTGTCAATCGTTATGTTGTTGTACTCTCTTGAAACGTACTCGTCCTCGTTTGACGTATCGGCGGACGAGCGAAGCGCGTTCCAGAGCCAGTCCATCGCGCCGGACGCCGTTACCTTCTGCGCGCCGATAAAGCCGAAGAACGAGCCGTCGTCGCCCATGACGATGATACCCTGATATGTCGTGGACGAGACTATGAACATTCTCCCGTATGCATCGACCGCGATGGCGACGGGTCTGTAGATTGCGCCTTCCTCAAAAAGGTTGGAGGTCGGCTGCGCGACCGTCTTTTTGAAGTTTCCGTCAAGGTCGAACATTACGATACGGCTGTTGTCCGTGTCGCAGACATATATGAAGTCCTTCGACACGAACACCCCCTGCGGGTTCTGGAAGCTGTCGGGAACGCCGTGCTCGTTTACAAAGTTCGTGATTGAATATTGGTATTTATAGTAGTTATCGAGAATAACTATGGAGTTCGCGTCCGCGTCGGCAATATAGACTCTGCCGTCGGGGCCGACCTCTATGTCCGTGGGCTTTGCAAGCTGCACTCCCATATAAGTCGCGTCGACTACCGTGTCGACCGAATATGCGTCGGGAGATTCAAGGACGAATCCGTCCGACGAATATGTGTACGTCGCATAGGAGGAGGATGCGCTGACGGCTGTCGTAAGCATCATGACGAGCAGCATAAGCACCGTCGCAATTCTGAGTGTTCTTTTCATTTGCTCCTCCTTTATCAGTCTTTCATGCCGCTGGAGCCCATAGTCTCGATTATCTTACTCTGAGATATGACAAAGACTACTATCGGCACTATCATTATAATAACCGTTGACGCCGCGCTGGCTCCCGCTCTCACGACTCCGGCATTGAGGCTCTGGCCTATCGCGCATCTCAGCGTTTTAAGCTGCTCGCTCTGAATGTACGTGGAGTCGCCTGTGTTCCAAAGTCCCTGGAAAGAATAAATTATAAGGGTGAGCCACGCGGGCTTTACCATCGGCATCGCAATCGACCAGAAGGTCCGAAGCTCCGAGGCGCCGTCAAGTCTCGCCGATTCGAGGACGGCGTCCGTTATGTTACTCTCCATGAACTGCTTCATCAGGTAAAGACCGAGGGTCGTTCCCCATGCGGGAAGTATCAGCGCCCAATACGTATCTATGACGTGCAGGCGGCTGATGATGATAAACTGAATTATTCCTCCCACGGTTCCCGCGGATATCATAAGGGATTTAACTATAAGCTGGAAGAAGAAGTCTCTTCCGGGAAATACCATCTTCGACAGCGCGTATGCCGCAAGGGAGGAGAAAACGAGGTTTCCGAACGTGCCTCCGATTGAAATAAGCACCGTGTTGAATATGTATCTCGAAAACGGCACCCACGACTCGGACATTATTGTGAAAAGGTCCTTGTAGTTGTCCATTGTGGGGCTTACCACGTAAAACTTCGGGGGGTAGACAAACAACTCGTCAAGCGGCTTGAAAGAGTTGAGTATAACATAGTACATCGGCAGCACCATGAGAATACCCAGAAGCAAAAGCATTACGTTAATCGCAGTGTCGCCTCCCGCGGAGCGGTTGAGGACGACCTGGTGTCTTCTTGTTCTAAGTCTTCCCATATCACTGTCCCACCTTTGAAATCATTTTTGTAATCAGCAGGTTCGAGCCGATACAAAGCAGGAACAGGATAAACGATATCGCCGACGCGTATCCTATCTCCCACCTTACGTTTCCGTACTCTTCAAGATGGTTTGAAAGAGTGTAAGCGCAGTAGTCGACCGAAGGGTTTCCGGCAAGCTGCGTTACGACCGCGCCGAACCCGAAAGCTCCGGTTATGGACATTACGGCGCCGAACATAAGCTGATTTTTCATGTTGGGCAGCGTAACGTACCAAAGCTCCTGCCAGCGGTTCGTGACTCCGTCGACCGCCGCCGCCTCGTACTGGCTCTTGTCGACTCCCTGAAGACCCGCGATAAACGACAGGAACGCCGTACCGAGGGACATCCACAGAGATATCGCGATACACAGCGGCATTACGTATCTCACGTCTCTGAACCAGAGTATCGGGGAGTTTATAAGTCCGAGCTTCAGAAGCCACGAGTTTACAAGGCCGTAGGCGTCGGAGTCGAAGAAGTATTGGAATATCGTGTACGCGCTGCATATCGACGGCGCGTAGAATATAAGAGTGATGACGGCCCTTGCCTTCGGAGGCAGCTCGTTTATAAACCACGCGACGGCGAACGAAAGGACATAGGAGGCAGGTCCTGTCGCCACGGCGAAAATCAGAGTGTTTTTAAGAGCTATGATGAAAAGGTCGTCGTCAAGGAACAACTGAACGTAGTTTGCAAATCCGACCCACGTGGGCGGCTGTATAAGGTTATACGATGTTAAGCTGACGAATAGGGATGCTATGACAGGGATTATCGTGAAAGCCGCGAACAGCACCATAAACGGCAGAACGAACACATATCCTATCCAGTTCTGCTTCATCAGGTGCAATGTCCATTGCAGCTTTGTCATATCCCTGCGGGAGACATCCTTGGCTTTTTTCTTTGACATTGTCATATCCCCTGTTCTTTAAGATTTTTGACGCTCGCACGGAAATCTCTCATACCGAAAGGACCGAAGGAGCTTTTTCGGATTTTTCGTAATTTTCGTAATTTTCGTAATTTTCGTAATATTTCGTAATATTTCGTAATATTTCGCAATTTTTCGCAATTTTCGAAAGCGGGGTGCGGCGCGCTTTTTTGCGCCGCGCCTCTTTTTGCTTTTTCAAATTTTTCGAATTTCCGATTTTTCCGATTTTTCCGATTTATTCCGATTTATTTTGAAATATTCGATATATTTAATAATATATTGAAATATTTCGGATTTCGGGCAAAACAGCCGATTTTATTCGATTTAATTCGATTTAATTCGATTTTATTCTTTCCTAATTATTTATATGCGGTATACCGACGTCAAAAGATTTTTCTTTTTTCGTTTTCGGTAAAATGCAAAATGCTGTTTATCTTCCCGCAATCCAGTCCTTATAGCTGAGGTCCGTGTTTCCGTGCCTTACCTCGCGGCCCCACTCGTCGTAGTTGTCCTCGGAAATACCCTCGCTTTCCATCCATGCCTTGTAGTCCTCGATACCGTTTTTCTCACAGTATTCGTGCCACTCGGACACCTCGGAGAAGCCCATGTATTCCTTTACGACCTCCCACTCCTCGGCGACCATGAGCCCGAACTCCTTGCGCTTTCTTGTGAGCTCGGTGTTTATGGAGACAGTATATTCGAGGAGAAGGTCTGACGGGTCGGCGCCTTCCGTATATGTTTTATCGAAGGCGAAGTTGAGGTAACGGGCAACTATGTAGTCGCCGGGATATGCCTCGATGCCGAAAGAGTTGTCAAGAGCTCTGTGGAGAGTGTTCTTTTCCTCCGTCGACCAGGGCAGCTCGTCAAACGCGCGAAGATTCGACACAGTCTGCTTTGCCGAAGGACCGAGCAGAGCGACAAGCTCGTTTGAGTAGTCGACCTGATAATCCTTGTCGGTGAACCAGTCCATGAAATCCCACGCGAGCTCGCGGTCGCGCGCGGACTTTGTCATCATGATTCCGCTCGACGCCGCGACGACTTTGTTGTTGCACTCCTCAAAGTTTTCGTCGTCGGGAGTTCTGTAGGCGGGGCACTCGGTAAATTTCCAAAGTCCCGCAATCTCGGGCGCCGATACGGTAAGGGTGTTGTACGCCGCAAAGCTTGTGCAGATTATCGGCATCTCGCCTGTCCTCATTCTGTTAATACCGTTGAAGTTATGAGGAAGCGAGTACTGTGTGTAGAAGTTGCAGAGCGTTTCGAACGCGTCGAGGCTCTCGGTGGAGTCAAAGTTGCAGCTCATGCCGTCGTCCTTCCAATACGAACCGCCGTACTGATAAAGGATGGTATTTATAACGTCTCCCGTTATGCCGATTTCCATGTTGTTGAACTGGAGAACCGGCACCGCCGCCATGAGGTCGTCCCACGTTCTCGGAACGTCGATTCCGAGGTCGCCGAGGATATCGGTGCGGTAGAACATCACGGGGAAGGAGTTCGTCGTCGGAATCGCGTAGACCTTTCCGTAAAGCGTGTGGGGAACCATCGCCGATTCGGCAAAACGGGCGACGACTTCGTCAAAGGTGTCGTAATCGTTAAGCGGGAGCACCGCGCCTCTTATCGCAAGGTCAATCGGAGACGAGGGGTCTGCGTTGACGTCGGGTGCCGTCCCCGCCAGTATCGCGGGAACCAGCGTACCGTTGGTGACAAGCTTCAGAGTCACGTTGACGTTGTGCTCGCTTGCAAAACCGTTCTTTATAAGAGTGTTTATTATCTGAGCCTGCTCACGTCCCGAGGACGTCCACACGAGCAGCTCTTTTGCGTATCCCTCGTCCTCTTCCTCGGATACTGCGTCATAGTTTGAGAAGAAGCTTGCGAAGAATTTGCATATTTCAAACCAGATGGACCGGAGGAAATTGCCCTCCGCCTTCGGCAGCTCCATGCTCGCGGGCTGTACGAGTATGTAGTCGATTGCAAGAGGCTGCGAGGACATATTCGATATCCACTCGCCGAGAGAGGATATCTGTTCCTGAAGCGAGGAGAGGTTCGGCGCTATTCTCGATTCATTGGAGCCCATCTTGCGGAGCAGCTCCGCCATCGTGGTGAGCGTACCGGTCTTCTCGCTCTTTATTCCGCTCGTCGCGGATATCATACGCGTAATGGATTTGAGGTTGCGGCTCTGTACGGAAAGGTCCGCTATCGTATTCGGCATTATCCTTCCGAAGCCGTAGCTGCGGTTCTCGTCCGCCTCCTGACCGGTGAGCTTTGTAATCTCAAGGTAGTCGTCGTTTATGCTGTCGGATATGTTCGACGCCTGCTGAAGTATTACGGACATATCTCCGAGGCAGACCTCAAACTCAAGCGTGTGGTGCCCGGCCTCAAGATAGAACTGGAAGGGAGTGCCGTCGTCGTCGGAAAGAGGCGCGACCTGCCATTCCTTGCCGTAATCGAATCTCACGGACGACGCCTCGGAAAACGGCACCTTGCCGTCTATTCTGACCTCGCGGGAGACGAATATACCCTCTTGCAGGCTCTGTTTAAATCGCGGGTTAATCGTGTAAAGTCCGCTCGTCGGAACGTCGAAATCGTAGCACACGCTCTGACCGATGACATTCCACTTTTCGCCGCCTATCATATTCCTTATAATATGGCTCGAATGCTGCGGCTCGGTGATTGCCGACGAGTTGTCCGAAACGGCGTATACAGTGTAGTCGGATACGGATGTCGGCAGCTCGGCGTTTATGTACACCGCGGTGTCGGTCTGTGCCTCGGAGTACCCCTTTGACATGTACTCCGCCACAGTCTCCTCGTATGTCGCCGGCGCGTCGTAAGGCGCAAACGTAAATTCGCCGAGCGCCACGCAGTCTCTTATGTTTTCGAGAGTCAGCGTGTTTTCGCCCGCCTCGAGGTAGTACTCAAACGGCTCCGTGTAAAAGCCGTCTCTGTCCTTCATCGTGTGGGTGTGCCAGTTAAGGTCGCACTCGACTGCCGGTCTGACCTCGTCGGTGCCGTTCATCTTGAAAACGCCCTCGCGCCCTTCGAGCCCTGCGCCGGGAGTCTTTTCGTAAACGACGTTCCACGTCTTGTCTATCGCGACATAACGCGTCTCTATGTATGGTACCTTATCGTTCAGGTACATAATACGCTCGACAGACGCGTTGAGGGGGGTCGTCGGGTCAGTTTCCACCGCGTCCTCTCCCGCCGCCTCGGCTGCCGATATCGGGTAAAATTCCACGCTCAGCGTGTACCAGCCGGTCTCGGGAACGGTGAAATTCCATGTGACCGAGCCCTCGCCCGAGGTCACAAGCCCTTCCTTGCCCGCGAACGTCTCCGTTCTCGCTCTCGGGTCGTCAGTCTTTTCGGCGTCAAAATCGAGAGCCGAAAAGCTGAATTTGTCGGAGGGTCTCGCCTCGTCCTCCGCGGGATATTTTGATTTGTACTCCTCGTAGGAAATGAAACTGAGATCTCCGACCTCAGTCAGTCCCACTCCTGAGCCTGCGGTACCCTGAGCGCTGTCTGTGTCGTCGGCCGCCGCCGCGGGGCACACGGCTCCGAGCAGCATGAGAACGCAGAGTAAAAGCGCTGTGTATCGCTTGGCACGGGTTTGTTTCATAAAAACTTCCTCCTTAAAAGTCGAATCCGACAAAACATGACATAAAAAAGCCGTCTCCTTCCCGTTTCCCGTTTTCCGTTTCACGTAAATTCACGAAAAATCACGAAAAATTCACAAAAACAAAAAAGGAGAGGCTGAAATGCTGCCGAAAACAGAAAGCTTCGGCGCGGCCCGAATGAACCGCCGCCGCGGCGCGATGAACCTCGCCGCCGTCTATGTTATATATAATACCATAGCGCCATTTCAATGTCAAGCTTGCAAAAAAGGGCAAAATACGAGGCGCAGACCGACGAAAAATGCCGAAAACAACGCGCTGCGCTGCGCCGTGAGAGAGCCTTCCTTTCGCCACTCTCCCGCGGTTGCAAGCCGCTTTTCGAGCGCGATTTGTCAATGTAAAGATAATTTACCGTTTTTAAATTTTACTTCGAAAGACGTCGAATCAGAAGCGGCGGAAAACGCCACGCAATCTGCCGATGTAAATATTTCTTACTTTTTTCAATCGTCTTTAAAACCGCGTTTTTGCGTCAAATGCCTAAAAAGGTTCTCCGCATTTGCATAAAAAGCGACATTTCGCGCTTGATTTTTATAGTGAATTTTAAGTATTTTAAATGTAAATTTTATGTGAACCGAGCGTTTTCCGCGCGCTTTTTTTGCCTTTTGAGATTCCTGTCGACGCCGCAAAGTTTATGTATACACGCATTCCGACACAGCAAAATTTTTTTGCGGCTATATACATCTGCAATCTTCTGTAATTTATAGGCAAAACAAGTTCATACGGGATTTAATCGAAATTTAATCGAATTTTAAACAAAATAAAAAGTTGACAAATCCTTTTTACATATATATAATTATTTTGAAAGGGACAGAGCCCGCGCGCCTTTTTTCGCGCCGAGCTACTTGCCTTTTATCAAAAAACATTTATAAAAAAATAAAAATACCGAGTAAGATTACTTCGAACCTCTTTGCCGTACTTGACCGATTTTTAATCTGTCCGGTTATTTAAATTGATTACTTAATTTGATTATTAAATTTGATTATTTAATTTGAAAGGAAAGAAAAATGTACTACATAGGAATAGACCTCGGCGGCACGAATATCGCCGCGGGTATCGTAAACGAGGAGCATAAAATAATAAAGAAGATGTCCGTCCCCACGCGCGCCTCGCGCCCTGCCGACGAGATAACCGCCGACATCGCCTCTCTCTGCGTATCGCTCGCAAAGGAGACGGGGCTGACTCTCGACGACATCGAATACATAGGCATCGCAACCCCGGGCAGCGCCTGCGCCGAGACGGGAGAAATCTTCTACTCGTGCAATCTTCCCTACGTCAACTACAATATGGCAGAAAAGCTGTCCGCCATGCTCGGGAGCGAAAAAAGGGTGTACATAGAAAACGACGCCAACGCCGCGGCGTTGGCGGAGTCGGTCGCGGGCGCCGCGAAGGGCTCGCGCTACTCGATAATGATAACTCTCGGAACCGGAGTCGGCGGCGGAATAATCATCGACGACAAAATTTACAGCGGCTTTAACTTTGCGGGTGCCGAGCTCGGACATATCGTCATCGAGAAGAACGGGCGTCCTTGCTCCTGCGGCAGGCGCGGCTGTTGGGAGACATACTCCTCGGCGACCGGTCTTGTCCGCACAACGAGGGAGAAACTCGAGGAGTGCAGGAAAAGCGGCAGAGAGACAATTATGGAAGAGATGATAGGCGGCGACCTTGCAAAGGTGTCCGGCAGGACCGCGTTTGCCGCAAAGAGGAAGGGCGACGAGGCGGCGAGCGAGGTCGTCGACGAATACATCGACTATCTCGTCTGCGGGCTTGTGAACATTATAAACATATTCCAGCCAAACGTCCTCTCGATAGGCGGAGGAATTTCGGGCGAGGGGGATTATCTTCTTAACATGCTGCCCGAAAAGGTGTTTGCGGAGACCTATTCAAGAGGGGACACACCGCAGTGCGAGTTAAAGATTGCGCAGCTTGGGAACGACGCGGGGATTATCGGCGCGGCGGCTCTCGGAATGTAAAGCGCCTTTTCAAAGTTCGCACTCACCCAACACGAAAGTTTTGGTCAAGCTTTTTCAAAAGCTTGCGGGGTCGAGGGGCAGAGCCCTCGACGCGCTCCGCAGA
>CANRNZ010000044.1 GCA_947632135.1 uncultured Clostridia bacterium
TGTGCCTCGCGATGGCGCGTCACCACGCGGTGTAAACCCCGAAAAGCTCCCACCCCGTGCTCTCCGAATAGGCGGCTATAAGCCCGTCCGAACGACTCTGCATGTACGTGTAAACCGCAGGAATAACAAGCTTCCCGCTCGTGTCCAGCGCAAAATATTTCCCGCTCTTGCTCTTCAGTATCCCTATCCCGCCAAAGAAGGGATGTCCCTCCGTGTACTCGGGGTCCGCTATCCAACGCCCGTCAATCGTGAAATATCCGTAAAGCCCGTTTCTCTCAAGAAGCAGCACCCCGTCGGAGTACCCCCTCAGCTCGTACCCGTCGGGTATCGGAAACTCCCTCCCGTTCGGGTAGACAAGCACGTCCCTGTCGGAGTTTATTCTGAGGTCGCCGAATTCGTCAAGCTGATATTGGTCAAACGAGACCTTCCTGAGCCTGAGCAGTCCGTTTGAAAAGTACAGGTGCCCGACGCTCTCCTCGCCGCGCGAGAGCGGCAGCAGATATCTGTCGCTGCAATAGTCCTTTAAATCGGTGTTGTAGTACTCCTTTTTCGAGGCGAACATCATCTCGCCGTACGTGTTTATAACGCGTACCTCTTCGGTCTCGTATTTCGCATCCTCCCCCGTGTCGTCCGTGACGACTACCGCGTAGTCCTCGCTGTAGTTGAACGCCGCGCTGTAGGGGAGAAGCGTGTCCGTCGAATATATATCGCTCGGCGTTTGCTTATTTTCTATAAGAGCGAGTCTCTCGTCGACCCCGAGCGCCTCGTACTCCGCCTCCGCGAGCGCTATCTCCTCAAGGTTCGGCATAAACGGGTCGTCCTTTAGAAAATAGTTCCATCTTGTGAAATTCGTCAGCGCCCTTGAGCCGTCAAGATACGTCGAGAGCTTCGGCGACACTATTCCCACCCTCAGAAGCGGCGAGGTGGGGGCCCCGAAGGAGCTTGTGAAATCAAAATTGAGTCCGCGCCCGTCGCGCTCCTCCGTATAATCGACTTCGGTGAAATACGTCCCCGAGGGGGAAAGCGCGAAATATTTTCTGCCCGTAAGGTTCACCCCGCCGAGCGCGCTCGGCGTCTCAACGCCGGACTCGTCCGTTTCCATCGCGTCGGGCGTTTCGGCGTAGTAAGAATAAGTCGAGTAGAAAAGCGGCCTGCCGTCGGGGCTCCTTGCGAACGCGGGGATATAATTTCTGTCGTAGTTCATCAGGATATTCCCGCCGCTGTCCATAAGGTAGAGCCCGTGGCCCGCGTCGTTATAAATTATATACCCCATATAAAGGTACACCGCGGGGCGCGGGACGGTCGTCTCGGTGTCGGATACGGTGGACATTCTTCCGTCGTCGTATTCGGTGACGACCCACGTGCGCTTTTTCATATTGCCGTAAGAAAACTTTGACGGGAACGAAAAGTCAAAGGTGATTTTTCCGATAACGCAGCTGTCGGACGAGTACGTCTTGTCTGTGAGGTAGTAGCCCTCGGACACAAGCTCGTCGGCGGGTCTTATCTCGCGCGGCGCGGCAAATTTGACGATATTTTTTATCGTATTTCTGAGGTCGATGCTTTTTACGGTTTTTCTGTCGCCGTCCGAGTCGGATTTATCGGTATTATTTGAATCACCCGAATTATCCGAATCACCCGGATTATCCGAATTATTTAAATTATTTGAGCTGTCCGCGGAGCCTTGATTTTCCGCGCCGCCTTTATTCTTCCCGCTCGCTATCTCGGTGAGCAGCAGTCTGTTTTCCCACACTGTCTCGCTTCTCGGAATAAACGGCAGATTCACCGCGCCGATTACATACAGCGCGGCGGTGAGAAGAATAACGAATACCGCAAGGGACGCCGTGCGCGGGAGCCCCCTCGAGTTTTTCAGCGGGCTCTCGGGGGTAACGCCGTGGTAGAGCGCGTATTTGTATTTTTCAAGAAGATTTGAGAAAAAACCGCGAAGCGCGGCGGGAAAGCGTTTAAGCGCCGCCGCGAATTTTTTCGCGGCGCGGCACAAAAAGCTTTTTGCGGAATTTATATTAAGCTTCATTTAGCGTAAAACCTCGCAGTACACTTATATTCTTTGTACATTTTACACCGATAAGTTTAACACATGACGTATATTTTTTGAACAAGATAAGTACAAGGCGGCAAAGTTTTTCCGCCCGAGGGTTTTTCGGGAATTTTCGGGGAAATTCGGGTATTTCAAAAGGGGGTAAAATTAAAATAAAGAAAAGAAAACGGAAAAACGCCGTTAAATGAGTTGAATGAGTCAAATGAGTCAAATGAGTCAAATGAGTCAAGAGATGTTATTTGTGATATTTCGCTCCCGAAATTATGGAAAAGGAGCGGTAAATGCTCTCGTACAGCATGACCCTCGCAAGCCGATGAGGGAAGGTCAGTCGGGACATCGAGAGCTTCAGGTCCGCCGCGCGCTTTACCTCGTCGCAAAGGCCGTGCGAGGAGCCGATAATAAAACAAAGACAGTCCTTGCCGCAAAGCGCGGCGGAGCCGATTTTGTCCGCAAGCTCCTCTGAGGAGAGCTCTTTTCCCTCCACGCACAGGGCGACGACGAAGGCTTTTTTCGGAATTTTCGAGAGAATATCGCGGCCCTCGGCGCCGAGGGCGATTTTGATATCGGACTCCGAGGGGGACTTTGGGATTTTGGAATCCTTCACGGCGACCTCTACGACGTCGCTGTAAGCGGAGATACGTTTTTTGTACTCGTCGCAAGCCGCGCGCCAGTGCGGCTCGAGGGATGAGCCGACGGAGATAATAACAGTTTTTGAGATTATCATAAGGAACCTGCTTTCGAACAATTTACGCACTATGTTCGCACAAACTTGTTCGGGAAGTTTTCGCCCGCCTCATCGCGAGGCACAAACCCAACACAAAAGTTTTCGCGCGCCTTTTTCAAAAGGCGCCGGGGTTGAGGGGCAGAGCCCCCGTTTTACGCGTTCTTTTTGCAAAGCTTTTTCTTGCGCTACTGAGTCAAGAAAAAGCGTCTGTCGGTTAGCACTGAGTAAAGGGGCGAGGCACCGACTTCAAGAGCCTCCCCTGAAAGGGGAGGTGTCGGCTTCGCCGACGGAGGGGTTTGAAAAAACTTTCAAACTTCAAATAAAAACATTTTCAGAAACTAACTTTTCTGACGCTTTTCTTTGACGCAATCGGCGCAAAGAAAAGCTGCAAAAGAAACGCCATGTCTCGGGGCGCCGCCCCGAACCCTGCCGCCTTTTGAAAAAGGCGGGCGAAAACTTCCCGAACGAGTCCGTGCGAACATTGTGCGCGAACTTCAAAAAGTGCGCCTCACTCCTCGCCGACTCCGACAAGGTCGAAGTCCATCGCCTCCGTTATCCGAACCTTGACAAATTCCCCGGACTCGTACCTTCTCCCTGCGGGAGACGTGAAAAATACCTTTCCGTCAACGTCCGGCGCGTCCGCAGCGCTCCTCCCGACATATGCCTCGCTGACCGGATCATAATCCTCGCACAATACCTCGAGAGTGCGCCCGACCTTTCCCTCGTTTATCTTCTCCGACACGAGAAGCTGCTCTCTCATGAGTATGTCGTACCTGTCCTGCTTTACCTGCTCGTCAATCTGACACTCCATGTCGTACGCGGGAGTGCCCTCCTCCCTCGAGTAAGTAAACGCCCCGAGCTTTTCAAATTTCGCCTCGGCTACAAATCGGCAAAGCTCCGAGAAGTCCTCCTCGCTCTCTCCGGGGAACCCGACAATCACCGTCGTTCGAATCACAATCCCCGGCACCTCGCGCCGCAGTCTCGCAATGGCGTCCTTTATGCACGCGGAGTCCCCGTGGCGGTTCATCGCTTTGAGCACCCTGTCCGATATGTGCTGTATCGGAAGGTCAACGTACTTGACTATTCTTGGGTTGTCCCGAATCTCCGCGACGAGCTCGTCCGTTATCTTGTCGGGATAGCAGTAAAGCACCCGTATCCACGGGATTTTCGTCTCTGCGGTTATCCGTTTTAAAAGCTCGGGCAGCATGTATTTTCCGTATATGTCTATCCCGTAGCACGTGGTGTCCTGCGCTATTACGACAAGCTCCTTTATTCCGAGCGCTTCAAGGTCCTTTGCCTCGGACACTATCTCCTCCATCGTCCGCGAGCGGAAATTTCCCCTTATGTACGGAATCGCGCAGTACGAGCATCTGTTGCGGCAGCCCTCGGAAATCTTTATGTACGCAAAGGCGTCCCCCGTCGTGACAATCCTGTCGCCGCCGAAATTTATCTTTTCCTGGTCGTCAAAGCGCGAGTACTTCTCACCGCCGAGGACCTTATCTATCGCCTCGACTATACTGTGCAGGCTCCCCGTACCGAGCACCGCGTCGACCTCGGGCATTTGAGTCATTATCTCCTCGCGGTATCTCTCGGCAAGGCACCCCGTGACGACAATTCCGCGTAGGCTCCTGTTCTTTTTCAGCCACGCGACGTCAAGTATATTGTCAATCGCCTCTCTCTTTGCGCTTTCGATAAAAGCGCAGGTGTTGATTATTACGACGTCCGCCTCCGTCTCGTCGGGCGTTATCTCGTAGCCCGCCTTTGCGACGTGCGCGAGCATGACCTCGGTGTCCATCAGATTCTTATGGCACCCGAGGGACACAAATCCTACTTTCCCTTTGCTTTTCTTGCTTTCCTTGCTCTTCACTCTCTTGTCAGCTTTCTTTTTTATTTTTTGTATTTTCCGTATTTTAATATTTTTTTACTTAAATGATTTCTATATTTCCGCATCCTCGCGCAGCCTCTCGAGCGCGCGCTCGACGGCGGACGGCGAGTGCCCCGCTCTGATAAGCGCGGCGGCGGCCTTTCGCCTTTCCGAGGCGTCCTCGGGGTATGCGGGAACCTTTTTTTTCAGCGCGCGGTATGCCGCGCCGTCGGCTCCCCCCGACACTGCGGCGAGCGCTTTTTTCACCGCCTCGTTTTTATATCCCTTTGACAGAAGAAAGGCGGCAATCCTTCGCTCACCGTAACATTTTGACTCCATGCAGCTCCTTGCGATTCGGCGCGCCTGAGCCTCCTCGTCGATATAACCGCGCCGCGAGCAGTACTCGGCGGCGCGCGCCGCGTATTCCCTTTCGATTTTGTATTTCGAGGTGAGCTTTTTCACAAGAGCCGCTTCGCTCTGCGCCGAGTACGACAGCGAGTCGAGCGCCCTTGAGAGCGCCTCTGTCGTCATATCGGCCTCTCGAAGAAGCGCGATATCGCGCTCCGAGAGGCTCATTCCCTCGCAGAGACCGACAAGCCCCTCGGGGAAAAATTCGCGCCCCACCGAGAATGAGAATAAAAGGCTCTCGCCGTACTCGCCGCCCTCGCTCTCGACTTTTATATGCGTCACGGCGCCGTTTTGTAAAACTTCAGTTACCCTGCATGTCATAATAAAATATTTTCGCCGAGATTTTGCGCCTTTCGCGAAACCTCGGAGACCCTCCCGTTTTCGACCTCAATCAGCCTCACGCTGCCGCGCAGGTTTTCAAAGAGATTCGGTTCGCAGGAGGTGACGATTATCTGCCTGTCCGAAAAGCTCCCGAGAACAAAAGAGCGCCTCTCGCTGTCAAGCTCCGAGAGAACGTCGTCAAGCAGGACGACGGGGCTCTCGCCGCTTATCTTTTGCGAGAGCGAGCCCTCTGCAAGCTTCATTGACAGCGCGATACTTCTTTTCTGACCCTGAGAGGCGAAAAGCCGCGCGTCCTTTGAGTTGAGCTTTATTCTTATGTCGTCCTTGTGGATTCCCCAGAGAGTGACCCCCGCGCGTATCTCCCTTTCGGTGTTTTCGGTAAGCCTTCGGTAGAGGTGCGAGGAGTCAAAATTTGTCCGCCCGAGCTCCGTTTCGCCCGACGACTCAATCTCGTCCTTCCCACTCGCCTCGAATTCCTCGTCCGCCTCGCCCGCGTCGTCCTCCCCCGCGGGCGGCGCCGCGTGAGTCGTATAGAAAAGGCTCGGGACCTCGGCGCCGCGCGTCATCCGAGAAAACGACTCCTTCATCTCCCCCTCGAGCATTGACATGTAGTCGTATCTGTATGACGCCGCCCTCGCTCCGAATGTGGCCATCTGCTCCGCGTATATTTCAAAAAGCCCGCGCGGGATACTGTATTCCCCCGACGACGCGGCCTTCAGCGCCGCGTTTCTCTGAAGGAGGGCCCTGTTGTATCCCGAAATGCAGTCCATGTATTCCCTTGAGAGCTGGGAGATTGCGATGTCGAGAAAGGTGCGCCGTATCTTCGGCGCGCCGTCGGCAAGAGAGAGGTGCGACGGGCAAAACAGCACCGCGCGAAAGTCCCCGATAAGCTCCGCCATTCCCGACACTCTCGCGCCGTTTCTGTACACCTTCTTTTTTTCTTTCGAATCCGCGCTGAATATTATCTCAAGGCTTGACGCGCGCTTTGCTCCGTCCCGTCTGCACGACGCCGAGATTTTGGAGTAAGGCTCGCCGAAGCGAATCATCTCTCGGTCCTTTGCGCCTCTGAACGACTTGCCGCGTGCAAAATAGTAGATTCCCTCGAGGATATTGCTTTTTCCCTGCGCGTTTTTCCCCCACAGGACGTTTATTCCGTCGGAAAAGTCGACCGCAGTGCTTTCCATGTTACGAAATTTGTTAAACTCTATTCTTTCGCACCTCAATGCCGACTCCTTTCCGTTTCGGATTTTTGTGATTTTTGTATTTTCGGTAATTATTGGAAAACCCGAAAAACCCGAGATTTTTAAAAATCCGAAAAATCCGAATTTTTTGAAAAAACCGAAAACCCCGAGATTTTTAAAAACCCGAAAAATCCGAAAAATTATTCTTCTATGTCCAAATCGAGCAGGCGGATGTCAAGCTCCTCGTCGTCGGCCTCCTCGGGCTCAACGTCGCCCTGAAGCGCTGCGCCGCTTTCCATCTTCTGCTTTATTCCCGCCTCGATTTCCTTAAGCAGCGCTTCGTCCTCTTCGATGACCTTTTTCGCGTTGTCCTTGCCCTGCGCCAGTCTTTCGCCGCCGTAGTAGAACCACGAGCCGCTCTTTTCGATAATCCCGAGCTCGATTCCCATATCTATCATCTCGCCTGTCTTTGAGATGCCTTTTCCGTAGATTATGTCAAACTCCGCAGTCTTGAACGGCGGCGCGACCTTGTTCTTCACTATCTTGCAGCGCACCCTGTTGCCGTATATCGTCGAGCCGTTTTTCAGCACGTCGGTTTTCCTCACGTCGATTCTCACCGACGCGTAAAATTTCAGCGCGCGCCCGCCTGTCGTCGTCTCGGGGTTGCCGTACATAACGCCGACCTTCTCGCGGAGCTGGTTTATGAATATCACGACGCAGTTCGAGTCCGATATAACGCCCGAGAGCTTTCTGAGCGCCTGAGACATGAGCCTCGCGTGCAGACCCACGTGAGAGGAGCCCATGTCGCCCTCAAGCTCCTGCTGAGGCACGAGCGCGGCGACGGAGTCTATAACGACGATGTCGATAGCTCCCGAGCGGACGAGCGCCTCGCATATTTCGAGCGCCTGCTCGCCGCTGTCGGGCTGGGAGACGAGCAACTCGTCGATATTCACGCCGAGATTCTTCGCGTAAACGGGGTCGAGCGCGTGCTCCGCGTCGATAAACGCGGCGTCCCCTCCCGCCTTCTGGACCTCGGCTATCGCGTGGAGCGCCACGGTTGTCTTACCCGAGGACTCGGGGCCGAATATTTCGACGATTCTCCCTTTCGGCAGTCCTCCTATTCCGAGCGCGACGTCAAGACCTATTGAGCCTGTGGACACCGCGCTGACGTTCAGGTGAGCGCTCTCGCCCATTTTCATGACGGCGCCCTTACCGAAGCTTCTTTCAAGCTGTGAAATTGCCGATTCGAGAGCTTTTTTCTTTGCCGCCTTATCGTCTATCGGCACGACCGCTTCCTTTTTTTTCTTTGCTGCTGCTGCCATAATTACATCCTTTTCGTGTTGAAATGATTTATATAGTTGAATAATTTAAATAGTCTGAACGGGCCGAGTGGTTGAGAGTTGAGTAGTTGAAATAGTTGAAATAGTTGAACCGGGTTAAAGGCCGCAAAAAAATTGCTTATGATTTTCCGAAAAATTTCCCCAAAAAGGGCGATGCGAAATTTGTTTTAAAGGCAAAGTCAATCGCCGCGCCGAAAGATTTCACGGCGGCTTTATTTACCGTATTTATCGGCGTATTTATTGCCTTATTTATTTTAGTTTATTATAATATAATACATGTTCAAAGTCAATAGCAAAATGAAAGAAAATGAACATTTGTTCAGATTTTTCAACAGCCGAGTAATAGTGGACAGTGAACAGTGGTCAGTGGTCAGTTGGCAGTGACCGGAGCCTCCCCTGAAAGGGGAGGTGTCGGCTTCGCCGACGGAGGGGTCAAGTAATAATTTTTAAATTTCAATTAAAAACATTTTCGGAAACTGACTTCACCGACGCTTTTCTTTGACGCAATCGGCGCAAAGAAAAGCTTCAAAAGAAACGCCAATCGTCGGGGCGCCGCCCCGAACCCTGCCGCCTTTTGAAAAAGGTGGACGAAAACTTTCGTAATGGGTCTGTGCGAGCTTTGAAAAAGGTGGACGAAAACTTTCAAAGTGGGTCTGTGCGAACTTCGAAAAAAATTAAAAATATCTCTGTTGACAGTTATTTTTAAGTTTTGTATACTATCCTTAAATCAGATATCAAATTCCTTACAGGGAGGCGGGCGTCGCTTTATGAAAAATACTGCGTCAAAAATTAAATATTTCGAAACTTGGAATTATAACACGATGAAAGACCTCGTGCTGGATATCGAAAAAAGACACGCGGACAAGCCGGCTTTTTCCTACAGAAAAAAACCGAGCGACAAGGAGCGCATTGTCAAATCCTACAGGGACCTCGCCGCCGACGTGAAATGTCTCGCCGAGGCGCTCTCGAAAAGAGGTCTCGAAAAAAGCCGCGCCGCGGTAGTCGGAAAGCTCTCGTACGGCTGGGTGTGCGTCTATCTCGCCCTGCTCTCGACGGGCGGCGTCGCTGTTCCCCTTGACCCCGATTGGGACGCCGCGGAGCTCGCCGCGACCGCGAAAAGCGCAGGCTGCGCCGCGCTGTTTTGCTCAAAGGAAATTTATGACTCAAAGTCGGAGGCGCTCCTGTCCGAAAGCGGTATCGCCTTTTCAGCGGTTATAGACTCCGACGACGCCGAGCCCTCGCTGTTTTCCCTTATCGCCGAGGGTCGCCTTCTTCGCGGGCTTGGCGAGCGCGCCTTTGAGTCCTCGGAGCCCGACCCCGACGTGATGGCGCTTCTCGTCTACACCTCGGGCACGACAGGCAAGGGAAAGGGCGTCATGCTGTCGCAGAGAGCGATTCTGACCGACGTTTCAAACGGCAAGATGTATCTTGACGCGACGGGAAAGACCGTCGGAGTTCTGCCCCCGCACCACACGTTCGGCACCACCGTAAGTCTGCTCTCGGCGCTCATGATTGGAAACGAGACGTACATTTCCTCGGGTCTGAGGCACTTCCCGCGCGAGCTCAAGGAGGAAAAGCCCGACTATCTGATTCTCGTCCCCCTCTATCTTGAGACGTTCTACAGGAAAATAATGTCGACGATAATCGACAGCGGTCAGCTTCGAATGCTTCGCCGCATGATGGGCGTCAGCCGCAACCTCAAAAAGGTAAAGGTCGACATGCGCCGCGTATTCTTTAAAAATGTGCTCGAGCCGTTCGGCGGAAAGCTCTCGTTCGTTATAACGGGCGGCGCGCCGATAAGTCAGGAAATAATAGATTTCTATGAGGCCGTGGGCATAAACGTAATAAACGGCTACGGCATCACCGAGTGCGCGCCTCTTATCGCGTGCAACACAAACGACGTAAAAAAGAGCCGCAGCGTCGGTCTGCCGATTCCTTGCTGCGACGTGAAGATAAAGGACGCCGACGAAAACGGCGAGGGCGAGATATGCGTCAAGGGCGATAACGTTATGATAGGATATTACAACGACCCTGCGGCGACCGCCGCGGCGTTCGGCGAGGACGGATATTTTCTCACCGGCGATTACGGCAAATTTGACGACGACGGCTTTCTGTACATAACGGGGCGGCTTAAAAATCTGATAATTTTATCGAACGGCAAGAACGTCTATCCCGAGGAAATAGAGAGCGAGCTGTCGAATATTCCGGGAATACTTGACGTTGTGGTCTACGAGGGAGTCAGCAGGCGCGGCGCCGAGCACAACGCGATAGTCGCCGAGATATACGCCGACGACGAATTTATGAAGAAAAACGGAATCGAGGACAAATACGGGTACTTTAAAAAGCACATCGAGGTATACAACAGAGAGGCGGTCCGCTACAAGAGAATCGGAGTAATAAAGGTGCGCGACGCGGATTTCCCGAAAAACACGCTGCGCAAAATAACGAGATTCAAAATCGACATGAGTATAGACTGAGCGTCCTTTTGCCGAGATTTCCGAAAAATTTTCAAAATTACAGCGATTACGGTCACTTAAAATTTTAAAATTTTAAAATATTCAAAAAACAAAAAAATCCGCGGAGAGCTTTATCTCAAAGGGCGCGCTCCGCGGAATTTTTGTATTCTTTTGCCTTATATTTTATATTGCCTTTTATATTGAGCGCCGCGCTCTTACCCCTCGTCCGTCGGGCTCCTGTTTACAAGCTCGCTTCTGAAAACGTACTTGTCGCCGCGTACGGTCGACCTTGTGTATTCGACTGTCTCGCCGTTTTCATAGCTGAAGCGCTCAAGGAGCATACAGGGGGTCGCGGGGGGTATCTGAAGTCTGCCTCTTTCCTCGGCGTCGGGCATTACGGGGCGGAAGGTCTCCACCGCCCTGTCGACGTGGAGAGAGTATTTCGAGCGCAGATAATCGTAGAGCGAGCCCTGCTCGAGCGCTTTCGGCTCGAGAGTTTTGAATCTTGACGTCGGAAGATAGCTCGTCTCGAGCATCAGCGGGCAGCGTCTCGCCGAGCGCAGCCGCAGCAGCCTGTGAAGGGTCGTCCCCGGCGGGTATCCCGCCGCCGCCGCGAGCGCCTCGTTTGCCGTTACGACCGTATAATCTATAACGGAGTTTTCGATTATCACGTTGCTCTCCTTCAGCGTTTTTGTAAAGGAGTAAAATTCCGTCAGGTTCTGGACGTAGACAAACGGCTTTACAAACGTCCCCCTGCCCTGATGCGAGTAGACTGTTCCGGTTTTTTTCAGCAGCTCCATCGCGCTTCGTATCGTGGAACGGCTGACGTGGTATTTTTCGCAAAGCAGCCTCTCCGAGGGCAGCGCGGAGTTTTCGGGGTACATGCCGTCTCTGATATCCCGCATGATATTACGGCAGACGTCAAGATACAGTGGTAAAGCCGCCAATTTACTCCCTCCCATGAACCGCGCGCCGTTTTCGGCGCTTTTTCGTTACGGAATTTTTTTAGGATTTTTACAAAAAATTACGAAAATTTACGAAATTTCACGTATTTTTACTGTTACAGCTTATTTCAGCGGTATTTCGGCAGCCAATTCCCGTGCGCCTCGATAAGGTCGTCCACAAGGGAGCGTATCTCGTCGATTGTCAGCTCGCTTCCCGTATGCGGGTCGAGCATTGCCGCCTGGTATATATAATCCTTTTTCAGCGTGAGCGCCGCGTCGACGGTGAGCTGGTGAACTCCGACGTGCGCCATGTTCATCGCGGCAAGCTGATGGGGCAGCGCTCCGATGTGGCACGGCCGGATTCCGCCCTCGTTTGCAAGGCATGTCACCTCCACCACGCAGTCCGAGGGGAGATTGTCGATAAGGCCGGTGTTCATCACGTTGCCGCCGAAGGAGAACGGCTTTCCCGTTTCGATAGCCTCGATAATGCCCGAGGCGTATTCGTTGCTCTTTTCGTGTGTCAGCTTCGCGTTGTGAACGAGGGATTTTGCCTGCTCGTTCCACTGCTCTATCTGGCACACGCAGCGGCGCGGGTATTCGTCGAGCGGAATGTTGTAGCGCTCGATAAGCTCCGGGTGGTCCTTCTTTATAAACCACGGATAGTATTCCGCGTTGTGCTCGCTTGACTCCGTGACGTAGTACCCGAAGGTGTGCATCATCTCAAAGCGCACCATGTCCTTGTGGGACTCCGGCGTGGCAGTCCCGCCCGAGTCCTTTCCGAGATAGCTGTAAATCGGCGCCTCCTTCGAGCGGCGCTTTATTTCGGGATAATAGTCCTTGCCGTTTCTTGTAATCTCAAGCAGCCACGCCTGATGATTTATTCCGCCGATACGGTAATTTAAGCCGTCCTGCGGGAGGTCGAGCATTGTCAGCAGTCTCGGCACGCACTCCTGATGCGAGTGGCAGAGACCAATCGTCTTTATGTCCGTCGCGCGGTTCATCGCGAGGGTCAGCATTGACATCGGGTTCGTGTAATTGATAAACAGCGCGTCGGGGCACACCTCGTCCATATCCGCCGCGAAATCAAGCATTACGGGAATCGTTCTGAGCGCGCGGAAAATTCCGCCGATGCCGTGCGTGTCGCCTATCGTCTGGCGAAGGCCGTATTTTTTCGGCACCTCAAAGTCGATGACTGTGCACGGCTCATAGCCGCCGACCTGAATCGCGTTCACAACGTATTTCGCGCCGCGCAGAGCCTCTTTTCTGTCGGTGTACTTGACAATATTCGCGCGCCCGCCGTTCGAGTTGCGGTTTATGTTGGAGAGCATCATGTAAGATTCTTCAAGTCTTACGGGGTCGATGTCAAACAGCGCGTATTCGTATTCGCGAAGGCAGTCCGTCGTCATGCAGTCGCCGAGAACGTTTTCGGCAAACACGGTGCTTCCCGCGCCGAGAAAAGTTATTTTATCCATATTTTCCATTTTCCTCCTCGTTTTTTATTCTTTAATAATATACTTTCGGTATATATTTTGCGTATTTTAATATACTTTCGGGATATATCCGGTATATTTTAAATATACTTTGTTATTTCAGCTCGATGTACGCGTCGAGCCCCTCGGGCGCGTCGGGATTTCCGCCGAGAGCGACTGATTTAAGAAGAGCCGTCATCTGCGCGACGTAGATAAAGAGAATTCCCCACGCGGAAAAATCGCCGACGTTTTCGATTTGAAGGTGTGACGCGGCGCCGTAGACGTTTTCCGCTCTGTCCGATACGGTGACGACGGGCCCCCCGCGGCGTATCACGTCGCGTACCATCGCCCCCTGGAGCTTTTCCTCGCCCGGGCGAAGCAGAATCAGAGTCAGCGTGCGCTTTCCGCTTACGACGACGGGGCCGTGCCGATAGTCGAGCATATGGAAGTAGCGCCCCGTGAGCATCGAAATCTCCGTAAACGCGAGGGACGCCTCTGCGGCAATCCCGCAGACGGGGCCGTCCGCAAGCACGACTGCGTTGTCCCAGTCCATATCGGCGATTTTTGCGAGAGTATCGCGGTATTTAAGCTGGAATTTCCCGCTCTGTGCGCAGGCGGCATGCGCCGCCTTCTTTAACCCTTCGTTTTTTGAGTAGCGTGAGAGAAGAAGGAGAGAGGCCGCGTAGAGGTTTGTCACCGTTCGCGTCTGGCAGACCGACTCGTCATAGCACCACGGAAGCATAAGCTCAAGGTCGGAGAGCGCCGTCAGGTCGTTTTCCTCTTTAGCGCACACCGAGATTATCGGGCACCCCGCCGTTTCCTTTATTTTTTCAACCGCCCAAACGACCTCGCTCGTTCTCCCCGAGCGCGAGAGTGTGACGACGACGCTGTCCTTTACGGTTTCATACCAGAAGTCGGGGTCGACGATGTAGTCCCCCGCGGGTATCGCGCGCGCCGCGGTGTTACGCACGGACGAAAAGAGCGTCGCCGCGCTCTCCGAGAGCATATAGCTGGAGCCGCACCCCAAAAAGGTGAATTTTCTCAGCGGATACTTTTCGAAAAACTCGTCAATCCTCTTTTCGTTTTCGTCAAAGTACCTGCATGTTTTTTCAAGCGCCTTCGGCGTGTCGAGTATTTCTGATTCTGTCAGATACATTTTATTATTTATCCTCCTCGCGGAATTTATTTACAGCAAGAATAAGCGCGCCCTCAACCGCGCCCGCAATCGGGGCAAAGAGAGTGCAGTCGAGAGCCTCGATTTCGCGGCGGAACGGGGCGAGCACTGTTTCCCCCGCCCTGAAAAGGCCGCCCGAATACGATACGGGAATTTTTTTATGATTTTCTTGATTTTCGTGAGTCTCACAATTTTCATGAGCTTCATGATTTTCGCTGTTTTCGTTATTATTATCGAAAAACGTCAGCCGCTCCTTCAGAGACTTCACGTTCAGCGCAAGCTCGCGCGCCGCCCTTTCGTACAGCTCGCGGACAGACATATCCCCCGCCTCGGCGGCCTTCTGCGCCGTCATCTGGAATGACGCGACGGCGTCGCGCCGCCGCTTCAGGCGCTCGATTACGTAATCGTTGAACTCCGTGTCGTCCTCGATGCCGCACGTCTCGCGCACTGCGTCGTAGAGCGCGCCGCGCGGCGCTCTGCCGTCCGCCTGCTTTGAAAACAGGCTCATCGCCTCGCGCCCTACCC
>CANRNZ010000045.1 GCA_947632135.1 uncultured Clostridia bacterium
TCCTCTCTCTAAGGCAAATCCTTTCTATCTGTGAATCTTTCGTTAACTATTGCAACTTGCTATTGCAATTTGCGAAAATATAAAAAATAAAAACAAAACGAAAAATATGAAAACACCGATAGCCGACTTTGTAAGGGAATATTCGTCGTCGAACGCAGAGCGCTTTCATATGCCCGGTCACAAGGGAAAGCGCTTTCTCGGCGCAGAGGAATACGACATTACCGAAATCGACGGAGCGGACAGTCTGTATGAGTCGCTCGGGATAATAGGGGAGAGCGAAAAAAATGCCGCCGCCCTGTTCGGCACGGCAATGACGGTATACGGGACGGAGGGCTCGTCGCAGTGCATAAGGGCGATGCTCTCGATGATATCGTCGCGCGCCGCCGCAAAAGGCGAGAGGGCTCTTGTCGTCGCGGGGAGAAACGCGCATAAGTCCTTTTACTCCGCCGCGGTACTCTTTGATTTCGATTTTGAGTTTATCCCCGAAACGGGGCAAGAGTCCTATCTATCGTGCGACGCGGCGCTCGATGCCCTTGAGGCGCTCGTCAAAAAAAAGCGCCCTGCGGCGCTATATATCACATCCCCCGACTATCTCGGGAAAACAGCCGATATCGAAAAAATTTCGGCTATATGCAAAAAATACGAGGCGCTTCTCCTTGTCGATAACGCTCACGGGGCATATCTTAAATTTCTGACGCCCGGCGGGCACCCAATTGAGCTCGGCGCTGACATGTGCTGCGACTCGGCGCACAAAACGCTGCCCGTTCTTACAGGCGGCGCGTATCTTCATATGGGTGAGAGAGCATGGAGGCTCTTTTCGGGCGTTGTAAGGGAGCATATGGCGCTTGTCGGCTCCACGAGCCCGTCGTATCTGACTCTCGCCTCGCTCGACATGGCGAACGCATATATTGAAAACGGATATCGGGACAGGCTCTTTGAGACTGTGAAGAACGTAGAAAGAGTAAAGCGGGAGGTCTTGAGGCACGGCGTCGGGCAGTGTTCGGCGGAGCCTCTCAAAATAACTCTTATGCCGAAAAGCTTCGGGTATACGGGCAGAGAATTTGCCGATATTCTCATAAGGGAAAAAATCGTGCCCGAGTTTTCCGACGCGGATTATACGGTGCTGATGGTGACGCCCGAAAACGGAGAGGCGGGGCTGAGGCGCCTTGAAAGGGCTGTTTGCAAAACGGAGAGAAGGGCGGCGATTGAAGATGGCCCGCCGACGCTTTCGGCACTTCCCGAGAGGGTCTGCTCGGCGAGGGAGGCGTTTTTTGCGAAAAGCGAGAGGGTCGCCGTGAGGGATAGCGTCGGGAGGGTGCTCTCGTCGGTCAGCGTGTCCTGTCCGCCGGCGGTGCCTGTCGCGGTAAGCGGGGAGAGGATAAACGAGGACGCCGCGAGGCTTTTGGAGTATTACGGGACGGAGTCGGTCAGAGTGGTTTTGGAGTAGGGCGCTTCGAAAGATTTCGCGCGTTGTTCGCACTCACCCAACACGAAAGTTTTGGTCAAGCTTGCCCTTGGGGTCCCCACAAAAGCCTTGCTTTTGTGGGGAGTGGCTCCAAAGCTTGCAGGGTTCGGGGCGGCGCCCTCGTCGCGCTCCGCAGAGCGCGAAAGTTCCGATACGCGTTCTTTTTGCAAAGCTTTTCCCTCGGCCTCTGAGTCAAGAAAAAGCGTTGGGCGGTTTGCGCAAAGGAAAATCTCGGGACTTTGCTAACATTTTAACAAAAAATTTCGGGGGCTGAAAGCCCCCGATTTTTTACTGAAACTAACTTTATTGACGCTTTTCTTTGAAGCCGTCGGCGCAAAGAAAAGCTGCAAAAGAAACGCCAAACGTCGGGGCGCCGCCCCGAACCCCGGCGCCTTTTGAAAAAGGCGCGCGAAAACTTTTGTGTTGAGTGAGTGCGAACTTTGAAAAAAGTGCGCGAAAACTTTTTGTGTTGGGTGAGTGCGAGCTTTGAAAAAAGTGCGCGAAAACTTTCGTGTTGGGTGAGTGCGGACTTTGAAAGCCTTTTACCGAATGGTCCCACCGCCAAGGACAATGTCGCCGTCGTACACCACCGCCGCCTGCCCCGGCGTTACCGCTCTCTGCTTTTCGTCAAATTCGATTTGTACCGTCCCGTCCGCCTTCGGTGTGAGCGTCGCGGGGGTCTCCTTTTGTCTGTAGCGTATCTTTACCTTGCACCTTATGCTCCCCGTCGGCGCTTCTCCCGATATCCAGTTGAAATCCGAAACGACTGCGGTGCGAGAAAACAGGTCTTCGTTCTTTCCGAGGACAACGTCCCCGCTCTCGGGGCATATGCGGCAGACGTACGCCCTCTCGCCGAGCGCGATTCTGAGCCCGCGCCGCTGGCCGACAGTGTAGTTTATTATCCCGTCGTGCGCGCCGAGAATATTTCCGTCTGTGTCGACAAAATTTCCGCCTTTTCCGTTTTCTCCCTGTCCTTTTTCGGCGCATATCTTTTTTACGACTTTAGCGTAGTCGCCGTCGGGGACAAAGCAGATGTCCTGACTGTCGGGCTTCGCGGCGTTGACGAATCCCTCTTTTTCGGCGAGCCTTCTCGTTTCGTCCTTTGTGAGCTCGCCGAGCGGGAAGAGCGTTCTCGCAAGCTGACTTTGGCCGAGCATATACAGCACGTAGCTCTGGTCCTTTGCGGAATCGAGCGCTTTTTTCAGTAAATATTTTCCGTCTTTTTTCTCGATTCTCGCGTAGTGCCCCGTCGCGACGGCGTCGCACCCGAGCTCCTCTGCGCGGAGAAGCAGCTTTTCAAATTTAAGATATCTGTTGCAGTCGATACAGGGGTTCGGCGTCATGCCGCGCATATAGCTTTCGGCGAATTTGTCCATTACTTTTTTTCTAAAGTCGTCCTTGAAATTAAACACGTAGTGCTTTATGCCGAGGCGGCGCGCGACGCTCTTTGCGTCCTCGACGTCGTCGGCGGAGCAGCATGTTTTTGAAAGGATTCCCGCGTCCTCGTTTGTGTATAATTTCATTGTGCAGCCGATGCAGTCGTTTCCTCTGTCGAGTAAGAGCTTTGCGGCAACGGCGGAATCGACGCCGCCGCTCATTGCGATAAGAACTTTCATTTCTTGCTCCGATTCTTGCTCCGATTTTGCTCCGATTCTTTGCTTTGATTTTCGGCTTCGATTTTTACTTAAAATTCAGCGCGTAAGAGCGAGGGCGGCGGCTCAAGGTTCGACTCTCCTCGGCTTAATTTACTGCCGCGGGCTGTGATGAGGTTTCGCCGCTTGAAATATTTTCGGAAATTTTTTCGGAAATATTTTCGGGAATATTTTCGGAAATTTCTTCGGAAAGCTTTTCCGATATTTCTTCCGATATTTCTTCCGTATTTTTTTCCAAAACCTCTTTAGAAAATTCTTCCGAAAAGTCTTTGGAATTTTCGCATGTCGGCGCGTCGGCGTCCGCGCTGCCGTCCGCGCTCTGCTCCGATTGAGCTGCGGCGCGTGCGGCAATATCGTCCGCCGCTTCCGACATTGTTTCAAAAATTGTCTCCGAGGCGGCCTCCGTGAGAACTTCCGAGCCGACGGGATTTTCCGCGCCATCGCCCTGCGGCGCGGGCTTTTTTTCTTTGCTCCAACGTATGGGAAGTACTCCCCTCCTGTAAAGAAGCGCCGCCGCGAGGGAAAGCGCCGCAATAGGCAGGGTAATCAAGGCGCAGAATCTGTTCAGCGGGTTTGTCGAAAAACCCGACGGAATGATTTCGTCTCTTATGTGAGACGCGTCGTTTTTACACGTAAAGCGAAGATTTCCTCTTGTGAAAAATCCCGCTCTCTCTGCGACGTATCCCTCGTCCCACGAGTGACCGAGCGCCGGCAGGATTTCCGTTTTTTCTTCTTTGCAGACCGAGCAGACGTATACGATTTTGCCGTCCGACTCACACGTTGCCTTTACTCTTTCTGTCTCCTCGAATTTGTGGGACGCTGCCGTCAGAATTTCTTCCTTTACCTCGCCGCACGCCTCGCAGACATATATATTCTTTTCGTCGACGGTGCATGTAAGAGAGGTCGTTTCCGAGAGGACATAGCTGTGCTCGGGCATTTCTATATATTCAAAATAGTCCTCGCCGCAGACTTCGCAGCGGTACTTATCGTATCCCCGAACGGCGCAGGTGGAATCAAGGTGCTCAAGAAGATCCCCTATGTGCCCGTCGGCGGGGATTTCCCTCTCCGTTTCAACGGCGCACACCGAGCAGCGCACCTTTTCGGCGCCGACCTCGGTGCATGTCTCGCTTTTTATAAGCTCCGTTCTGACAAAGCTGTGTCCGTACGCGTCGAGCGGCTCGACATAGCTCTCGCCGCAGACGCTGCATGTATAAGCGTTCTGACCGCCTTCGGTGCACGTCGGCTCGGTGTGGGAGACAAGGCTCCACGTGTGACCCTCGGCGGGGACGACGTCGGTGTATGTCGCGGGGCATTTTGCGCATTTGTAAGTTGTCACGCCGTCCGTCGTGTGACCGACGTCAGTGTGATATGTTATTTCGTATTCGTGCTCCGTTTTCGGCTTTACGACGTTTATAAGGGTGTGGTCGGGGCAGTAGATCCCCTTTTCGTTCAGGTTCTCGCTTATAACGCAGCCGTACGTTACGACCTGCTCGACGTCGCAGTAGAGCGACGCGTTTCCCGCGTCCTTTATGTAGTAGTAGTGGTTGTCGGGAGCGGCGGGGAGCGTCGTGACGTTTGTTCTCGCCTTGCAGACTTGGCATCTTGACGAGCTCTTGCCGTTGTACGCGCAGTTTGACGGGCAGTCGACCTCTTTTGCGCCGTATGTATGGGTGTGTGACGTATAATACGAAATTATCGCCGCGGCGTCCGCCGAGGCGAGCTTTTCAATTCCGTCCGGCGACATTATGACGGCGGCGTCGGAATCGTTTGAAAAGTAGCCGTGCTCCACAAGGAGAGTCGTTATCCCGAATTTGCAGCCCCATGTCGGAATTCCGTAGTAATCGGAGAGTATTCCGAGGGAGGGGTCCTGTATGTCCCACTGTTTTTCGGAGTTCCAGTAGTAGCCCTCGGTGTCCTTTTTCTGAGCGGTGCCGTTATTTTTAAAGCCCGCGGCGCCCGACACGTTTGAGACGCATATGTTCCCGAGAGTTATCATCGCAAAGCGCTCGAATACGGAGGTATACGCCGTCGTACCGTTAGCGCTTTTGTTGGTGCTGCCGTCGAAGTGTATGCTGAAAAGCAGGTCCGCGTCGTTGTCGTAGGCGACCTTCACTCTGTTTGCAAGGGTGATTTCCGTGTCGGAGTCCCTTGTCATTATGACTCTGAAATTTCCGTTTGCCTCAAGCTTTGAGCATAGGCTTCTCGCCAGCGCTAAGGTGTAGTTTTTCTCCGCCGCTTCCCCTCGGCATGTGCCGGGGTCCGACGCGCCGCCGTGACCCGGGTCGAGGACGATAGTTATTTTTCCGTCGGCGCCGACGCCGCGCGGCGCGGGCGGGAGAAATAAAAGGGAGCACAGGATAAGAGACGATATGAAAAGAAGAGACAACAGTCTTTTAAGTCCCGTCGTTACTGCCATTTTTGACCTCAAAGGGTTAAAACCTTGCGCTTTAACCTATAAATACTATTATTTAAAATTTAAAATTCAACAGCCGTAAATTTGATTTGAAATCAAATAAAAATTTAATAAACTTTAAATAAAGTATAGCAGGTTTTGTCGTATTATGCAAGAAAAAATCGCTTAATGGTGAATATTGTTTTTAAATATAGTTTTGAGATCCGGGGAGGTAACTGCGGACGAATTTTTTTATTTTGATTTAGATAATTCGGATAATTTATATAATTTTAAATTTTATCTCCTGTTCTTTCAGAACCTCGGCTGTGGTGTATATATAGCTTGTGTTGTTTACCGTTTCGTGACTGAGCGGGGTATCGAGCTTCGGTATTCCGATAAGCTCAAGTGTGACGCGGCGGCTTTCGGGCATATTTTTATAACCCGCGCCTGACGGTGTGAATGTGAGCGACACGTCGTCCTTTTCTCTTCTGCATACTATCTTTGTCATGAGATATTCGCCCGAGAGATACCCTTGGCTCACGCCGTCGTCCTCGTAAAGAGTGAAGTCCTCAAGGCAGCCGTCCTGCGGAGGATAGAGCCTTACGATAAGCTCGTCCGACGCGTCCCTTTTTGACGTGTTCTGCATCGGGAAGGGGCGCCCCGCCTTTACGTAGAACGGGAAAGAGTCAAGTCCGCATTCCTCGGTGAACTCCCCGCCGCGCCTCATCTCGCCGGTGAAGAAGTTGTACCACACGCCGCTCGGCAAAAAGACTCTCTTTTTTGCGACGGGCTCCGCGCCGCCGTCGCATATTTCCCCTTTTTCGCATATCGGGGTGGCAAGGGCCCCGCCGATAAGAAATTCCCCGGAGTTGCGGTACGACTCCTCGGTGAGCGGCTCCTCATAGTAAAGCGGCTCGATAAACGGAGCGCTGTCGCGGCAGCTTTGGAAGGCGGCGGAGTATATAAACGGCATTATGCCGCGTCTGAAAAGAAATGCTTTTCGCATTGACGACGCCGCTTCTTTGCCCCACGTCCACGGGCGTCTGTCCATGTTGTCGCCGCAGGAGTGAAGCTTCAGGGACGCCGACACCGCGCCGAACTGCACCCAGCGAATGAACATCTCGCTGTCGCGCGTACCGTCGGGCGAGGCAAATCCGCCGATGTCGTGCCCCCAGAAAAAGCAGAGGGAATTTGAGGACGCCGCCGTCATTTCGATTTCGAATTTCAGAGCGTCCCATGCGGCTATGGTGTCGCCCGAAAAGAACATCGGGTGCTTCTGGTCGCCGACGCCGCCCCAGCGGCTGTATATCTGACCGCGCTTTGAGTCCTTTTTCGAATGCTCGAAGTAAAGTCTGTTGAGCCAGGGGAGAACCTTTTGATTTTTAAAGCCCGGAACGCTCGGGATTATATAGTCCTGCTGCCAGTCGAGCCACCAAAAGTCGACGCCGAGCTTTTCGCACGGCTCGAGCGCCGAGGCAAAAAACGCCTCCATATACTTTTTGTCGCCGCAAAGAAACGGTATGTTCTCGCCGTTTTTAAGCCCCATCATCTCGGCAAATTTGCCGTAGCACTCCTCGTTTGAGCGAACGCCGTCTGCGGGGTGGTCGTTAAGCGTCACGGCGACGCCCTTTTCCCTTATGTCGCAGAGCATCTCCTCGGGGTCGGGTATCAGCTTTTCATTCCATGAATATCCCGTCCAGCCCATATTTCCGCCGCCGTGGCCGAAGCCGTATTTAGTTCGGCGCGGGTGTCCCTCTGGGGTCTGCCAGTCGTTGTGGTGCCAGTCCATGTCAATTACGAGAATATCGAGAGGGAAGCCGTTTTCCTCGTATTCGCTGACGATTTCTCTCAGCTGACGCGAGGTGTAGGGATACCAGCGCGAGTACCAGGAGCCGAAGGCGTATCTTCGCGGCAGCGCGGCCTTTCCCGAGAGCGCGGCAAGGCTTCTCAGCGCGCCCTTATAGTCGTGTCCGTAGACGAACAGATAATAGTCGCAGACGTGGTTTTCGTCTCTCTCGCATATCCAGCCGTCGCGTATTACGGTGGTCGACGAGCATGTGCCAGCCGCCGCGGGATATTAGCCCCTGCGGGAGCGGAACGCTGCCGCTTACCCCGTCAAGGGTAGAGAGAGCGCCTCCGAGGTTTTCGGTATCCTTTTTCGCGGGATACCAAAATACCCGTTTTTCGCCGCTTTTTTTATTTTTTTCGGATTTTTCGTTTTTTTCGCAATTATCCGAAATATTGAGTCGACCCGTCAGATTGCGGCGGTTAAAGGGGCGTCCGTTGTCCTTGTAGCTCAGAGTTATAAGAGGGGTTTCAAGCGTGAAGACGCCGTTTTCGTCCGATACCGAGACGGGGCATTCCGCCCCGTCGTTTATATTATCTTCCCTCGCGTCTTTCATATAGTCGCGCCGCGCGAAAAGGGTCTCCTCGTCGCAGAACGCGCCGTTTTTCGAATATTCCATTCTGACAAGCCCGTCTTCGATGACAGTGAAACGGGCGTTGCCGCGTATATATGTTTTCATTTTTTCACCGTAGGATTATAGTTTTAAATTTTAAATAATTAAGATAATAAGTAATTGCCGAATGACGAAGGGAAAGGCCGCGCCTCAGAGCTTCACGTATACGCTGTGGCGCTTTTTGTCGGACGGCAGGCTTATTGTGCCATCGCATTTTTCCCCGTCAAGGAAGTACTCGGTACTCTCCCCGCAGCGGCAGAAGCCCTTCGGCTTTGTGATTTTTACGTCAAGTGAGCATTTTGCGCATTTTATAAGGAAGGAGACCTCCGTCATGTCCTCGGGGAGAACGGGCGAAAACGTAATTTTGTTTCCGTCGTGGGATATTCCGAGGAATTCGAATACGGAGAGCGCGAGCCAGCTTGCCGTACCCGACAGCATCGGCCCTATGTTCTCAAGTGTTTCGCTGTTGTTGTACTGGGTGCAGAAACGCGGATTTCCCTTTAAGACGTAGGGGTTGTCCATTGTTTTGAAGGGGTAGACCCTGTCGAGCATCCAAAATGCGAGTGAGGAGAGCTTTGCGGCGAGGGATTTGCTCTTTACGGTTTTTGCCGCCTTGAACATCGCGCACGTCGCCATCATCGTCGCGTGCTTGAACACCGCTCCGTTTTCGCGGTCGCCCTCGAAATAGTGGTCCGAGGCGGTCTTTGACGACACCTTCCCGAGGTCGCACGGCGAGGAGAGCATAAGACCCGCCTCGGTCTTTATGTATTTGCAGAGCGGCTCCGTCATAGCCTCTATCTGGCTTTCTGTGGCGCAGTCTGAGAGTATCGACCAGCTGAAGCTGTTGAGAAAATACGAGCCGTCGATATTTTTATCGCTCGAGAGTCCGTCGCCCTTTGCGCCGACGTAGCTGTACGGCTTTTTGGGGTCGTTTACAAGGCAGCGCGCGAAAAAGTTTTCCTTCCACGCGTACGTCTGTATGTTGCGGCAGAGCTCGTCCGACATGCGGCGCAGCTCCTTTGCCTTGTCGCCCCTTCCCGAGATTTCGGCAAGGGAGGCGAGGTCGTCCTCGGCGATTTTCAGAAGAAACGCGTTCATGACGCTCTCGCAGTAGTTGTTTTCAAACGGGACGCCCCACTCTTGATTTTTCTCTTTGAGCTGTTTTTTGTACAGCTCAAATTTATAAGGCGCGCTTATGCTGTCCTCGTCGAGCTTGAGGCAGTCGTTCCAGTCCGCGTTGTCGAGAATCGGGAGCGAGTGCTTTCCTACGGAAATTTTGGCGCTGTAATCTACCGCCGCCGTCATTGTGTCAAAAACCGAGCGGGTCATGTCGGAGCCCGCGACCTTGTATTTTTCATCGAGAAACGCGACGTCTCCCGTCAGCGAAACGTAGCGGCAGACGGCGGGTATCAGCCAGAGCTGGTCGTCGGAGCAGTCCCCCGCGCCGTTTCCCGTCCAGTAAAAATTGTGATTTGCGTACCCGTACTCGTAAACATTTTCAACCCAGCGGCATATCATGTCTTTTGCGAGAGAGGAATTTCCCATGGCGTTGAGATAGTAAAGGGAGGGGTACATGTCCTGAATTTCGCGAAAGCCGATTTGTCTGAACGATTTCTGAGTCCACGCGAAGGAGCGGGACAAAAACGACTGATACAGTACCTGGAAGGGGAGATTCCGGTTTATGTACGAGTCAAGGCGACGGTCTCCGCTTTTCAGGGTGAGGTACGACGAGTAGGCGTCGTAAAAGTCCTTTACGTCGGAGAGCGCCTTTTCCACGGCGGAGTGAGAAGAAAATTTCTCGCGGAGAGCTTTTATGTCCGCGACGAGCTTTTCCTCGCTGTCGTCGGCGCTGTAAACGTAGCCGACGAACTCGTCGACATATGAGGACTCGCCGCCGCCGATGTCGAGCGTTTTCGCGATTGCGAAAAACGGAGCGGATCTTCTCTGAGGGTGAGAGGTGAGGCGGGCGACGCGCTCGGGTCTCTCAAGGGTGCCGCCGCCGACAAAGTCCGTATAGCTGACGCAGTACTCGTCCATCGTCTCGCCGTTTGCGATAAGGGAGGCGAAATGGCGGCGGCATTTAGCGTACGACGGGTGCATGTCGGGGGATACCGCGACCGTTTTGTCGCCGTCCTTTACCGCGGAGGACTGGTGTATTACGTTGAGGTAGATAATGTCGTTGCAGGAGGCGGCGTCCATTATGCCGAGGACTCCCGTCATGACGATCCTTATGCGGCGGGGTCTTTCTGTCAGATTCGTTATTTTTACCGACTGGACCTCGACGGCGTCGGGCATGCCCTCGTACTGCGGCAGGATAAATATCGTCCTCTCTATTTTCAGCCCGCAGTTTGTTTCGTATTCGATTACGGTGTTATTCGGCTTGTGCGTGCAGACGGCGCTCTTTACGTTTGACCCGTCGGACGAGACGTCTGCCGAGTAAAAGATTTGCCTGTTGTCCTCGGTCAGGTAGAACTGACGGTTTGCGGGTTCTCCCGCCTCGTCGGCGTTCATGACAAAGCGCGAGGCAAGCACCTGCGTGTCGGCTCCCGCTCTGAACGCGCCGCGCCCGAGAGGGTCGACGGCGGATTTCGGCGTCGTCAGCATCGGATTTTCAAATCCGACTCTGCACCCGAGCAGCAGATTTATTCCGTAGTGAGTGCCGACATAGCCGCCCTTGAGGTCGATTACGTGCTCTCCGTTTTCGGTGAGGACTCCGACGCCCGCCATCGCCCTTTTATATTCGTCCTTTACGAGGCGCGAGACGTTTTCGGGAGCCTCTTTTGAATTTACGAGAACGGTCTCGCCGAAAACGATATGTATGTCGGAGTCTGTGGAAGATATAAAATCAAGAAATTCCTTCTTTCCGAAAAGGGACAGACAGATTGGCGCGTAGAGGGGAAGGGAGGAAATTCCGATCACTCTCTTTCTCTCGCTGTCAAAATACTCGGCGTCGATTATGCCCGCGGCGTCGGGAAATACCTTTTTCAGTCTGCTCGCGGCGCTCTCAAAGCTGTCCCTCGATTTTTCAACCGTATAGCTCGTAAAATTCATTTGTGAAATTCCTTTCGAATTTGGTTTTTCGCTTTTTCTTTTTTACTTTGGCGCTTCGGCCTTGTCGGCAAAACGCCTTGAAATATTATTTGAATTTTTAAATCCATTAGAGTATATCACACGGCATTAAAAATCACAAGAGATTTGAAAAAGAGATTTGAAAATTTTATTTGCCCGTTTCAATGTCGGGTGTTCGGTAAAAAAATTTAATTTTTAATCCGCGCGGCGCGCGTTTTTGCGGCGAGGATACCTTTGCAGCTTTTTTTCTTGACGAAAAGACAAATTTATTGTATACTTATTAAAAGATACTTATAAAAATAATTATTTATTGATTCACTTAAATTGACGGAAATATTAGAAAAAAGAAAATCACGAAATCACGAAATCACGAAATTTACTTAAATTACTGAAAGCATTTTGAAAGGTTTGATTTTATGAAACAGAATGACAGCAGCTCCTGCGGCAATTTTTGCACGATTGAGAAAAAAATTCAGAACGTTTGCTCCGTGTTCGGACTCCCCGGTACCTTTGAAAAATACGAGGTCGTCGTAAACGGAAACATCAACAGCACATACAAGGTCACATATATTCTCCCGAGCGGGGATTTTAAAAATTACATAGTTCAAAAGGTCAATATGTACGTGTTCAAAAAGCCGAGACAGATAATGAACAACATAGACCTTATAACGACTCACATAAAGGAAAAGAAAGAGGCGGAGGGAATAAAGGATACAAGGCACTACATGCACTTTTACCACACGAAGTGCGGCGGTAAGCGCAAAAACTTTTTCGTCGACACCGACCACACTTTCTGGCGCGTGAGCAGGTATATCGAAAATTCGAAAACGTACAACGAGTGCGACAATTTGTTCGTCCTTGAGGAAACCGGAAGGGCTTTCGGGCTGTTTCAGAATGAGCTTGCGGATTTCGACGCGTCAAAGCTGTACGAGACGATTCCGTATTTCCATAACACAAAGAAGAGAATGGAGGACTTTTTCCGCCACGTAAAGGAGGACAGTTGCGACAGGGTCGATTCGGTCGCCGAGGAAATAGCGTATATCGCCTCGGTGAGGGAGCGCGCGTCGGAGCTTACAGATATGCTGACAAACGGGGAGCTTCCGCTGAGAGTGACCCACAACGACACGAAGATAAACAACGTCCTGTTTGATATGGATAAGGAAAACGCGCTTGTCGTCATCGACCTTGATACGGTTATGCCGGGGCTTGTCGCGCATGATTTCGGGGACGCCGTGCGCTTTTGCGCCAATACGACGGCGGAGGACGAAAAGGACGTCTCGAGGGTGTCCTTCAGCCTTGAAAAGTACGAGGCGTTCGCAAGGGGATTTATCTCGGAGGTCAGAGACACGCTGACGGAAAACGAGGTCAAAACTCTCGCTCTCGGAGCGCTGACGATGACACTCGAGCTTGCCGAAAGATTCCTTGACGACTATATTACGGGGGACAACTATTTCAAGACGAACTATCCCGGGCACAATCTTGTGAGAACAAGGTGCCAGATAGCGCTCGCGAAGGATATCGAGAAAAAATTCGACAAAATGCAGGATATCGCAGAGAGAATTTACAGGGGCGAGAAATGATTTTCTCTCTTTTGATTTCTGATTTTTGAGTTTTGATTTTGATTTAAAAAGCCGAGAAAAATATAAAAATAATATAAAAATAAAAAAGGGCGAAAGGAAGGTGAAAACATGAGAAAGACCAAGATTATATGCACGCTCGGTCCCGCGAGCTGCGACGAGAAAACAATAACGGATATGTGCCTTGCCGGAATGAACGTGGCAAGACTCAACTTTTCCCACGGCGACCATGAGCAGCACGGCAAAATGATAAACATGATAAAAAAAGTCCGTGAGAAGCTCAATCTTCCCATTGCGATAATGCTCGATACAAAAGGGCCCGAATACAGAATAAAGACGTTCGAAAACGGGAAAATCACGCTTGACGACGACGATACCTTCACCTTTACAACGGACGACATCGTAGGCGACCAAAGCCGTGTCTCCGTAAACTATAAGGGAATGATAGACGACCTTGAGGTGGGGGACACAATCCTTGTGAACAACGGACTTGTCGCCTTTGAGGTCATAAGCCTTTCGGGAAACGACGCGCTGTGCCGCGTCGTGATAGGCGGGGAGATATCAAACCAGAAGAGCATGAGCTTCCCCGGCAAGGTATTGAATCAGGCGTTTCTCAGCGAGCAGGATAAGAGCGACCTTCTTTTCGGAATAGAAAACGACGTCGACTACGTCGCGGCGTCCTTTGTGTCAAGCAGAGCGGACGTCGAGAAAATGAAGGAATTTCTTATCGCAAACGGCGGGGACGAGATAGGGATCGTCGCGAAGATAGAGAACCGCTCGGGAGTCGACAACATAAAGGACATATGCGAGGTATGCGAGGGCGTAATGGTGGCAAGAGGCGACCTTGGCGTCGAGATACCGTTCAAGGAGCTGCCAGCGGTTCAAAAGAGCCTTATCACGACATGCCGAATGCTCGGAAAAAGGGTCATAACCGCAACGGAAATGCTGGAGTCCATGATACATAACCCGCGGCCGACAAGGGCGGAGATATCCGACGTTGCGAACGCTGTATACGACGGGGCGAGCGCGGTAATGCTCTCGGGCGAGACCGCGGCGGGAAAATACCCCGTACAGACTGTGAGGATAATGGCGGATATCTGCGAGGAAACGGAGAATCATATAGATTACAGACGACTTTTCCACGACGCGGATTTCAAGATAAGGAACAACATAGACGCGGTGTCGAACGCCGCGTGCAGTATGGCGATGGGGGTCGGCGCGAAGGCGATTGCAGTGTGCTCGCTTTCGGGAACGACTGTCAGAATGGTATCGCGTTTTCGTCCCATTGAGGATATCATAGGTTTTACGACGAATAAAAAGGCATGGCGAAAGCTGGCGCTCTCGTGGGGCGTCACGCCGATGCTCTGCGAGGAGTACCCCTCGTCGGAGGTCATGTTCTACACGGCGTCGAAGATGACGAAGGAGTTCATGAAGCTGAAAGAGGGGGACAACATAATAATTGTCGGCGGAACCACGAGCGGGCGCTCGGGCGAGACGAACACCATAAGGCTTGAGAAGATTTGAGGGTAAGGGCTTAAGGTTTGGGCTTTGAGCTTTGAGGCGCGAGGGTTCTTTTGGAATCATCGCGCCTTTTTCAAAGTTCGCACAATGTTCGCACAGACTTGTTTCAGAAGTTTTCGCCCGCCCCATCGCGAGGCACAGACCCACTACGAAAGTTTTCGCCCGCCTTTTTCAAAAGGCGGCGGGGTTCGGGGCGGCGCCCCGATGATTGGCGTTTCTTTTGAAGCTTTTCTTTGCGCCGATTGCGTCAAAGAAAAGCGTCGGTGAAGTTAGTTTCTGAAAAATTTTCAGCTTAAATTTT
>CANRNZ010000046.1 GCA_947632135.1 uncultured Clostridia bacterium
TTTCGAAATTCTTCTTACAAATTACAACAAAGCGGCTCTGTGTGTTTAAACACAAAGCCGCTTTGTCTTCAGTCTGTCGCGGGGGAGGCTTTTCAAAGCCTCCCCCGCGATTGTATAAGACCCGCCGCGCGCGGCGCTCATCTTTTTTGAGTACTTTTTCGAGTACTTTTTTGAGTGGTTTTTTGAGTGATTTTCGGTGCATTTTCCGTGTACTTTTTGTACACTTTTTCAGTACTTTCGGAGTACTTTTTAATTATTTTTTCTTTTTGAGTCTCGACGAGAGAAGTGTGTCGTTTATTCTGTCAAGTCTCACGTTTCTGAAATAAAGAAGGACGTCGATCGAAATTTCTATAAAATTCAGAACGTAGAAAAAGAAGCTGAGATAGAAGACCCAACCGGAGCCGCCGTTTGCGGTCTGTATTATTTTTCGCACTATTCCGAAGGCGTAGCCGATGAGCAGAAAAACCTCGAAAAAGAGGCTTTTTCCCTTCGCCGTGCGGGAAATTACGGATTTTCTTATGGATATCGGCCAAGAAAGACCGAAGCAGAATATTGTCAGCGCCTCAAGAAGGTCTGTTACCGTTTCAACCATTTTTCAGTTTACCTGTCTTTTTTGTGTATTTTTTTGTGTGTTTTTTTGCGTATTTTTTGTGTGCTTTTCGTATATTTACAGTGTGTTTTTCGCATACTTTCGAGATATAATTTTCTGCGTTTGCCGAATATATGCGCCTTATTTTCGGCAAGCGTCAAAACATACTCTTTTTGCCCGTGTAATTCGGAAGAAGCATCGGGGATACGTCGTCAGTTTCGATTTTCGCCGCCGCAAGCTCCTTTTCGAATTTTTCAACGTGAGAGAGAGTCAGCCTTTCGGAAACAGTTTTTTTTGCGGCCTCGGCGGCACAGGCCCCCGCCGTTCTGCCGAACACGATAATGTCGAGAAGAGAATTTCCCATCAGTCTGTTTTTCCCGTGTATTCCGCCGACGACCTCGCCCGCGGCGAAGAGATTTTCGACTCCCGTCACCTCGCAGCGCGCGGAGATATCGAGCCCGCCGTTCTGATAGTGCAGAGTCGGATAAACGAGAATCGGCTCCTTTCTTATGTCTATTCCGAAATTTGCGAACATTCTCATCATTGCGGGTATTCTTTTCTCAATCGTGCCGCTGCCGCCGAGCATTTCTATCATCGGCGTATCGAGCCAGACCGCCTTTGTATTTCCCGCGTCGACGCCGAGGCGCCGCGCGCCGCATTCGCGTATTATTGCCGCCGCCGCAACGTCTCTTGTTTCGAGCGGGTGGACGAATACCTCTCCCGCCGCGTTCACGAGCTTTGCGCCGAGAGAGCGCACCTTTTCGGTTACGAGGGAGCCGTATATCTGCTGAGGATATGCGGCGCCTGTCGGGTGATATTGGAGAGTCTCGGCATAGAGGAGCTTTGCTCCCGCTCTGTAGCCGAGGACAAGTCCGTCAGCCGTCGCCCCGTAGTGGTTTGACGTCGGGAAGCCCTGATAGTGTACCCGTCCCGCGCCGCCTGTCGCGATTATCACTGTCTTTGCCCTTGCGGCTGTTATCTCGCCCGTCTCCATATTCATAAGGACCGCGCCTGCGGCTCTGCCCTTTTCGTCGAGGATTATTTCAACTGCCGACGTGAAGTCGACGACGGGTATCTCGCGGTTAAAGACCTCGTCGCGCAGAGTTCTCATTATCTCCGCGCCCGAATAGTCCTTTGCCGCGTGCATGCGTTTTCTTGACGTGCCGCCGCCGTGCGTCGTTATCATCTCGCCGTCGGGGGTTTTGTCAAACTCGACTCCGAGATTGCTGAGCCAAAGCAGCGCGTCGGGCGCTTCGGTCACGAGCTTTGAAAGAAGCTCCCTCTTTGCGGCAAAATGACCGCCGCCGTAGGCGTCGAGAAAGTGAATGCACGGGCTGTCGCCCGGCTTGTCAGCCGCCTGTATGCCGCCCTCCGCCATCATGGTGTTCGCGTCGCCTATGCGGAGCTTTGTGACAATCATAACGGACGCGCCCGCCGAGTTTGCCTCTATTGCCGCCGCGGCGCCCGCTCCCCCGCCGCCGATTACGAGCACGTCGACGTCGTATTTTATATTCGACAAGTCGGCCCCGTCTCTTACTCTGCTGTGAGCCTGAAGCATACGGCAGAGCTCCTTCGGCGCGCGGGAGCCCTTGTTTTTTCCTACCTTCAAGGTATCGAACTCGTTCATTTTAAAGTCGGGATGATACTCCGAAAGAAGAGCCTCCTTTTCCTCTGCCGTCATTCTCGGCGGCTCATAGGCGAGGTTTTTCTCACGCGACGCCTCGACGGCGCAAAGCGATTCTTTAAATTCATCGGAATACATTCTGCCGTCACCTCACTTTTCTATATCTCTCTTGTTGTAAAGCTCCCGAAGCTCCCCGTCGGAAAGAGACGTCAGGGACTCCATCAGAGAGTCGAACCCGCCGTCCTTTATCTCCTTTACCCTGTCCTCAAGATGAGCGGAGCGCGGCGCGAGATACTTTCCGTTAAGACGGCGCGCGAGCATTGCCACCTGCGGGTGGGATATCCCCGCGGGACATCTTGACGAGCATACGCCGCACATCACGCAGTCAAAGGATTCCTCGGCGCACCTTTTAAAGTCGCCCCTCTGGGCATAGGCGATATACTGCATAACGTCAAGGCTCTGAGTGCAGCTCTTTGTACACGCGCCGCACCCGACGCACGCGTATATTTCGGGATAGAGCTGCATCATTATCTGCTCGGTGGGCTTTATTTTCTCGACGTCGTACACCTCCTTGACAAGAGGAAAGAACGGCAGGGTCGCGATATACATGCCGTCCTCGACCCTCGTCTGACAGGCAAGGCACGTTTTAAGCTCCCTTTGTCCTTTTATTCTGTAGATTGTGGCGCAGGCGCCGCAAAAGCCGCTTCGGCAGCCGCAGCCGCGAACGAGCTGATAACCCGCGTATTCCATGGCGCACATTATCGTCAGCTCCGACGGCACGCTGTACTCCTTGCCGAACAGATAAATCTTTACTTTTTTCTCACTATTCATAAGGGATATCTCCTATCTAATATCTCCCGTCCCGTGTTTTGTCCTTAAGGCGAGGCGGTGCGGTCCGTCTCTTCTCACCTTATCTCCCGTTATCTTTCCTTTGAGTCCTTTGAGTCCTTTGAGCTTTATCTCAGTATTCGTCGGGGAGAGCGTCAAGCTCGTCGAGGCGGAAAACGGGGCCGTCGCGGCAGACGTACTTTGAGCCGATATTGCACCGCCCGCACTTGCCTATTCCGCACTTCATTCTCATTTCGAGAGTCGTGTAAATGCGCGATTTGTCAAACCCGAGCTCCTCGAGCCCCTCAAGAGTGAATTTTATCATAACGGGAGGCCCGCAGATTATCGCGGTCCTGTCGGGCGAAAAGCCGAGCTCTTTCACGTATGACGGCACAAAGCCGACGTGACCCTCCCAGCCGTCTTCGTTTTTGTCGGCTCTGTCGACTGTCGGGTGTACGCCGATATCTCTGTCCTTTGCCCACTCGCCGAGAGCTTCGTCTCTGTCGACAAGGTCGCGGGGACTTCTTGCGCCGCAGACAATGTCGATTCTGCCGTAGCGCTCTCTGAAGCTGCGGCAGTAGTTTATAACGGAGCGCAGCGGCGCAATTCCGATGCCGCCCGCGATAAACAGAAGATTTTCACCGACAAAATCGGCGTTCACGGGAAAGCCGTTGCCGTATGGCCCGCGCAGTGTTATCTGCTGACCCTCCTCGACGCCGTGCAGAAACGAGGTGAGCGCGCCGCACCTTTTTATCGAGAACTCCATATAATCCTCGTTTGTCGGCGACGAGGTGATTGAGAACATACCCTCGCCGACTCCCGGAACCGACAGCATGGCGCACTGACCGGGGATATGGGAAAACGGCTTTTTCCCGTCTGTATTTACGACTTTGAAGGTTTTAACGTCGGGCGTGTCCGTCCTTATGCCGACGATTTGCGCGACGAGCGGCACAAGGGGTTCTTTTTTTTTGGCTGTCTCAGTCACCTGCGCCACCTCCCAGCTTTTTCATGACCTTTACTATATTCATATTTACGGGGCAGCTCGCAAGGCATCTTCCGCACCCGACGCAGGAGAAAAGCCCGTCGTTGTTTTCGGGAAAGTACACGAGCTTATGCATGAATCTCTGTCTGAATCTCTCAAGACGAGTGAGCCTCGGCTGACCCGCCGACATTTTCGTAAAATCGGAGTACATGCAGGAGTCCCAGCATCTGTAGCGCACAACGGATTCTCCCGTGTCGAAGTCCTTTATGTCGTAGCACTGACACGTGGGGCAGACAAACGTACACGCCCCGCAGCCGAGACATGTCGCGGAGAGCTCCTCCCACGCGGGGGACGAAAAATATCTGCCTGTCGTACCCGCGCCGAACGGCTCCGTTGAAACGCCGGAGAGCGGCAGCCTTTCGGCTCTTCTTTTTATCTCACGGCGGCGCGACGCGACGCTTTCCGGGTCCGAATCGCCGATACTCTCAAGTATATCGGATATATCGGACATATCCGAGAGAGACGACATGAGCCTTTCGCCCTTTTCGCTCTTTATTTCGAAATATATGTATTTGCCGTCCGCAATGCAGGAGACGTCCCCCTCGGGGCATGACGGGTCAATGCCGAAGCTTGTGCAGAAGCACGTCTCGCGCGGCGCGGCGCATGCCATGGAAAATATAACCGTTCTCTCGCGGCGCGCTTTGTAATATGTGTCGCACGGCTCGGAGAGAAAGACTCTGTCAAGAACTTCAAAGCTTTTTACGTCGCACGCTCTGACTCCGAAAAGAATAATATTATTTGCGGTCTTTTCGTTTTGCGCCGAGTTGTCCGCCCGAGCGACGTCCGAATTATTTGAATTATTCGAATTATTTAAATAATCCGAACAATCGGTCACCTCGATTTTTTTCCCGTTTACACGAAACCTCATAAGGTCCTCTGTCTGAGGGAAAAAGACGTCCTTTGCGCTCTTTACGGTGTTGTGAGCCGACGACATTTTCATTTCGAATTTGTTCGCCTCGCCCGCTTTGCCGTCCCATTTTTCAAATGACGCGCCCGCCGCGCCGTCGACCGGGATATAAAGTTTCCCTGCCGCCGAGAGTTTTTCAAAGAGGAGCCCCGTCTTTTCAAGAGATATTTTCAGCATTTTTGTTTTTGCTTCTGTTTTTGTTTTTTCCGACGTCATTTTGAGCGGCTCCTTTCAAGAAGCTCTGCGACCTCGGACGGGTCGGCGTCGTTTTCCGTCCAACTGTTCAGCGGAGAAATTTGAGACACGCTCTCGCCCGATTTGTACTCTCCGTACAATATGTTTATGTCTTTTATAAGCTTGCGGTTCAGAAGATGGAGCGGTATGCTCTGGGGGCAGACCCTTGAGCACTCGCCGCAGTCGGTGCATCTTCCCGCGACGTGAAAGGCGCGTATTATATGAAACATGCTCTCCTCAAAGCTGTTTGCGGCGGCTTTGTTTTCAACTCCCGACGAGGGGTTTGAAAAGACGCATTTTTCGCAGGTACACGCGGGGCACACGTCGCGGCACGCGTTGCACCTTATACAGCGCGAGAACTCTCCGCGCCAGAACTCGTACCTTTCCTCGGAGCTCATATTCTCTATTCTGCGCACCTCGAAAAAGCGCTCCGACACAGCGTCGCGCCCGCCGTCAGAAATTATCTCGTCGCAGTCGGCGCGGTTTTTTAAATTGCAGGAAAGACATCTCTCGGACAGTACGTCCTCCAAATCGAAAACGCGCTCCGCGCCGTTTGCTTCGTTTTCTTCGTTTTCTTCGTTTTCTTCGTTTGTTTCATAAAGGCTCTCGGCGATTATTTTGTCGCCGCGCCTCTTTATATCCGACAGCGCGCCGCACTTTCTTTTAAGCTTTCCGATATCGGCCGTGCCGTCGCAGCCGACAGCTACGGCATAGACCTTTTCGCGGTTGAATTTGTGCTCGGAAAGCAGGCGGTTGAAGCTGTATGAATCGCACGGTCTGAGAAATATGAGGACTTTTTTCTCGGTTTTTTCTGTCTCCGATATCAGATATTTCGAAAGGTTTGCTCCGCAGAAAAAGTTCCGGACAAGCTCCTTTTCAACGCTTTCGGTATCGGTGAAAACTCCCGGCGACACATCGCTTGAAAATTCCCCGCGCCGCCACGCCAGAACCCTGTCGCACACGCCGTCGTTCATAAGGCTTACCGCTCTTCGGACAAGCGCGTCTCTGTCTGTTCTTTGCATCTGACGTCCTCCAATCTTCTGTTTTCACCAAGCTTTGAAATTTCCGACACAAAGTCGTTCATCACGGCGGCAAATTTCGCCCCCTCCGACGCCGAGACCCATTCGACTCTCATTCTCTCTCTTTCGATTCCGAGGTAGTCAAGGAATGAAAACAAAAGGGACATGCGCCGCCTCGTATGGTAATTTCCCGACGTGTAGTGACAGTCGCCGGGGTGACAGCCGCATATTATGACCCCGTCCGCGCCGCGCCGAAACGCTCTCAGGACAAAAATAGGGTCAACGCGGCATGAGCACGGCACGCGTATTATCTTTACGTCGCAGGGGTACGAAAGGCGGTTCCCTCCCGCGAGGTCCGCTCCCGCATATGAGCACCAGTTGCAGCAAAACGCTGCGATTTTGGGTCTGTAGCCATTTATCTGCTTGTCCTGCATATCGCGTCCACCTCCGCCATTATCTGCGACGACATAAAGCCTTTCAGCTCCATGGCACCCGACATGCAGGCGACGGCACAGCACCCGCAGCCCTGACACACTGCCTCGTTTACCGAGGCGACGCGGCGCGCCTTCGTCCTCCCGCCGGGGACTCTGAATTCCTTTTCCACGTACGTTATCGCGCCGTACGGGCACACGTTACCGCAAACGGAGCAGCCGCTGCACATTTCCTCATCGCACACCGCGACGCACGGGTTTGCCGTAAGGCGCTCCTTTGAAAGCAGGCCTATCACCTTTGCGGCGGCGGCCCCCGCCTGAGCGACTGTTTCGGGAATGTCGCGCGGGCCCTGACATGCGCCCGACAAAAACACTCCCGCAGTGGGGCTCTCCACGGGACGCAGCTTCGGGTGCGCCTCGGTGAAAAAGCCGTTTGTGTCCATTGACGACGCAAGCTTTGTCGCAAGAGCCCTTGCCGTCGGGGACGGCTCTATCGCGGCGGCGAGAACGACGAGGTCGGCTTTTATCTCAAGTTTTTTTCGGCATATAAGGTCAGACGCGCTGACATTGAGTCTCTCGCCGTCCGGCGTGATTTTTCCGACCATGCCCTTTATGTATTTCACCCCGTATTCCTCCGCCGCGCGGCGGTAGAATTCGTCGAAGTTTTTCCCGGGGGTCCTCACGTCGATATAAAACACGTAAACCTCGGCGTCGGGATATTTTTCCTTTGTCAGCATCGCGTGCTTTGCCGTATACATACAGCATATTTTAGAGCAGTACTCCTTCCCCTTTCCGAGGGAGGGCTCGCACCTTGAGCCGACGCACTGGACAAACACCACGGTATTCGGCTTCATTTTGTCCGAGGGACGAACGAGCTTTCCGTGAGTCGGCCCCGCGGCACTCGTCAGCCTTTCAAATTCGAGGGATGTTATGACGTCGGGCGACATGCCGCGCGCGTATTCTCCGAACCTTTCGAGGCTTATCGGCTCATATCCCGTCGCGACGACGATCGCGCCGTATTTTTCCTCGATGTACTCATCCTTTTGAGTGTAATCTATCGCGCCCGCGGTGCAAACCTTAGAGCAGACGCCGCACTTGTTCTCTTTCAGCATCATGCAGTGCTCCGAGTCTATGACAGCGACCTTCGGCACCGCCTGAGCGAACGGTATATATACTGCGCTTCTGTTGTCCATTCCGAGATTGAACTCGCTCGGAATCTTTTTCCGAGGACACTTCTCGGTGCACAGCCCGCAGCCCGTGCAGACGTCCTCCTTTACGTACCGCGCTTTTTTCTTTACGGTGACGGTGAAGTTCCCCACATAGCCGCTCACGCTTTCGACCTCGCTGTATGAAAATATACGGATATTCTCATTCTGTGCGGCGTCGACCATTTTAGGGGTGAGGATACACGCCGCGCAGTCAAGAGTCGGAAAGGTTTTATCGAGCTGGGCCATTTTCCCGCCGATTGTCGGGGACTTTTCAACGATATCCACCTTATATCCCGCGTCGGCAATATCGAGCGCGGTCTGTATGCCAGCTATCCCGCCGCCTATCACGAGGGCTCTTTTTGTAACGCCGCTCTCGCCGGGAGTGAGCGGAAAGTTCAGCTTTAATTTCGCGACTGCCGCGCGCGCGAGGGTTATCGCCTTTGACGTCGCGTCCTCTCTGTTTTTATGTACCCACGAGCACTGCTCCCTTATATTTGCTATCTCGACCATATAAGGGTTCATTCCGACAGACGAGGCGGCTTTTCTGAACGTCGCCTCGTGCATTCGCGGAGAGCAGGAGCACACGACAATCCCTCCGAGCTCATAATCCCTTATCGCTTTTTTTATAATGTCCTGCCCCGACTGAGAGCACATGTACTGATATGTCGCGGAATAAACGACGCCGCTCTCGCTTTTCATTGCGTCCGCAACCGCCTCAACGTCGACCGTTCCCGCAATATTCGTACCGCAGTGGCACACGAACACGCCTATCCTCAGCAATTTTTCTTCCCCTCTTTAATCTTCTCTTTTTACCGTTTTAACCGTTTTAACTGTTTTATATCTTGCCTGTGTTCGGCAAAATTATTTAAAGCAAAGTTATTTTGAAAATTTTCTGAAAGCGCTGACGAGCGCCTGCCCCGGGATTTCCCCGTCGTCAAAGACAGACCTTTCGGGGGCAAAGGCGGCGTTCGAGCGCTCTCTTGCCTTTATTATTCTGAAGGCCTCGACGAGTCTCGACGGCGCGACGCCGCACGGGCACCTCTCCGAGCACGTAAGGCAGGAGACGCACTTGTATGCCGAATCGGACTCAAGCAGCGCGTCGGCGTCTCCCGAGGAAACCATATACGCAAACTCGTGCGGATGATATTCCATTTCGTCATATGACGGGCATGAGGCGGAGCACTTTCCGCATCTCATGCACTTTCCGACGTCAGACGCGCTTATTCTTATTACCTCGGCGCAAAGCGCCTCGCCTTTACATTCCATAGCGCGCCTCCTTTACGCCGAGAGCCTCCGCGAGCAGCTCGGTGAAATATACGACGGGAAGCTTCTTCTCGGCGCCGCCCGGCAGGGACTTCGAGGAGCTCTCAAGATTGTATCTGCAAAGCGGGCACGCGGCGGCAATTAAATCCGCGCCGAAATTTTCCGCGCTTTTTAGCACCGCAGCTCCCTTTTTCAGCGCAGCCTCTTTTTCCTCAAAGAACGTATACGCGCCGCAGCACTCGTTTCTCATAGGATATATTACGGGCTCGGCGCCGAGGGATTTTATAAACGACTCCATTATACGAGGGTCCTCGGCGTCGTCGGTCTGCATGACGCTTCCGGGTCTGAGAAAAAGGCACCCGTAATACGCGGCGACCCTTTTCCCTTTCAGCTCATTTACGACCTTCCCTTTCAACGTCTCAAAGCCGACGACGTCCCTCAAAAGCTCGAGATAGTGGTACACCTCGGCGTTCTCGGCGCCCTTTGCCTCGTCGCCGAGATAATTTCTTACGCGCTCGGAAAATACGGCGTCGTACCGCAGAGCGTGAAGGGTGCGCTTTATCACATTGTGGCACGCGGTACAGACGGTGACGAGCGGGGTTTTCCTCCTTGCGGCGCACGCAAGCGCGCGAACCGCGGAGAGCTTTGTCGCCACCTCGTCGGACGAGTCGCAGAAGACGCCCCCGCAGCACTGCCAGTTTTCGATTTCTTCCATTTCGACGCCCAATATCTCGGCGCACCTTACGGCGTATTTATCAAGCTCTTTCGCTTTGTTTTTTAGGGTACAGCCGGGATAGTAACTGACCTTGACCATTGTTTGTCCTCCGATGAGTCCGCGTTTTGCGATTGGCGTTTTCGTATTAAGGTTCTAAAAGATTATATATGACTATAAAGACTATATAGAGACTATATAAAGACAATAAAAAGCGGCGCGGTAAAAGCTTGCGACATTTTTCGCCGTTGTTTAAGTATATCACAAGTCGCGGCGCATTGCAATATTCAAAATATTCAAAATAATTCAAAATAGTTTAAATAATAATGAATCAAAACAGAATGATTTTTATATTAAATAAAATAAGTAAATCTATAAAAGTATATCGAAATATTGCGGTGGGGAAAAGAGTGAAAAATGCACTCCGATTCAGACATGATTCGGACATTATATCACAATGTCCGTCTCTCGGAGTGCATTTTGCCGCGATAAGACGATTCTTTGCGGCTTTATATTGCTTTATATTTGTAGTGTATATGTATAGGCAATAATAACGACAGGTGATAATATCAGTCTATTGATTTGTCTATACTGAAGCGGGTGATTTTCTTCGAGGTGTTCTTTGCAAACTCGGTGTTTCTTATTTTTACGTGCCCGACAGCCTTGTATGACACCATCTTCTTGTTTATGAGCGCCACCTGGTCCTTGAAATATTTTTGGACGTCGGTTATTTTTCTGAGCTCGAGCGCCTCGAAATCCGGGAAGATTTCGGCGACTATCACGTCCTTTTTGGGGCTTGCCTTACTGCTGCCCGCATATACGACGACCTCGGATACTCCGTACACTCCCTGAATCTCCGCCTCAATCTCCTCGGGGTAGACGTTCTTTCCGTTCGAGAGGATTATGAGATTTTTGATTCTTCCGGTGATGTACACCCAGCCCTCGTCGTCAAGTCTGCCGTAGTCGCCTGTGTGGAAATATCCGTCCTTGTCGAACACGGCGGCTGTCGCCTCGGGCTCCTTATAGTATCCGAGCATTACGTTCGGGCCCTTTACGCATATCTCGCCCTCTCCGCTCTCGTCGGGCGAGTCGATTTTGACGGCGTCGCCGACAAGCGGCATTCCGACGCTTCCGCGCTTCTGGCATTTGTTCCTGTTGACCGAGATGAGAGGCGAGCACTCCGTAATTCCGTATCCGTTGAGCATCGTTATGCCCATTGCGTCGAAGGTGTCTATTATATTCTGATTAAGAGCCGCGCCGCCGCAGATTATCATTTCGACCTTTCCGCCGAACGTGGCGAGAATGGAGCGGAACATGACGCGGCGCGCGTCAAGACCCACCCTTCTCATTCCGTTGCTCACCTTTATCATCGCGCGAAGAAGTTTGTCCTGACCGTTCTTCTCCGCAGTCGCCCATATTTTTTTGTATACTGTCTCGACGAACAGCGGGACGAGGACGAGGTGAGTCGGGCGCTGCTCCTTCAGCTCTTTAAGAAAATATTTTATTCCCGACGAGAGGTATACCTCGGAGCCGAGCCCGAAATGGCCGACGATGTTTACGGTTGAGCCGTATGTGTGGTGCAGGGGAAGAACGCACAGCGTTTTCGGAGTCACCTTCATCGTATAGTATGCCTGCGTCATATTTCCGACTATGTTTGTCTGGGAGAGCATGACGCCCTTGCCCTTTCCCGTCGTTCCCGATGTGAAAACGATTGAGGCGAGCTTGTCGGGGTCTATTTCGTAATCGTAGTAGCTGTTGTCGCCGCTCTCGACAAGGTCCTTGCCGTGCGCCGAGAGTACTCTCAGAGTTTTGTCGCCCGCGTCGGTCTTTCCCTTAATGCACACGAACGTGACGCCGGGAAGCCTTTTTTTCATCTCGCGCACCTTGTCGACGACGTCGGCGCCGTAGAAAACGAACGAGCATTCCGCCTTGTCGGCAATGCCGCAAAGGTCGTCGGGGAGCATTTCCCTGTCGCACGGAACGGTGACGGCTCCTATCGCCATGAGGGTAAAGTACGTCAGCACCCACCCGTAGGAGGTGCCGCCTATTATGGCACACTTCTCGCCGCGGCAGCCGAGCTCGACAAGAGCGGTGCCGTAGTTTACGGCGTCGTCGCGGACCTCGTCGAACGTGATTTTTACGACTTTGTCGGAATTGGGGTTGTCTTTGTATGAATATGCAGTCTTTCCGTAAAACTTGCTCGCGGAGAGCTCCATCATGTTACGGAAATTTTCAAGTACTGTCGTCTCATGCAGCGGATAATTTTTCATTGTTATATGTCCTCGCCGAAAAAGTAAAATTTTAAAAATGTTTTGGCAATACAATCAAAGCGCGAGGGCGCTTTGAATTTTTATTTTTTATGAATTTTATGATTTTTAAACGGTTTTTAATCTATAGCATTTATTTTATCACAAAATACGATTTGTTTCAATATTTTTTTGATATATTTTAAGGCATGCAATTTGCAGGTCATGTTTTTTTGCGTATTGGGAATGGTTTTAAAACAAATTTATAATAAATTAAAAACGATTTTAAAACGAATTTGAAACGATTTAAAAACGATTTAAAAAAGATTTAGAAATGACTTTAAAGCGATTTTGAAACGATTCGGAAGCCGCGCGGAAATTTATACGCCGTCAAAGAGAGCGAAGATAAAAAACATCTCGTATCGGCGACAAAAAAGCGCCGAAAATTTGAAAAACCCCTTGACTGAAAAACATAATCTTTTTATAATAAAGGTGCCGCGAATCTTTTCGGCGATTTGACGCGGAATGCGGAGAATACGTCAATTTAAATTATTTAAATAATTATTTAAATAATTAAAGAAAAGAAACGCGCAAAACAGGAATTTGCAAATAATTTAAATTTTTTAAATTCTACTGTTTTACTTATTTTACTTAACATGAAAGGTACGGTAATTAAAAATGGCTGAAAAGAAGCTCAAAGTAGGTATCGTCGGCTGCGGCGGAATCATGAAGTGGTCCCATCTTCCCGCTTACGCAAAAATGGCCGACAGAGTGGAGATAGTCGCGCTTTGCGATATCGTCCCCGGCAGAAGCGAGGAGGCTGTCGCCTTCGCAAAATCGAATTACAATTCGAATATTCTGGACGGCGCAAAGTGCTACACGGAATTTGACGAGTTCATAAAGAACCCCGAGATTGAGTCCGTTGATATCTGCACTCCGAACTATCTGCACGCTCCCTTTGCGTGCGCCGCACTTGAGCGCGGCTGCCACGTATTCTGCGAAAAGCCCGACTCCGTGAGCGTCGAGGACGTTCTCAAAATGAAAGAGGCGTCGGAGAAGTCGGGCAAGGTTCTCATGGTAATGAGAAACAACCGTCACGTCGCCACAACAAAGAGATTAAAGCAGCTCATCGCGGAGGGCGGCTTCGGCGACATTTACTGCGGCAGATGCGGCTGGGTGCGCCGCCGCGGTATCCCCGGGAAAGGCGGCTGGTTCACCACGAAGGCGAAGTCCGGCGGCGGCCCGCTTATTGACCTCGGCGTACATATGATAGACCTTGCGATATATCTCATGGGCAACCCGACTCCTGTCGCGGTGTCCGGCTCCACATACACGAAATTTGCCGACAACACTGCCGACGCATCTTCGGAGCACGCGGCGTTCGGCGAGACGCAGTCCGGCGGAACGTTTGACGTTGAGGACCTTGCAATGGGCTTTATAAAGTTTGACAACGGCGCGTGCCTCCAGATAGAGTTCTCTTGGGCGTCCAACATTGAGGTTCCCGACCGCAACTTTGTCGAGCTTCGCGGCTCGAAGGCGGGACTCACATGGGAGTACAGCGGAACGAAGTGCAGAATATTCAGCGAGGCATTCGGGAAGCTTATAGACATTGACACGGCTGTAGACGACGGCATAACGGGTCACGAGGGGAATCTTCGTCACTATCTTGACGTTGTTCAGAACGGCGCGAAGCCCGATTTTGTTCCTCAGCAGGGAGTCAACATGATAAAGATTCTCAGCGCGATATACGAGTCTGCAAGGACGGGGAAAGAAGTTTCGCTTGTCGACTGATTAGTTTGATTAGTTTAAAAAAAGAAAAATGCGTGAGCCGCTCCGACGGGCGGCTCATGTCATTATTTTCAAGGCTCGCACAGACTTGTTTTGAAAGTTTTGGTCAAGCTTTTTCAAAAGCTTGCGGGGTTCGGGGCGGCGCCCCGACGTTTGGCGTTTCTTTTGAAGCTTTTCTTTGCGCCGATTGCGTCAAAGAAAAGCGTCGGTGAAGTTAGTTTCTGAAGTGG
>CANRNZ010000047.1 GCA_947632135.1 uncultured Clostridia bacterium
GTGAATCAATATATTTAAAATACTTGTTGTGTATTACTTCCTTTCTCTTCTTTTCGGTTTTCAATGAGCTTTTCAAATTTCTATATTTTTATGTGTTTATTTCAAACCGCTTGGCGGTAAGTAAGTTAATCAGAGTTTCATTTTTTCATACCACCCCTTTCTCACAGCACGGAAAAACCGTGCTGTGTTTTTTTAATGCCGAGGCAGATAGCCATAAAATTATTAAATTTTTTTGCTTACGGAACCAATCGATATTTTTTGCGGTTTTGTGGCGGGAACGAAATGTTCGTGTGACGTCGTTGACTTTAGGGATTTTGTGTAGTAAAATTAGAAAATGATAAATCAGTGTTTGAAAGGGAGGAAGCAAATGGAATATATTCGTATAACTAATGACAGTATGGACGGACTTAAAGCGCTTCATATCAGTTATAAGCAGGAGATTGGGGAAGAAACACCTACGGATGAGAACTTTGCCGACCTCTCTGAGGCTATTAAAAAGGGGCAGATTCTCTTTTACGGGTGTGCAGATAAGGGTAGATTGATTGCCTGCTGTTCTATCACACCAACCTATTCCACATTTAACTACCAAACAGGGGGCGTGTTTGAAGATTTCTACATTGTTCCCGAATATCGGCACAAAGGAATCGCAAGGCAGTTGGTCAGATTTGCTTATCAAGAAAGCGGCGTGGGTTCTCTCACAGTTGGATGCGCGGATTGTGACATCAAAATGTATCAGTCATTAGGCTTTACTATCTCGCTTGGAAAGCTGTTCGCGTTTGAGGGTTAAATCCTCATTTTTCCGGCTGATAACAGTTAAGCGTCGGTTCTGAAATGCCTTTTTTGGCTCATAAGACGGCAGGCAACTAACAGGGAAAAACTGTTCCAATTTCGGCAGGATTGATTCTATTTTGATTTTGTGGCGGGTCGAACGCTAAACGAAAATAAAAACAATCCTCCAAAAATTCGTATAAATTCGTATTGTTTAGAATAGAAGAAGCGAGAAAGCGTTGATATTTAAGGAAAAATGGACTTACTATATTTTCCTATTATGAAACGGTAATAAAACTTGATTCAATCATTTCGTACGACATGCGAAAGGGGGCAAGGCTCGTACTCTGACTTTCTTTAATATGCAGAACCATACCGTATAAATAATTTCGGGAGCGGAAATTAAATTCCGCTCCCTTTTTCGCTGTTTTCGGAAAAATGCGTCTTTATTATAAGTAAAAAAATTTTTGAAAATACTACCTAAAAAGGAAAATGTATAGTATAATACTGATGTGAAAAGTTACAATAAAAACTAAAAACGGGAAACATAAAATCGGCTGAACAGAGGAAAATACGAAAAATTTAAAAGAGCAGGCAGATTTGAATAAAAGGTGAAAAGGGAAAGAGAGGAAAAGATAATGAGAAGCGAGAAACGAAAAAGCACCTTCCGTCTTAAACTTATGTCACTTTTGTTATTCGGCTCGATTTTTGCGCTTTCGGGATGCGGACAGGTATCTGTCGGAGAGCCGTTCGCAGTCGGGGACACCGACATTGAAAACTCGGTTTTGGATTCCTTCGAGCCGCTCGGTACTTTGGAAAAGGAAACGGAGAGCGCGGAGTCCGACAGTGAGGAGGAGACGTTTGACGGCGCAAACGGCGGGAGCGGCGAAACAACGGGCTATACGGCAAATACGGATAATACGCCAAATACCGAAAACACCGAAACGTACTACGTTCCGCCTGTAGCGACCGCCCCCGACACATGGGCTTATACAGAGCCGACGCCTCCCGTTACGACGGCGGCTCCGGTTCCCGACGTTGTGACAATGGAGGAAAAGAAGGCGGTCTTTACCATTGTAAATACGGAGAGAGCGAAGTACGGGCTTTCGCCTCTTAAATACCGAGACGAGCTTCAGGCTGTGTGCGACCTTCGGGCGCAGGAAATCACTGTATATTTTTCCCACACGAGGCCTGACGGCTCGGTCTGCTTTACGGCGCTTGACGAGGCGGATATACTCTATTGGGCGGTGGGCGAAAATATTGCCTACGGATATGCGAGCGCCGCCGACGTTATGGACGGTTGGATGCACTCGGAGGGGCACAGGGCGAATATTCTGTCCGAGAATTTTACCGAAATGGCGGTCGGCGCCGCCGTCGTAAACGGAATGAGGTATTGGGTGCAGGTTTTCACGGGCTGATGTCGCCGACGTTGTATTTTAGTTTTTCGGTCATTGGAGGTTATATTACATGAAAATAATTTTAACGGGACAAAACGGGTTTTTGGGTACGAGAGTTTATGACTTTTTAATATCGCGCCGTCATGAGGTAAGGTGTATCCCGTCCGAGCTGTTTCGAGGCGGTATCGACGACGCGCGCCGCTGTGAAATCAGCCGTATATTCGACAGCTTTTGTCCCGACGCTGTCATTCACACCGCCGCAATTTCGGACATCGGTGTTTCGGAAAAGCATCCCGAGGAGTCGTATATTGCAAACGTAAAGCTGACCGAGGAGATGGGGAGGCTTGCGTCGGCTTATCGGTGCAAGCTCATATCGTGCAGCTCGGACCAGGTGTACAGCGGGAGACGGGACATACTTTTACATAATGAGAGCGAGGCGTGCGAGCCTGCAAACGTATACGCGAGGCACAAGCTTGAGGCTGAGGGGCTCCTTGCGGAAATTTGCCCCGACGCGGTATCGCTCAGGCTTACATGGATGTACGACATGCCGCTTTACAGAAAGCATACAAACACGGGCTTTCCTCTTTTACTGCTTCGCGCGGCGCTCGAGGGGCAATGCCTTACATTTTCGGAGTCGTCCTTCAGGGGGATAACGTATGTACGCTCTGTCGCAGAAAACATGGAAAAGGCACTGAGTCTACCCGAAGGAGTTTACAATTTCGGAAGCGAAAATCCGCTCAATATGTATTCGACGGCGCTTTCTCTGTACGAGACATTCGGACTTCAAAAAAGGGCCGAGGAAATTTTGGTAAAAGAGAGCGGCGATATGTCGAGTCTTGCAATCGACTGCTCGCTCATAAAGAAGCACGGAATCGAATTTGAGACAACATGCGAGGGCTTTTCAAAAATGCTCTCCGATTACGGGGCGTGAGTTGTTCGTGCTTTTAAATATTTTCGGAGCATTGGTACTCGCCCCTTTTACGGCAGACCGATACGAACAGGCAAAAAATATGCTTTGAAAAATAAAAAATATATTGATTTTTACGGAAATTTTTATATAATTAAATAAAATAATTATACTGCGCTGTTTGAGCGCCGGCTTTACGGACGAGCGTTGCCCGTATTCAGCCGCCCTGCGGTAACGGTATACCGAATCGTTATGTTGTTTTAAAAAGAATTTTAAAAATCAAAAGAATATAAAAGAACAGTAAATATAAAAATTTAAAAAGAAAAAAGCATAGAAAGGATTCATATTATGAAAAATGTGCTTGATATGTTCAGACTTGACGGCAAGGTGGCTCTTGTCACCGCGGGAGCCGGCAATTACGGCAGACAAATGACTCTCGCTCTCCTTCAGGCGGGCGCCGATGTGTGGGTCGCCTCCAGAAGTCTTGAGAAGAACGAGCGCTTTGCCGAGGAGCTGCGCGCCGAGGGCTATGAAAAAATACACGCCGCGGCATACGACCAAGCCGACGAAAAGAGCATTTTTGCCCTTCGCGACAAGATAATGGCGGAGCACGGAAGATTTGACGTTCTCGTAAACAACTCGGTGTACCGCGCCACAAAGGACCGCTGGTATGACGATATCGAATTTTTTGAAAAAAGCCTTTCGATAAACGGAACGGGTTTCTTTATGATAACACGCGCGTTCGGAAAGATAATGGCAGAGCAGGGCAGCGGAAGCATTATAAACATCGGCTCTTATATGGGAGATCTCGGAGCGGACGATTATCTTTACGCGGGTATTGACGGCATGAACGGCTTCGACGGCCCCGACTACTTTTTCCACAAGGGCGGAATGCACACAATGACAAAGCTTATCGCGGGGTACTACGGCCCGAGCGGCGTCAGGTGCAACTGCCTGTCGCTCGGCGGGCTCTTCAACAATCAGGATCCCCGCTTTATCGAGAGATACGAGAAGAAGACGTTCTTAAAGCGAATGGCAAATCAGACCGATATAATGGGCATGATTGTATATCTTGCCTCCGACGCCTCCGCCTATACGACGGGAGCGGTTATCCCGATTGACGGCGGATACTCGGCAAAATAAAGCGCGCAAAGGTTTGCACCGCGCGATTTGGATACGATTACAGATTGTATACAGATTATATACCTATTATATACCGAAAAACGAAAGAGAGAAATAAAATGAATATGAGAAAGAGCCGCGTTCTGAGGCAGATGCGCGAGGGAAAGGTCGCGACGTGCGTCAAGATAAATCTTTCCGACCTTCGCAACGTTGAGATTGCCGCAATGTGCGGATTCGACTGCGTATGGGTAGATATGGAGCACGTGCCGAACGATTTTGCCTTTATCGAAAATTCGGTGAGGGCTGCGAAAAATTTCGACTGCGATGTTCTGACCCGTGTCGCAAGGGGCTGCTATTCAAATCTTGTAAGACCTCTTGAGGCGGACTCGACAGGTATCATGGTCCCGCATCTTATGAGTCTTGAGGACGCGAAAAGCATTGTGTATTACACAAAATTCCATCCCGTAGGCCGCCGTCCGATAGACGGCGGAAACGCCGACGGCGCGTACTGCCTTGTCGACGAGGCGGAGTACATAAAAACCGCAAACGAGGAGCGCTTTGTGACGGTGCAGATAGAGGACCCCGAGCCGATGGATGAGCTTGAGGAAATATGCGCTCTCGACGGGCTTGACATGATATTCTTCGGCCCCGGGGATTACAGTCAGGGAATAGGTCATCCTTACGACATATCTCATCCCGACGTTGTCGAGGCTCGGCAAAGAGTTGCCGAGTGCGCGCGCCGTCACGGAAAATTTGCCGGCACGACAGGCTCCGTCGAAAACTTTGACGAGCTGCGCGACATGGGGTACACGTTTATAAGCACCGGAGCCGACGTCTGCATTTTGGGAGACAGCTACAGAGATATTGTCTCAAAGGTTTCGGGCAAAAATATAAAAGGTTGAAGGGACGGCGCATAAAACATGAAATATACTGAGGTTGCGGGGAAAAGAGTTTCCTCGATGTCCCTCGGAACGGTGCAGCTCGGAATGAATTACGGCATTGCAAACGACAAGGGCAGACCCGGCGAAGAGGAAAGCTTTGAAATGCTGAGATGCGCGCTTGAGAGCGGCATTACATCTCTTGATACGGCGAGAGCGTACGGAAATTCCGAAGAGGTTCTCGGCAGGTTTTTCAAGACATGGAAGGGCGATATGCCCTTTATAACCACAAAGGTTATTGATATTGAGGGCGAGAGCGAGGGGGAAATCGAAAAGTCGGTGATTTCTATTGCCGAGACCTCCCTTGAAAAGCTCGGGCTTAAAAAGGTAAACTGCATAATGCTCCACAGAGCGCAGGATCTCTTTGAAAACGGACGGCACATATCAAAAGCGATGGAAAAGCTTATAAAGCTCGGATATACCGACATTGTCGGCGCGTCTGTTTACGAGGGGCGCGAGCTTGAAAAGATGTTTGAGTATGACGTTTATACGGCAACTCAGATACCGATGAGTATTTTCGACAGGCGGCTTATCGTCTCGGGCATGACGGAGAAGCTTCGCGAGAGGGGCGTTACCGTCTTTGTCCGCAGTGTGTTTTTGCAGGGGCTGTTCTTCCTTGACCCTGACAGGGTTAGCGACCCGATACTTGTCGAGCACGCGCTTCCCAAAATCAGGCTGCTCCGTGAGCTTGCCGAAAAAGAGGAGATGAGCGTCGCCGAGCTTGCAATATCTTATATGAGGGACGTGAGCGGAGTGACAAGTCTTGTTCTCGGCGCGGATACCGCCTCGCAGGTATCGTCAAACGCGTCGTACTTTGACGCAAAGCCCGTCAGCGAGGAGACGGCGCATATTATAGAAAAGGAATTTTCAAACGTCAATATTCCCGAAATCATGAAGGTCCTGTCAAGGCCAAAGGATTGACGGAAAATAAAAACTGCGAGGTGAAATAAATGTTTCCGCTCGGAAATAAAGAATTGAGTATAGGTATTCTCGGTATGACCGAGGGCAACGGCCATCCTTATTCATGGAGCGCGATGTTCAACGGGTACACAAAGGAATATATGGATTTATGCGAGTTCCCCGTGATTCCTCAGTACCTGTACAAGCAGCCGCCCGAAACCTTCGGTATCGAGGGCGCTCATATAACTCATATATGCTGCACCGGGTATGCCGAGAGGGAAATGGCGGAAAAGATGGCGAGAGCGTCGAATATCCCGAATGTTGTCGACGACCCGCTTGAAATGCTCGGTAAGGTCGACGCCGTAATATGCGCGACAGACGTCGGAGACGAGCATATTGAGCGCTGCCGTCCGTTTCTTGACGCGGGGCTTCCCATGTTCATCGACAAGCCTCTTGTCAACAGCGAGGAGGATCTTAAAACCTTTGTAAAGTGGAGAAAAGAGGGAAAAATGTTCCTTTCCTCGTCGTCCATGAGATACAATAAAGAGATGGAGCCGTTTTACAGATGTCACCACGAGCTCGGTCATCTCATGTACATATGCCAGCCGATGCCGAAATACTACGAGACATACGGTATTCACGCTCTTGAGGCGGTGTATCCTCTCCTCGGCCCCGGATTTGTCTCGGTCAGAAACACCGGAACATATGAGCAGGCAATGGTTCACATAAAGCACAGCTCGGGATGCTGTGTCGACGTCGCGCAGGGTAAGGGAATGGCAGGCGCCGGTACACTGATTATCGGAAGCGCCGGCACACGATATATCGACGACGGCGACTCATACTACGCCTTCAAAAAGCAGCTCGATTTGTTCGTTCATTGGCTCAGAACGGGCGAGGAGCCTTTCCCCTTTGACGAAACGGTGGAGCTTATGAAGATGATTGTCGCGGGAATACGGAGCAGAGAAGAGGGCGCGCGCGAGGTGTTTCTGTCGGAGATTGACGTGTGAGCTTCGAAATAACGACTTTTTGACTGTTTAATTTTAATATTTAATAATTCCAAAAAAATTCGGCGGGATTTTTAAATCCCGCCGAAAGTACTTTATTTTAGCTTTTAAGCTTTTTTGTGTGAATAAATCAACCAAGCTCCGCAAAGTACTTGATAGTGCGAACCATCTGGCTTGTGTAGGAGTTCTCGTTGTCGTACCACGATACTACCTGTACCTGATATGTGTCGTCGTCTATCTTCGAGACCATAGTCTGTGTGGAGTCGAAAATCGAGCCGTATGTGGAGCCGACGATGTCGCTGGATACTATCTGGTCCTCATTGTAACCGAACGAGTCGGAAGACGCTGCCTTCATTGCGGCGTTGATACCCTCGACGCTTACGTCCTTGCCCTTAACGACGGCGACAAGTATTGTTGTCGAGCCTGTCGGAACGGGAACTCTCTGAGCAGAGCCGATGAGCTTGCCGTTAAGCTCGGGAATAACAAGACCGATAGCCTTTGCGGCGCCTGTGCTGTTGGGCACTATATTGACCGCAGCGGCGCGAGCGCGGCGAAGGTCGCCCTTTCTGTGGGGGCCGTCGAGAACCATCTGGTCGCCTGTGTATGCGTGAACGGTCGTCATGATACCGCTCTGAACGGGCGCGTAGTCATTGAGAGCCTTCGCCATGGGAGCAAGGCAGTTTGTCGTGCAGGATGCAGCGGAGATAACCTTGTCATCAGCGGAGAGGGTCTTCTCGTTTACGCCGAAAACGATTGTTTTGAGGTCCTTGCCCGCGGGAGCGGATATAACGACCTTCTTTGCGCCGGCGTTGATGTGAGCCATGGACTTTTCCTTTGATGTGTAGAAGCCCGTGCACTCGAGAACGACGTCAACGCCAATCTCTCCCCAAGGGAGGTCCGCGGCGTTTTTCTCCGAATAAATTTTAATTGTTTTTCCGTCAACCGTGAGAGTTCCGTCCTCGTCGCTTGCGGAAACCTTGTCCGCAAGAGCATATTTCTTCTGAGCGGAATCGTACTTCAGAAGATGAGCGAGCATTGTGGGCTGTGTGAGGTCGTTGATAGCGACAACTTCATAGCCCTCTGCGCCGAACATCTGACGGAAGGCAAGACGACCGATGCGTCCGAAACCGTTAATGGCAACTTTTACTGACATGTTTTTTCCTCCGTATTTATATATAAATTTTGGCAATGTTTTACAGCGGACATACTCCGCCAAAGCTATTATATACCAAATTTGCCAAATATACAATACCATTTCGTATTTTTGATAACTTTTATTAGATTATACAAAAAGATTGTCGCCGCTTTTAACTTTTTTTATGTTTTTATGTTAAATTCTTCGAATGTGTTTTCATCATCTTCTTTGGTTTTTGCTTTGATTCTGCGTGGAAAGAGCGAAAAATAGCCTGAAGTACTTGACATTTTAAGCTCTCGGTGGTATACTTATTCGGTGACCGGGTGCGCGATGCGCCCGTCTCTCTGCCGCCAAATAAAATTCAAAAGGCGGCCGGACAGTCCATAGGGAGGTAAAAAATATGGATAAGCTTTTAAATTCTTACGAAACTCTGTTTGTCGTAGACCCGAGGCTTTCCGAAGAGGATACAAAAAAGTCTGTTGACAAGTTTGTTTCCGTAATCGGTAACGGCGGGACGGTGACAGAGGTCAAGGAGTGGGGCAAGCGCAGACTTGCGTACCCTATCAACGACCTGAACGAGGGCTATTATGTTCTCGTAAACTTCGAGGCTGCGGCGGATGTTCCCGCTGAGCTTGAGCGCCGTTTCAAGATTGACGACAATATCATGCGCTCCATAGTCGTTCGCCACGAGTCAAAAAAAGAGGCGAGCGCGGACGGCGAAAATGCCGAAGAGAGCGAAGCTCAGGCGAATACGGAAGACGCCGAGTAATTCGCTTGGCTCTGTTTTCGGCAGGGAAAACGATAAATATAACGGTAATCAGCTTGGATTATTTATAGTGTTAAAATGTTAAAATGTTAAAATGTTTAAACGGAGGGTTCTGTAATGGCTAACTTTAATTTCAACAAGGTAATACTCGGCGGCAGGCTTACAGCCGAGCCCGAGCTTAAAACAACATCGTCAGGTATACCCGTAGTCAACTTTTCCGTTGCAGTAAACCGCGCTTACTCGTCAAAAAACGAAGAGCAGCAGCAACAGGCGGATTTCATAAATGTTATAGCATGGAGACAGAGAGCAGAGTTCGTGTCGCGCTATTTCAGAAAGGGGAGCTCTATTTGCGTCGTCGGCTCCCTGCAAACTCGCACATGGACAGACAATCAGGGAAATAAGAGATACGCGACCGAGGTCGTCGCCGACGAGGTGAATTTCGTCGACTCAAAGGGCGAGGGCCCTCAGGGCGATTCTCACGGCGCGTCGTATGTTCCCTCAAGCTATACCGCTCCGTCATTTACTACCGAAAACGCGCCCAAATTCGAAGATGTGACAGACGACGAGGAACTGCCGTTCTGAGCGGTTCTGTATAATATTCAAACGGAGGAATAAGTAATGGATACAGAGAAAACTGTTGACGCAGGCGTTGTCACCGAAGAGACGGCGGCTGAAGAAGTAAAAGAAGCAAAAGAAGTAAAAGAAGTAAAAACCGAAGAGGTCAAGACCGAAGAGGTAAAGGCCGAGGCGGCTCCCGCAGCTGAGGAAAACGCCGCTCCCGCCGAAAATGCGAACGGCGAGCGCAGAGAGTATGCGCAGAAGCCGATGCGTCAGAATAACCGCAAGAGAAGAAAGATTTGCGCTTTCTGCGCCGATAAGATTGACGAGATAGATTATAAGGATACTCTCAGACTTAGAAAGTACACGAGCGAGAGAGCAAAGATTCTTCCTCGCCGCGTTACCGGTACGTGCGCAAAGCACCAGAGACAGCTCACAATTGCAATCAAGCGCGCAAGACAGGTTGCCCTGATGCCCTATATTTCCGACTGATTTAAATAAAATCGCAGATTTGCCCGACACCCGAAATGTCGGGCGAATTTTTTTTGTTCTTTTGCAAATACTTTTTTGTAAATACTTTTATCAAAATAATTCAAGAATTGCAAAGGAACATTTCGGCTTTATGAAAATATTGTTTTACGACGCAAAAAGCTACGACCGCGAGTCCTTCGACGATGTTTTAAGGGACTATGACGGAGTCAGTATAGATTATTTGGATTCCGATATTTCAGTGAGAACGGCGCGCCTTGCCGCAGGGTATGACGCCGTCTGCGTTTTCGTCGCCTCGCCCGTTACGGGGGAGGTCGTGAGAGTGCTTTTTGAAAAAGGGGTAAGACTTATACTTCTAAGGTGCGCGGGTTACAATAACGTCGACCTTGACGCGTGCGAGGAGTACGGAATTACCGTAATGCGCGTCCCCGGATATTCGCCCGAGACGGTGGCGGAGCACGCAATGGCGCTCGCTCTCGCGGCAAACAGACGACTGCACAAGGCGTATATAAGAGTGCGGGAGAACAATTTCAGCCTTGTCGGACTCACAGGAACAAACTTTTATAAAAAGACGGCGGGTATAATCGGGACGGGAAAAATCGGCGCCGCGATGTGCCGTATTTGCCGCGGATTCGGGATGAGAATACTTGCGTATGACGTAAACGAAAACCCCGAGCTTGATTTTACAGAATACACCTCTTTGGAAAGACTGCTCTCGGAATCGGACCTTATATCACTGCACTGTCCCCTTACCGACGACACATATCATATGATTGACAGCGGGGCTGTTTCAATGATGAAAAACGGGGTCGTCCTTGTCAATACGTCAAGAGGGGCGCTTATAAAGACTGACGACCTGATAGCTGGGATAAGGGAGCATAAATTTGCGGGCGTAGGTCTTGACGTTTACGAGGAGGAGAACGACAACGTGTTTGAGAACAGAGAGGACGATATACTTGAGGATTCCACGACCGCAATGCTTTTGTCGTTTCCGAATGTGATTGTCACGTCTCACCAGGGATTTTTGACAGGCGAAGCGCTGAGAGCGATAAGCGAGACTACGGTAGAGAACGCCGCGTCGTTTGAGGAGGGCTCGCCCGAGGCGTCAAACGTGATTCGGGCGGGGGCGGTAGTGTAATTTTTGAAGTTCGCACTCACCCGACACTAAAGTTTTCGCACACACTTCGCCACGAGGCACAGACTTGTCTCAAAAGTTTTCGTCCACCTTTTGAGCCACTCCCCACAAAAGCAAAGCTTTTGCGGGGACCCCAAGGGCAAGGCGGGCGAAAACTTCCCGTTGGCTCTCTGCCTCGCGATGAAGTCCCTATAATTTTACTCGCGACCTTGATTTTGATATTCAAAAGTTTTATAATATGTGTATAATACAAATCGTAAAAAACAACATCAAAGGCGGAAGCGCGGCATGAAAAATTTACTCGTTATTGACGGCAACAGCATACTTAACAGAGCCTTTTACGGCGTAAGACCCCTGTCGACAAAGGACGGACTGCCTACGGGGGCCGTTTACGGCTTTATTACCATTCTCAAAAAACATATTGATACAATAAAACCCGACCTTATTGCCTGCGCCTTCGATATGCACGCGCCGACATTCCGTCACCGCGCTTACAGTCTGTATAAAGCCAACAGAAAGGGTATGCCCGAGGAGCTCGCCGTTCAGCTGCCGTGGGCAAAAAAAGCCGCCGAAGCTCTCGGTGCAAGGGTCATTCAGTGCGAGGGATATGAGGCTGACGATATAATCGGTACTGTTTGCGCGCTGGGCGACAAAAGCGGTGAGGTACATTCATATGTTCTGACCGGCGACCGCGATTCATTGCAGCTTATAAACGATACCACATCTGTTATCCTTACAAAAACAAAAGAGGACGTTCTCTATACTCCCGAGCGGTTCACTGCGGAGTATAATGTGACGCCGCTTGAATACATAGACGTGAAGGCGCTGATGGGGGATTCGTCAGACAATGTTCCAGGCGTTCGCGGAATAGGCGAAAAGACCGCATTCAAGCTTATAGAAGAAAAGGGAAGTCTTGAGGGGGTATATTCGGATATTGAAAATCTGACTCTCGGAAAAAGCGCAAAGGAAAAGCTCGCGGGCGGAAAGGACGACGCCTACAATTCGAGATTTCTCGTTACTATCGTAAAGGACGCTCCGATAGGGCTTACTCTTGACGATTTGAAAACGGGCGGGTACGATAAAAAAGCGCTCAGAGATATATTTTTAAAGCTTGAATTTCCCGCTTTGTACAGAAAGTTCGGGTTGTCGGACAGCGACGCGGAGGATGCGCCCGTGAGCGGCGGAGAATTTACCGTTCCCGAGTTCCGCGAGGCGGATTATTCGGAGTGCGTGAAACTGAAAGATGTCATATCAGTCGCGTGCGACGGCGGAAAATATTATATTACCGACGGGGAAAAGTATATTTTTTCAAAGCTCTCCTCCGATGAGGTGAAGAGCCTTCTTTCAAAAAAGAAAATCGTTTGCCACGATTACAAATCTTTTCTTGAAAAGCACCCCGGAGTTGATACTGAGTGCGTTTTCGATACAATGCTCGCGGGATATCTTCTGAGTCCCGGGGTCGGTTATTATCCTCTTGAAAAACTTATTTTTACGTATCTTCACTTTACGCCGTGCGACATGGAGCTTGACGGGGCGGCGGAGTCCTTCGGGGCTTGGAGCCTCTTTGCTCCTATGAGCGAAGTTCTTAAAGAAAATGAGATGGAGAATCTGCTGCACGATATCGAGCTTCCTCTTGCCAAGGTACTGTCCGAGATGGAAACTGTCGGAATGATGCTCGACGCCGAAGGACTCACTAAATACTGCGGTGAGCTTAAAAAAGCCAGGGATGACCTTATGTGGAGCATATACGAGTCGGCGGGGCATGAATTTAATATAAATTCCCCAAAGCAGCTCGGCGCGGTTTTGTTTGACGAGCTCAGGCTTCCCGCGATAAAAAAGACAAAGAGCGGCTACTCCACAAACGCCGAAGTGCTGAGCGCGCTCAAAGGCTGCCATGTTATAATCGAATATATCCTTATGTACAGGGAGGTCACAAAGCTCATATCGACCTATGCCGAGGTTCTGCCTCATATGACTGACGAAAACGGGAGGATACACACGACGTTCAATCAGACGGGAACCGCGACGGGCCGTCTTTCGTCAAACGACCCGAATTTGCAGAACATACCTGTAAGAGGAGAGCTCGGGCGGGAAATCAGAAAATATTTTACAGCCAAAAAGGGACATGTTCTTATTGACGCCGACTATTCGCAGATAGAGCTTGTCGTGCTCTCCGAGGTGTCGGGCGACGAGAATATGAGGGAGACGTTTATTTCGGGAAAAGACATACACACGGCGACCGCCTCTCAGGTGTTCGGCGTGTCGGAATCAATGGTCGACAGCGAGCTTCGCCGACGCGCAAAAGCGGTGAACTTCGGGATAGTTTACGGAATCGGGGCATATTCTCTGTCTCAGGACCTCGGTATATCAAGAAAACAGGCGGACGATTATATAAAGAGCTATCTCAGGACATATCCGAAGGTGGAGGAATATCTCGAAAACACCGTTAAGGAGGCAAAGGAAAAAGGGTATACAATGACCCTTTTCGGCCGCCGCCGTCCGATACCCGAGCTGTCCGCAACAAACAAAAACGTCAGGGCCTTCGGCGAGAGGGTCGCGATGAACAGCCCCATACAGGGTACCGCCGCCGATATAATAAAAATTGCCATGATAAACGTCTCGCGCGCACTGAAGGAGGCGCGCCTTGACGCGCGTCTCGTCATGCAGGTACACGACGAGCTGATAGTTGAGTCGTCCGAGGCGGACGCGCCGTCGGCCGCCGAAATACTGAAAATGGAAATGGAGAACACGGTAAGGACGTCTGTTCCTTTCCGCGCCGAGGTGAAAACGGGTAAAAACTGGTACGAGGCAAAATAATATAAGCAAAATATAAGCCGATATAAATTGACAATGCGGTCATAAACGAAAATCGCCGGGACGAATCCCGGCGATTCAGACTGAAGACAAAGCGGCTTTGTGTTTAAACACACAGAGCCGCTTTGTTGTAATTTGTAAGAAGAATTTCGAAAA
>CANRNZ010000048.1 GCA_947632135.1 uncultured Clostridia bacterium
TGCCCCGTGTATCCGCGCCGTAATTCGTTATAGATTGTTGCGGTGTTAGCGCCGACAGCCTTTGCAATGTCTTCCGGCCTTTCGCCTTTTTTATACTTCTTTTCGATAATCTTTCGCGCGTCATACGAAAGATACCTATACTTTTTCATTTATAACCATACCTTTCTGCGAAAGGCACCAACAAGGAATAAAACGGATGGTGCGAATCGCTCGATTTATTTAACATAATTATGATATAATCTTCTCGTGAGAAGTTACACTACAGAACACGAGGAGGTAGGTGCGGTGCAATAATGTAACCGCGCTCATTTATAGGTCGTCGGACATCTGTTCAAGCACCAACATGTAGGACTTTGAGCCTGTAAACTTATCTTTGTAAAAACGCAACTCGTTTTTATCCGGATGTCCAGTCAATGGCTTTTCACAAATTTTTATAGGGGGGACATTGAATGGGTAGACTGAAAATTGTATATCCGATCTGTTGCGGAATGGACGTTCACAGGGATTTCGTAATTGCCTGTATTGCCACTACGAACGCTCAGGGTGTAACAGAGTACCAATCTCGCAGATTTTCCACATATACAGAGGAACTGCGAATGTTAAAGGCTTGGCTTACAGACAACAACTGCAAGGACGTTTGTATGGAATCCACGGGTAAATATTGGTTTCCGATACATAACATTTTAGAGGACACTTGTAATGTCGTTGTCAGTCATCCGAAATTCGTAAAGGCGATCAAAGGCAAAAAGACCGACAAGAAGGATGCTCAGTGGATTGCCGATTTGTTTAAACATGATCTTGTGAACGGAAGTTTCATTCCACCTCACGATATCCGTCAGCTCCGTGATCTCTGCCGTTATTGGGTTAAGCTTTCCTCTTACACAACCGGCGAGAAGAACAGAGCGCAAAACTGTTTGACCGTTTCCAATTTTAAGCTCGATGATGTGTTTACAAATGTGTTCGGAAAAAGTGCATCCGCCATTACGACTCAATTATTGGAGCATCCCGGAGAAAGCTTTGATGTTACACCCTTTGTTGACAGACGTTGCCGCACACCTATTGATAAAATCCAAAAGGCTGTTGACGGAATCTTTTCATACGAACAAGCGCAAAAACTGAAAATTATCCGTAGCCATATGGATTCTCTTGGCCGTCAAAAGGCAGAGCTTGAATCGTTGATCCTCGGCATTGCCGAAAAGTATACTCCGCAAATTGATTTACTCATGACTGTTCCGGGGATCAACGATGTTTTTACTGCGATTCGCATTATTGCTGAAATTGGCGTCGATATGTCGGTTTTTGAAACTTCCAAAAAACTTTGCTCATGGGCAGGTCTCACTCCGCAAAACAATGAAAGCGCAGGCAAGAAAAAGACTACTCGGATCGGCAAATCCGGCGCTTATCTGAAACCTCTTTTGATTCAGATTGCCATCGCTTCAAGCAGAAGTGAAAAGCACCCGGAAATTCGAGAAAAGTATTTGGCACTCAAAAAACGCAGAGGCGGACAAAAAGCCAAGGTTGCTATTGCAAGGAAACTTTTAACCGCCATCTTCAACATGCTTGCCAAAAACGAGCCGTACAATCCTACTCTTTACCATAAGGCTGAAACTCCTCCGTCTGCTCGTGTTATTTCACAGGAGCAAGCTATCTCAATCCTCGCAAATATGGGTTATGTCCTTAACACATTAGTTCTTCAGGCACATTAACAGTAGTGGCTTCTCATATTTTTTTGACCGCCGCTCAGACGGTCTTTTGGTTATACTCTTTTTCAGAGACATGGTTAGTTATTTGTTTCAAACTTTGTTTCCTCCTTTGCTTCAAGTGAAAGCCACCATTCCGGATTGTTTCTTTTGTCTGCGTCCGGACAATAGTTGTTACAACTTTCCTGCCCGCTTGCCCGGCAGTTTTGGCAGAAGCGCTTTTGAAACTCTTTGTCCCACGGGCCTTCAATTACGGGAAGCACTCGGAGAAAATCAGAAAGCACACCCGCCGAAACTGTTATTTTTTCAAAGTTGTTCATCTGTGATCCTCCATTCTTTCTTTTGCGGCGTAATTCCTTTTGTTCGGCAGTATTTTTCGCATTGCCTTTTTGTCCCGCTTTTTAGCGTTTTCCCGCCTGCGTATATGCCTATGGGCGTTATGTGTGTATAACTTATAACTTCCCAATGCGTCGTTACAGTCCCGCCGCCGAAGACGTCCCGCTTTTCGATTGTGTAAATCATTTTTTAGCGCTTCCTTTCAAAAAAAATAATGCGATCGGCGCTCCCGCTATGGGGCGATCACCTTTCGCATTCCATAATACAATGAATTGAGGACTGACAAGCCGATAAAAAATATTGACAAAAGCGCTTTCCTGTGGTAAAATATGAAAAACTTAAAACAAAGGCTGTGACAAAGAAGGTATGGCTTTGACGCCTCAGAGAGCCGACGGTCGGTGCGAGTCGGCGCTGATTTGCCTTAGTACCCCTCACTTTCGAGCCGGAGGTCGGAAAACCGTTTTTTTTCGGCGAGTAGATACCTCCCGTGACGCTGCGTGAATGCGTTTTGGGCTTTTTGCCCGTGAGAGGCGGCTTTATGCCGCAATTTGAGTGGTACCGCGGATGGAAAACACCCGTCTCAAAGTGAAATTTGGGACGGGTATATTTTTTTCGGGCGATTTTAATTTTTTCAGCGATTTTAATTTTCTTAATTTTCTTATTTTATAATTTATAATTTATCGGGGTGACGCAATGAAATACGATTTTTCGTCAACGGAGAAAAAGTGGCAGAAAATTTGGGAGGAAAAAGGCGTTTTTAAGGCAAAGGACAATTCCGAAAAACCGAAGTTTTACGCTTTGGTGGAGTTCCCGTATCCGAGCGGCGCGGGCATGCACGTCGGGCACATAAAGGCATATTCGGGCCTTGAGGTGCTGTCGAGGAAAAAACGTCTGGAGGGGTACAACGTGCTCTTTCCGATAGGCTTTGACGCGTTCGGTCTGCCGACCGAAAACTACGCCATAAAAACGGGTATCCACCCGAGAGAGGTCACCGATTCCAACATAAAAAATTTCACAAATCAGCTGAAAAGGGTCGGTTATTCCTTCGACTGGGACAGAGTCGTCGATACGACGGACGAGGAATACTACAAGTGGATGCAGTGGATATTTCTGAAAATGTTCGAAAACGGTCTTGTTTTCAGAGACAAGACTCTTGTGAACTACTGTCCGTCGTGCAAGGTAGTTCTCTCAAACGAGGATTCACAAGGCGGAAAGTGCGACATATGCCACAGCGACATTGTGCAAAAGTCGAAGGACGTTTGGTATCTGAGGATAACGGAGTATGCCGACAAGCTGCTCGCGGGGCTTGACGAGGTCGACTACCTTCCGAACATCAAGCTTCAGCAGGTAAACTGGATAGGCAAATCAAAGGGCGCGTTCGTTAATTTCGAGGTAAAGGGCGCCGGCGAAAGGCTGAAAATATATACGACGCGTCCCGACACTCTTTTCGGCGTGACGTTTATGGTAATGGCGCCCGAGCATCCGATGCTCACAAGGCACCGCGGCGTTATAAAGAATATAGGCGAGGTCGAGGCATACAGAGACGAGTGCGCGAAGAAAACGGAATTTGAGCGTACTCAGCTTGTAAAGGACAAGACCGGAGTCAAGGTAGAGGGGCTGTCGGCGATTAACCCCGTGAACGGAAAGGAAATTCCGATATATATTTCGGACTATGTCATGATGGGGTACGGCACGGGCGCAATAATGGCCGTTCCCGCGCACGACGGGAGAGACTACGATTTTGCAAAGAAGTTCGGAATTGACATTATCGAGGTCATAAAGGGCGGAGATATCGAAAAAGAGGCTTACACCGGCGACGGCGAGGTCGTAAATTCGGGATTTCTGAACGGTCTTACAAACAAGAAGGATTCAATCGAGAGAATGATTTCCTATCTCGAAAAGGAGGGTATCGGTGAAGCGGGCGTTCAGTATAAGATGAAGGACTGGGCGTTTAACCGTCAGCGTTACTGGGGCGAGCCGATTCCGCTCGTTCACTGCCCGCATTGCGGAGTAGTCGCGCTCCCCTATGAGGAGCTTCCGCTGAGACTGCCCGAAATGAAAAACTTTGAGCCGGGCAGCGACGGGGAGAGCCCTCTTGCAAAAGTTCAAGACTTTGTAAACTGCAAATGTCCGAAATGCGGCGCAGACGCAAAGCGGGAAACCGACACGATGCCGCAGTGGGCGGGCTCGTCATGGTATTTTCTCCGCTACATCGACCCGCACAACTCCGACGCCTTCGCGTCGTATGAGAAGATGAAATACTGGCTCCCCGTCGACTGGTACAACGGCGGAATGGAGCACGTTACGCGTCACCTTATTTACTCGCGCTTCTGGTACAAGTTTTTGTACGACCTCGGGCTTGTTCCGTACTCGGAGCCTTATGCGAAAAGAACCGCTCAGGGGCTTATACTCGGGCCCGACGGAGAGAAGATGAGCAAGTCGAAGGGGAACGTCGTCGACCCTAATGACGTTATTGACGTGTACGGAGCCGACGTTCTGCGCACTTACGCTCTCTTTATGGGCGACTATGAAAAGGCCGCTCCGTGGTCGGAAAACGGTGTGAAGGGCTGCAAGCGCTTTATTGACAGAGTTTGGAATCTCACCGAAATCGTGACGGAGTCCGACTCCTTCTCGCCCGAGCTTGAGGCGTCTTTCCACAGGACGATAAAGAAGGTCACAAACGATATTGACACTCTGAAGTACAACACTGCGATAGCGTCTCTTATGACTCTTCTCAACGAGATATACGACCGCGGGGAGATAACTCGCGGGGAGCTGAGAGCGTTTATTACTCTTCTTAATCCTTTTGCGCCTCACGTCACGGAGGAGATATGGGAGAGAATGAGCTTCGGCGGTATGCTCTGCGAGTCAGAGTGGGTGACATACGACGAGTCGAAAACTGTCGAGGCGACAATCGAGGTGCCCGTTCAGGTTTGCGGAAAGCTCCGCTCAACGGTGAAGGTCCCCGCCGACGCGGACGCGGGGAGCGTCATCGCGGCGGCGAAGTCCGACGAGAAGATACGGGAGATACTGATTGGCAAGAATATCATAAAAGAAATTTACGTGCCCGGGAAAATCGTAAATATTGTCGCAAAGTGAAGACATTGTAAACGTTTTTTGATGTTTTTTGAAAAAACGGTGAAAAAACGGAAAATTCCTTATTGACACAGAGAGAAATACGGTATATAATTATATGGAGATTTCGATGCGTTTTTTCTATCGCGGTACGTTTGACGTCAAATCGGAATTCTGAGCTGCTTAAAGCGAAGGGAGGGAAACAGATATGGCAGAAATAAGAGTAAAAGAGGGCGAGTCCCTTGATAGCGCGCTTCGTCGTTTTAAGCGTCAGTGTCAGCGTTCGGGTATTCAGGCGGAACTTCGCAAGAGAGAGTGCTACGAGAAGCCCAGCGTGAAGAGAAAGAAAAAGTCAGAGGCTGCCCGCAAGCGTAAATACAAGTAAGACTACCTCAAAGAGGCTGCACGTCAACACGCGCGCGGTCTCTTTTTGCTTTTGTTTGATTTTATTTGACTTTATTTGATTTCGTTTATGCGAATTTAAATGTGTACAATAAATTTTTCCCTCGCCTTAACGTGGGGGCTCCGAACCGCGCCGCCTCACGCGTGCTCTTTTCGGTGACTATGCGATTGTTCCCGTCGCCTTCTTTAAATTAAATTGAATAAAGTTTTATCACAGACGCTGAAAATTGTTGACTACTGCCTTTAAAAAATGTATAATACAGACAAAGAGGGAAGAATGCGGCAGCGCGCGGGATAAACGAGCCGCGATATCTGAAAATACGGAAAACAGCGATAAAGCGATAAAGACAAATATTAAATACGGAGGCTTTATATGGCAAAGAAAGCTTTGGCAATAGATCTCGGCGCGTCGAGCGGGCGCGGAATAGTCGGAACTCTTGAGAACGGAAAGATGGTTTTGAGAGAGATTCACCGCTTTTCAAATGACCCGCTTTTGATAAACGGGAGCTTTTACTGGGATACTCTGAGACTTCTGCACGAGATAAAGACGGCGATTTTAAAGTGCTCCGCCGAGGGCGGAGTCGACACTGTCGGAATCGACACGTGGGGAGTCGATTACGGATACATAGACAAGAGCGGTCAGCTTTTGTCGGTTCCTTACCATTACAGGGACGAGAGAACTCTGCCCGAGATGGAAAGGGTATATTCGAAGGTGCCGTATGCCGAGCTTTACAAGGTGACGGGAATCGAGTCGATGAGCTTCAACACGGTGTTTCAGATGAGCGCCGATATGACAAACCGTCCGTGGCTGATTGAAAACGCCGAGAAAATGCTGCTGACGCCCGATTTGCTCGCTTATTTTCTGACGGGCAGGACGGCGTCGGAGTATACCATCGCGTCAACTACGGCGCTGATGGACGCCGAGCGGCGGGAGTTTTCCTCCGAAGTGCTTTGCAGACTCGGGATACCCGAAAGGCTCTTTTCGCCGGTCGTTATGCCGGGGAATATTCTCGGGCGTCTTTCGGACTCCGTCGACGAGGAGACAGGCGGGACGGGAGCGGTTGTTGTAAGCGTTCCGTCTCATGACACCTCCTCCGCGGTTCTTGCGATACCCGCCGAAGAAGAGGATTTTCTCTTTATAAGCAGCGGAACGTGGTCCCTTATGGGTACAGAAAACGAGCGCCCGATTATAAACGAGGAGTCGGAGCGCCTGAGCTTTACAAACGAGGGCGGCGTCGGCGGAAAAATCAACGTAATGAAGAATATAATGGGCTTGTGGCTCATTCAGGAGTCTCGCCGCCAATGGAGGCGCGAGGGCATGGAGCTGTCCTTTGACGAGCTTGAGGGCGCCGCGGAGAATGCCGACATGCTGAAATATATAATCGACCCCGACGACGCGTCCTTCAACACCGCGGGAAACATTCCCGAGAGGATACGCGAATACTGCGTCAAAACGGGGCAGGGGCGTCCCGAGTCAGTCGGCGAGATCGTTCGTTGTATTTACGAAAGTCTCGCTTTGAAGTACCGTTATACCGCCGAAAAGCTTGAGAAGCTCTGCTCGAAGAAATATTCCGCCGTGAACATTGTGGGAGGCGGGACAAAGGAGAAGGTTTTATGTCGGTACACCGCCGACTGCACGGGCAAAACAGTCTGCGCGGGGCCCGTTGAGGCGACGGCTATAGGAAATCTTTCAATGCAGCTTATTGCCTCGGGAGAGCTTTCGGGAATTTCCGAGGCGCGGCGCGTCATACGCGATTCGTTTGACGTTGCGGTTTACTCACCGAGCGGCGAGCGCCGCGCTATGTGGGACGCGGCGTATGAGAGGTTTCTTCGCCTTGTTGAGCGCGGAAAATAAAATACTAAGGTCGCAAATAAGCGTTTATAAACGGCAAAAGGTGAATTTTCACGAATTTTTGAAGGATTTTTTATTTAATTTCATGTATTTTTGTTTTTAAAAAATCCTGTTTTCGGACAATCCTCGGCTAATTTTATGGTATAATATCTTCGCGGATTTGCTTTGCAAATCCCAAAAGCTCGGCTTTTGCTGCGGTTTTACCGCAGGCTCGATATTGACGGCCTCGCAAAAATGCCTTTGCAAGCAAGCATTTTTGCTTCGTGGTATAATATCTTCGCGGATTTGCTTTGCAAATCCCAAAAGCTCGGCTTTTGCTGCGGTTTTACCGCAGGCTCGATATTGACGGCCTCGCAAAAATGCCTTTGCAAGCAAGCATTTTTGCTTCGTGGTATACTATAATAAAGATAAAAATATACGCGGGAATAATATGCGCGCGTAAAATATAAATTCAGGGGGTTATTTCGATGGATTTGTACGGTGAGCTCGGTGTTATAGGCATGAAGGGCTGTGAGGACTTTGTGTCTCAGGTGGACGAGTACCTCAGAGAGTGGAGACGTCACGGCGATGAGGAAACTTATCTTATTGACGTTGACTGCCCGAGGTTCGGCTCGGGCGAGGCGAAGGCCATAATCCGCGAGTCTATGCGTGGGCATGACATCTACATATTTACCGACATGTTCAATCACAGCGTTACGTACAAAATGTACGGGAAGGACGTTCCGATGAGCCCGGACGACCATTTCGCGGATCTCAAGAGGATAATTGCCGCGGTCGGCGGAAAGGCGAGAAGAATTTCCGTTATCATGCCCATGCTTTATGAAGGACGCCAGCACAAGCGCACGACGAGAGAGTCCCTTGACTGCGCGATGGCGCTTCAGGAGCTTGTCAACATCGGTGTTTCAAACATAGTTACTTTTGACGCTCATGACCCCAGAGTTCAAAATGCTATTCCTCTCAGCGGTTTTGACAATGTCAGACCGACTTACCAGATGCTGAAGGCGCTGACGAAAAAGTACCCCGATATCAGTCTCGGAAAGGACGACATAATGGTTATTTCCCCCGACGAGGGCGCGATGTCGCGCAGTATGTACTACGCCTCGGTCATGGGAATTGAGCTCGGAATGTTCTACAAGAGACGCAACTACTCGATAATCGTGGACGGCAAGAACCCCATAGAGGCTCACGAGTACCTCGGGCGCGATATAAGGGACAAGGACGTTATTGTTGTAGACGACATGCTCTCGTCGGGCGAGTCTATTCTTGACGTTTCCCTTCAGCTTAAGGAAAAAGGAGCTAAGAGAATCTTCCTTTTCCTTACGTTCTCGATTTTTACAAACGGCTATGAGGCTATTGAAAAGGCGTACAACGACGGCATATTTACTCAGCTTTTCTCGACGAATCTCGTTTATGCTCCGAAGGAGCTGCTCGAAAAGCCTTGGTTCACTCAGGTCAATCTCTGCAAGTATGTCGCTTACATAATAGATACTCTCAATCACGACGAGAGCATAAGCACTCTTCTCAATCCCGCAAAGCGTATTCATGATTTGCTTGAAAGACAGGCGAAAAAGTCCAGCCTTTACAGGGAAGAGCAGCTCAGTCTGGTGGACAAGGGTTGATTTTGTCTTTACGGAGGAAAGATGCTGAACTTTAAAACTGAAATCGCAGACTGTCTGAAAAGGGCGGCGGCAGAGTGTTTCCCCGGATGCGACATTTCGGACTGCGATATTGTTTCGATGATGGAATATCCCCCCGACGGGACAATGGGCGACGTCGCTTTCCCGTGCTTTAAGCTGAGCCGCGTTTTCAGAAAGTCTCCCGCCGTCATTGCCGACACTCTTGCAAGGTACGACTTCGGCCCTGACGTAAAGGAGGTCGCTTCCGTATCGGGATATCTTAATTTTAAAATGTCCGACTCCTATCTTACAGAGCGCGTTCTACGCTCCGTTCTGTCGGGAGGGGACAGGTACGGCTCAAACGATATCGGAAAGGGCAAGACGGCAGTTTTCGACTATTCCTCGCCGAACGTCGCAAAGCCGTTTCATATAGGTCATCTCGGAACGACTGTCATCGGTCATTCTCTGAGGCTTCTTCATGAGTTTTCGGGATACAAATGCGTCGGCATAAATCATCTCGGCGACTGGGGCACTCAGTTCGGAAAGCTTATTGTCGCGTACAAAAGGTGGGGCGTGAGAGACGAGATAGAAAACGGCGGCGTCGACGCGCTTGTCGCTCTCTATGTGAAGTTCCACGCCGAGGCGGAAAAAGACTTGTCGCTGAACGACGAGGCGAGAGCCGCGTTTAAAAAGCTTGAGGAAAAGGACGCCGAGTCGACGGAGCTCTGGCGGTGGTTTGTCGATATCAGTCTCAGAGAATACAAAACGACTTACGATATGCTCGGCATTGAGTTCGACAGCTACAGCGGTGAGAGCTTTTACGTCGACAAGCTCGCGCCCCTTATTCAAAAGATGAGGGACGACGGTCTTTTGAAGCTCGACGACGGGGCGAGCATTATAGACCTTGAAAAATACGGTATGCCGCCGTTTCTCATACTGAAGCGGGACGGCTCGACCCTTTATCCCACAAGGGATATCGCCGCCGCCGTTTACAGGAAGGAAACGTATGATTTTGATAAGTGCGTATACGTGACCTCGGCGGGGCAGAGCCTTCATTTTGCTCAGCTGTTCAAGGTTTTGGAGCTTATGGGGTACGACTGGACCGATAAGCTCGTTCACGTGCCTTACGGGACTGTGAGTATTGACGGAGCTAAGCTTGCCACGAGGACCGGCAACGTAGTTCTTTTGCGCGACCTTTTCCGTATGGCGATTGACAAGGTCCGCGTTATAATGGACGAAAAGAATCCCGACCTTGAAAACAGGGACGAGACGGCGGAGGCTGTCGGCGTCGGGGCGATTGTATTCCACTATCTGTACAACGGCAGGATAAAGGATATAAACTTCAACATGGACTCCGCGCTGAGCTTTGAGGGGAACACGGGCCCTTATGCGCAGTACACCTATGCGAGGACGTGCAGCGTTCTTTCGAAGGCGGGCGGCTCCATTTGCAAAAATGAGAGCGTTACAGTTACGTGCGAGGACGAGAGGGAGCTTCTCAAAACGCTGTCGCTGTTTCCCGAGAAGGTCGTCGGCGCTCTTAATGATTATGAGCCGTCGGTAATAACGAGGTACATTATCGACGTGTGCTCGGCATTTAACCGTTTTTATCACAACTGTCAGATAATTACCGCAGAGAGCGACGGGGTGAGGAAATCAAGACTCGCGCTGACTCTCGCGGCAAAGACTGTTATAGGAAACGCGCTGAGGCTCATCTGTCTGAGGACGCCCGAGAAGATTTGACGGCGCGTATTTACAAGTCTGTATTATTTTAGAATAAACATATAAACCTGAGGCTCTGCCGAAAAACTGTTGCGAGGTATAATTTTTATGTCAGGACACAGCAAATGGAACAATATTAAAAACAAAAAGGAAAAGACGGACGCTCAAAGAGCGAAGGTCTTTACGAAAATCGGCAAGGAAATTGCCATTGCGGTGAGAGAGGGCGGACCGGACCCGAATGTGAACCGCAAGCTGAGGGATCTTATCGCCAAGGCGAAAAGCTGCAACGTCCCGAACGACAATATCGAGCGCTCGATAAAGAAGGCGAGCGGCGGCGAGGGCGCGGCGTACGAGGAGATCGTATACGAGGGGTACGGCCCGTCGGGGATTGCGGTCATTGTCGAGACGGCGACGGACAACAGAAACAGGACTGCCTCCGAGATGCGCCATTATTTTGACAAGTACGGCGGAAATCTCGGTCAGTCGGGGTGCGTTTCGTACATGTTCGACGACAAGGGCGTTATCATAGTTCTGAATGAGGACGGCGATATCGACGAGGACGCTCTTATGGAGGCGTCTCTTGAGGCGGGCGCCGCTGATTTTGCCGCGGAGGACGGAGCGTTTGAAATATACACTGAGCCCGACGACCTTGACAGTGTGCGCGACGCCATTGAATCACTCGGATACAAGATAGAGTCGGCGGAGCTCGACAGGATACCGCAGAGCTATATCACCCTTGAAAACGAGGACGATATAAAGAATATGAATCTCCTCATAGAGCATCTTGAGGACAACGACGACGTTCAGGAAATCTATCACAACTGGGAAAGCTGAGCGGGATTTTAATATTTTTATTTACGATATCTGCGTTTTGGAAATTTCCCGGCGCGGAGTACGGCGGATACGATAAAAAAGCGGTAATAAAAATAACAAAAATTAACAGATAAATAACAAAATAACAGGTAAGAACAGAAAAAATTCAAGAGAACAAGTCCAAAATCAATATAACAACCAGTGGAGGAAATGTCAAAATGATAGCGGATACTTTTGCGCAGAATTATGTGTCCTTTCCCGGACTCGGAATCGGGCGATTCAAGCTCGACCCCGTGGCGTTCAGAATCGGAAATACCGGTATTGAGATAAGGTGGTACGGCATTATAATCTGCATCGGTATGATTCTTGCGTTCTGGTACGCGTCGACGAGGGCAAAGACTGAAAAGGTAAAGTTTGACGATATACTCGACATGACTTTATTTTCACTTATTTTCGGTATTATCGGCGCAAGGCTTTATTATGTCATATTCAGGTTCGACGAGTTCAGGGAGCCCGGAAACATCGGGCGCACCCTTTACAACATTGTCGCAATCTGGAACGGCGGGCTTGCCATTTACGGCGCCGTAATTGCGGGACTTATAACTATTCTCATATTTGCAAAAATCAAGAGAATGCGTCCGTCCGTTCTTCTCGATATCGCGGCGCCTTCCGTTATGCTCGGTCAGATCGTCGGGCGCTGGGGAAATTTCACAAACAGCGAGGCGCACGGCGGCGAGACGACGTCCTTTCTCAGAATGGGCCTATCAAAGTCGTATGACGGAGTCACGTTTTCGTCGGAGACGTTTTATCACCCAACGTTTCTCTATGAGTCGCTGTGGAACCTTGTCGGGTTTATACTTATCGCGGTTTTCTACAAAAAGAAGAAGTATCACGGTCAGGTGTTCCTTTTCTATATGACGTGGTACGGGCTCGGGAGAATGCTTATTGAGGGGCTGAGGACAGACAGTCTTTACGTCGGCCCGCTCAGAGTCTCGCAGGTTCTTGCGGGAATTATATTCGTCGCGGGACTGGCTTTGCTTATTCTCGGGCAGGTAAGGCTTAAAAAAGGAAGCGCGGAGCCTGTCGGAGCTTATATGAGCGGCGACGCCGAGGACGTCGACGACGACGAGGACGAGAACGGGGAAGAGAGCGAAGACGACGACGAGCGAGACGGAGAAAGCGGCGACGGGGAAGATTACTGAAAAGCTTTTGCCGCCTCGGACGACGGCGATGATGATGCGGGAATGATTTTTCGATAGTGGAGCCTGAGAAACGGAGGCGGTAAAATGGCAAAGATAATTGACGGAAAGCTTATCGCGGGGGAAGTGAGAGCGAGAATTGCCGATGAGGCGGCAGCGCTTGCAAAGTGCGGCGTCGTTCCCGGCCTTGCGGTGATAATCGTCGGAGACGACGCGGCGTCGCAGGTCTACGTGAGAAACAAGCATAAAGCCTGCGCTGAGGCGGGATTTTACTCGGAGGTTATTCAAATGCCCCGTGAGACGACGGAGAATGAGCTTCTTTGTAAAATAGAGTCTCTTGCCGAGGACGGTAAAATAGACGGGATACTTGTGCAGCTTCCGCTTCCCGAACACATCGACGAAAAAAAGGTGACGGCGGCAATTCCGCCCGAAAAGGACGTCGACGCATTTCACCTTGAGAACACGGGGCGGATAATGACGGGAGATTACAGGTATCTGCCGTGTACGCCCGCGGGGATCATGACGATGCTGAGACATGAGAAAATCGACGTCGCGGGGAAGGAGTGCGTCGTTATCGGGAGGAGCAATATTGTCGGAAAGCCGATGGCGATGATGCTTTTGAACGAGAACGGGACTGTCACCGTATGCCATTCGAAAACGAAAAATCTCGCCGAGGTGACGAGGCGCGCGGATATTCTTGTCGTCGCCGTCGGCAAGGCGGGGTTTGTAACGGCGGATATGGTAAAAGAGGGAGCGGTCGTCATTGACGTCGGGATAAACCGCGGCGAGGACGGAAAGCTTCACGGAGACGTTGATTTTGAGGGAGTAAAGGATGTTGCGTCAGCCATTACGCCTGTTCCCGGCGGGGTCGGGCCGATGACGATAACGACTCTTCTTGAAAACACGCTTGCTGCCGCGAAAAGAAGGGCGGAGCGCTGAGTTTCAAAGTTCGCACGAACCCCTCGGGAAGTTTTCGCCCGCTTTTTTCAAAGTTCGCACGAACCCATTGGGAAGTTTTCGCCCGCCTTTTTCAAAAGGCGGCAGGGTTCGGGGCGGCGCCCCGAGACATGGCGTTTCTTTTGCAGCTTTTCTTTGCGCCGATTGCGTCAAAGAAAAGCGTCGGTGAAGTTAGTTTCCGAAAATTTTTCAGCTTAAATTTTGAAGTTATTGCCCAGCCCCTTTATGCAACGCGAACCGACAGACGCTTTTTCTTGACTCAGTAGCCGAGGAAAAAGCTTTGCAA
>CANRNZ010000049.1 GCA_947632135.1 uncultured Clostridia bacterium
TTTCCGAACAAGTTCGTGCGAACTTTGAAAAAGGCGCGCGAAAACTTTCGTAGTGGATCTGTGCCTCGTGATGAGGCGCGCGAAAACTTTTTGTGCTTGGTCTGTGCGAACAATGTGCGAATATTTCAAACCAAACAGGAGGTTTTTTATGAAATACATAACCGTAACTCTGAATCCGGTGACAGACAGAACTTATACACTCTCCTCCCCACTGAAAGCAGGAGAAATTAACAGAACCGAAAAAATGAGCGACATAAATTACAGCGGGAAAGGTATTAACGTCTCGCGCGAACTCTACAGACTCGGCGTCGACTCAAAGGTGATGTGCATCCTCCAGGGAGACGAGGGCGAGACGGCTTACCGCTCCCTCGTAAACGAGGAGCTTAATCTCTTTTCCGTAAAATGCGGCGGAAGAATGAGAAATAATATAGAAATTATAGCCCCCGACGGCGCGGGATACGAAGTGAACGAGCCGGGGGACGAGGTGAAAATGGAGGACGTCGTAAACTTTCTTTCGATGTACGACACGGCGGTCTCCGCGAAAAATGAAAAGACAGTAATAATCTCGGGCTCGATTCCCCCCGGATTCAGAAAAGACATATATAAAATGCTCATACTCAACGCAAAGAAGAACGGAGCAAAGACGGTGCTCGACGCGGACGGAGAGCTTTTGAGAATAGGAATGGAGGCTCACCCCGACCTTATAAAGCCGAATTTGTACGAGCTGTCTCACCTTGTCGGAAGAGAGATAAAGGAAAAAGGAGAGGCGGCGAGAAAGGAGGCTCTCGAGGCGGCGGCGATGATATATGAAAAGACGGGAGTCTGCGTGCTTTGTACGCTCGGAGAGGACGGCAGCGTGTACGTCGGAGACGAGGGTAGGTACGAGTGCGAGGCAAAGAGAGTGAAGATAAAGAGATTCAAGGGCGCGGGGGACATGTACCTTGCGAGATTCATATATGAGACAAGGGAGAATGGCGTCGGAATAGAAGAGGCGATGAAGGCGGCGTCGGAGAGCACGGCGGAGAGACTTTCCGCGGAGTGACGAATTTCGCACTATGTTCGCACAGACCCACCCCAAAAGTTTTCGCGCGCCTTTTTTACAGTTCGCACGAACTTGTTCGGAAAGTTTTGGTCAAGCTTTTTCAAAAGCTTGCGGGGTCGAGGGGCAGAGCCCTCGTCGCGCTCCGCAGAGCGCGAAAGCTCCGATACGCGTTCTTTTTGCAAAGCTTTTTCTTGCGCTTCTGAGTCAAGAAAAAGCGTTGGGCGGTTCGCGCTGCATAAAGGGGCGAGGCAATAACTTCAAAATTTAAGATAAAACATTTTCAGAAACTAACTTCACTGACGCTTTTCTTTGACCCAGAGGCGCACCGTGGGACCTTGGGTCCAAGAAAAGCTGCAAAAGAAACGCCATGTCTCGGGGCGCCGCCCCGAACCCCGGCGCCTTTTGAAAAAGGCGCGCGAAAACTTCCCGGACGAGTTTGTGCTAACTTTTGAAAAAGCTTGAGCAAAACTTTTTTAATGGGTCTGTGCGAACAACGTGCGTATGCCAAAAGAGAGGAAAAATGAAAGCAGACAGAAATATTGAATACGAAAATCAGAAAATCGTCCCGATAAATATGGAGGAACAGGTGAGAAACGCTTTTCTCGCCTACTCAATGTCCGTTCTCACAAGCAGAGCCCTGCCCGATGTGCGCGACGGCATGAAACCCGGTCAGCGCCGCGTCCTTTACGCTATGTTCGAGGATAACCTTACCTCCTCAAACGCGTTCAGAAAATCTGCGGCGACAGTCGGTAACGTCCTCGCAAGATATCATCCGCACGGCGACTCCTCCGCTTACGGTACAATGGTGAGAATGGCTCAGTCCTTCTCATACCGCTACCCCCTCGTTCAGGGACAGGGCAACTTCGGTTCGGTTGACGGAGACCCGCCGGCGGCGTACCGTTACACCGAGGCGAGACTTGCCAAAATTTCAAACGAGATGATGCGCGACATCGACAAGGACGTCGTGGACATGGTTCCCAATTTCGACTATACCCGAAGCGAACCCGCCGTCCTTCCGTCCCGTTTTCCGAATCTCCTTGTGAACGGCACCGTGGGTATTGCCGTGGGCATGGCGACAAATATCCCCCCGCACAATCTCTCCGAGGTGATAGACGCCGTTATCTACCGAATGGAAAACCCCGACTCCTCGGTAATTGACGTTATGAATTTTATAAAGGGGCCCGATTTTCCCACCGGAGGCATGATTTACGGCACGGCGGGAATCCACAGCGCTTACTCCACGGGAAAGGGGCGCGTTATAATGAGAGCGCGCGCCGACGTTGACGAAAAGGAGTCACGCATTATCATAAGGGAAATTCCCTATATGGTGAACAAGGCGATGCTGATTTCCCAAATGGCGGAGCAGGTTCAGGGCAAGGAAAGGAAAATCGACGGAGTCACCGATATCCGCGACGAGTCAGACAGGAGCGGTATCAAAATTGTAGTTGAGTGCAGGAGAGACGCAAATCCTCAGATAATTCTGAATCAGTTCTACAAATATACGAAGCTTCAGGACACCTTTGCCGTGAACATGATAGCCCTTGTGAACGGCGAGCCGAAAACCCTTACCCTCCTTGAGCTTATAGACAACTACGTCGCGTTTCAGGAGGACGTAATCGAGAGAAGGACAAAATTCGAGCTTGACAAGGCTCAAAAAGAGGCTCACATATACGAGGGATACAAAATCTGTGTCGACAACATTGACGAGGTCGTAAACATAATCAGAAATTCACCCGACGTCGCCGAGGCGAGGGCGAATCTTATGGCAAGGTTCTCACTCTCCGAGGAGCAGGCGCAGGCGATAGTTTCGATGACTCTCGGCAGGCTTACCGGCATGGAGCGCGAAAAAATAGAAAACAGGCTGAGCGACCTCCACGCCACAATCGAGAGGCTGAAGGCTATCCTTGCTGACAAAAACAAGATCATACAAATCGTGAAGGACGACCTCTCCGAGATAAAGGAAAAATACGGCGACGAAAGAAGGACGGTCATTGTCGAAAGTCAGGACGATATCGACATCGAGGACCTCATAGAGCGCCACGAGTGCGTTATAACGATGACGAGCGCTGGGTACATCAAGCGCCAGGCGTCGTCCGTTTATTCCGCGCAGCGCCGAGGCGGACGCGGACGTACGGGAATGAAGACAAAGGAAGAGGACTTTATTGAGAGAGTCATTGTCACGAATTCCCACTCGACCCTTCTCCTTTTCACAAACAAGGGAAAGGTGTTCTCGAAAAAGGCATATCAGATACCGGAGGCGGGTCCCGCTGCAAAGGGCGTCAACATTGTGAATCTTATCGAGCTCGGCGAAAACGAAAAGGTCACGGCTGTAATCGAGATACCCGAGTTCAAGGACTTTGAATATCTTGTAATGGTCACTCGCGGCGGAGTAATAAAGAGGACTCCCCTTTCCGAATTCAGCTACAAGAGAAAGGGCGGAAAAATCGCAATCACCCTCGACGAGGGGGATGAGCTCATCTTTGTTTCGAGAACGGACGGCAAATGCGACGTTCTTATTGCGACAAGGGACGGGCTCGGCGCGAGATTTTCCGAGAGCTATGTAACGATCGTCGGAAGAAGCGCGAGAGGAGTGCGCGGCATAAGGCTGAGAAGCGGCGACTGCGTCGTCGGCGCGGCGCTTATTGTGAACACTCCCGAGTGGCAGGAAAAGTACAAGCTGATAACGGTCACCGAAAACGGGTACGGAAAGAGGTGCGAAGCGTCCCAGTTTGACGCGAAAGGGCGAGGAATTCAGGGAGTTATATGTCACAGCCTCAGCGAAAAAACCGGAAAGCTCTGCGGCATAAAGATAATTTCCGAGGACAAGGACCTTCTTCTCATCACCGACACGGGAATAATTATAAAAACCCCGGTCGACGGCATTCCGATCTACAGCAGGAGTGCCGCGGGAGTTAAAATAATAAAGCTTGACGACGGCGCGAAGGTTGTAAACTTCGCTTATACCGAGAAGATAGCGAAAGACGAATCGGAAGAAGCCGAAGAATCGGAAGAATCCGAAGAATCCGAAGAATCGGAAGAAGCCGAAGAGCTCGAAAACTCCGAAAGCTCGGGAGCGGAAAACGAAAATGAAAACACGGAAGCGGAAAGCGTCGGATACTCCGACACGGGAATAGAAAAGCTTCTTGACGCTGCGCTTGCCGAAGCCGAAGAAAACCCCGAGGAAAACCCCGACGAAAACTCTGAAGAAAACTCCGGAGACAATTTCTAAAAAATTCGGAAAATTCCGAAAAATTCGAAAATTCCGAAAAATTCGGAAAATTCCGAAGAAAATTAAAAAATAAAAAATCCGAAAACTCCGTCTGCAAACCGCGCAGACGGAGTTTTTTCGGAAAGTAAAAAAAGACCCTGCGGAAATTCATCCGCAGGGTCGTTTTTCTGTTATTTTTCGGTTGTCGCTCGGTATCACGTTACCGAATTGTTTTCGGGCAAACCACATTATCAAATTCGGGGCAAGCCGCTTTAGAAGTTCCGCTTGTCGGAGATGTCGATAAAATCCCAGTTTTATTTACATTTTTGCCCGTGCTGCAAGGCTTTCGGCGCAAAAAAAGACCTTGCGGAAATTCATCTGCAAGGTCTAATTTTATATTTGGTTTTGCCTTTTGGTTACTGTTTGGCTTCGCCCTTTAACATAGTATCAAACCTTGCATGGATATTATAACAGAATCTCATCTGAATTTCAATACTTGAATTAAAAACCGTTATAATTCTTTGCACCGAAACCGAAAAAAATCTACTGTTCATGGCTTCTAAACGCTCCTAATTTGAGGTGTGCCGAAACGCCACCGAAAAACAATTATTAAATAGGTTTGCTTGAAAATTGTTAAGAAACCAACACTGGAATATGATTCCACATCAACCGTTAAGATGTGTAAAATCGTGAATTGTTACGATGTCGGGAAATGTTCATTTCCCGCATCGCATATTTCCAATGTCGTATAATTAACAATTCATCTTGAATCAGTTTTGGAAATATGTTTCTACACACTTTAATTTATAGTGTTCCCTTCTTTCTCTTTTAACAAAATATCTTTTAAACACTCCTACTTTGAAGGTTTAAAATGAGTTTCAGGAAGGTAGACTTCCTAAAATAATTTCGCTGTCATCTTTTTCAAGCCAATCCATTAGCAGTTTGCGCATTCGTTTAGATGGGATATAGATATAGATTTCCCCTCCACATCTTATATTACTTCTCCATATCCATTGTACCATTTCGGAAAGAGCATATAAATCTTGACTTATCTTGATTTTATGCTGATATAAAAACTGAGTTACACCAACATTTGGGTAGGAATTTAATGCATAGCAAAGATATTTTGCATTTGAATACTCATTTTTGCCTCTGCAATTACAGGAAACAAATCGTGTGCTGTAACCTTTTCCCTTTAGTTTGAATTGAGCATCTTTAAATGTAGTCCATATTATGTTTTCATTCCTCGCTTTACATTTGTTTGTAAAATAATTATATATTTTATTTTTGAGTATCTTTATTTTGCTTGCATTCTTAGTGTCTTTAAACCACGCAGCAGATAACGATGTTGACTTCTGAGTAAAACAATCATTCAAATCCGCTTTGTTGTATATATGAATCTTTTCTTTAAATGCTCTTTTATCTGGCTCGAAGTAATCACATAAAGTGTAATTTTCTCCCTCCATCTTTATACTTTTCACTATGTATGATATTTTACAAAAATCAAAATAGTACTTTAGTATGCTTGACGGAAACAAATATGTTAAAATGTAAACCTTTTTAAATAGCGTAAATATTTCCGGTGGATACCTCCACATGAGGAGCTTTCTGTTAACAAAGAATAAGCTATGATTTAGAGCAAGTGCCTTTATTGGATTATATCTTGTGTCCATATCCTCATCCATCCAATTGACAAATCCATCTCTATCAATCGTAATGCTGCCCTTTTGAATCAGATAATCAATATCGTCTTTATACTTTAAATCATAGGGTTCAATAGCGGCTATGGTTTCATCTAAAAACAATGTATATTCCCCTTCCTTTACAGCTTCTTTACTACCATCAGTAAGCATCGAAAAAAGTGCATGTGTGCTTGCTATGTCTTTTTTGGATTTTAGCAAATCTTGGATATCTCCTAATTTTCCATTGCCTTTATTTTTTGGATATTTGACTTCACGCTCTACGCTTTTTCCGATACGCTCTGCCTCTTCCAAATATGGAGCGACATAAAGGATTTTTTCATCTGGATTTTTGTTTATGTAATCAATAGCCCACGATGTTTTTCCGCTTCCCATAATGCTATCTACAACAATAATGTTATCGCTGGTAATAATCATCTCACCTCTTCTTGGCCTTTTTTGCATTGTTTCATATAATAAGCAGTGTTTTCTTTATATGTTACCCATTCCAAATCGTCAATCCTGTTTTCATTCCTGGCTATCTTCTTGTGATGTACAACCGGCTTGTTTTCCTCATTTGGAATTGATTCAGCGATAAGACGATGTACAGCTTCGGTTTTAAATGTGCCGTCTGTTTGTCTTAACTTCACATGCCCGTATTTCTTTTCTGTCGCACCATCTTTTAACTCTTTCAATTTGTTTGAAGAAGCAACGCGGAATATTTTTCCTTCTTTTAACCCTTTATAATATGGCTTTCCTCTATTTTCTATCTTCACGAAACCGAATTTTTCAAAAATAGCTCGAATCTTAGGCGATAAATCCATATATTTTTTCATGATGTTCTCTTTCTCCCGGTTAAGCTGTCGGGGCAGCAACAAAAATTTTTTAAATTACAGCGCTTTAAATCTGATATGCAAGTTATTCTACAAACTGTTCATCACGGTGGTTTATAAGCTCTTTTGTTCTCTTTCATAGGTTATCATTCCTTTTCAACCTATAAAGAGAATAAAAAAGCACCCATAGTTTCTATAGGTGCATAGTTGTACCTATAGAATCAGCCTTTAGCACCTTGCCATATCGGTAGGTTGCTGGACGGTCAAAGGGGCTGTCCCTAACGTCTCTCTTTATAGGTTTTTTATTTAGTTTTTTTCGGTTATGCCCGCTCCAATTTATTTCATGAGCGGTTAATTCATCCGTGCTTTCAGCATCTATATCCCTCTCTCCTACTACTTATAAAATCCGATGAATTTTAACAACCGGGACGCGGCTGCGATGGCTGCGAATAATATCACAGCACGAACAAACAGCGTTCCGCTTGTCGTTAGGGCAAAAATAAAGCCACCAATCAACAATACAATGGCAATTAAGACAATAATAAACTGAGCAACTCCGGGCGCGGCCTTGTTAATTTGTTCTTGGTTTGTATTCCGTTCCGACTTAAATGTTCTTTTCGATTGCATTCCGGTTTTTTCTGTTTTTCAGCTCATCTCGTCAAGATGTGCGTCACGAAACGCCGTTTCAAAAGCATCCAGCTTTCCGTCTTTGTTGCCGTCAAACATTTTGTCGGCAAACGTGGGGAATGGGTATTTCCAACTGCTGTTTTTCATTTTATACTTTCCTCGTTTTTGCCCTCGATATATTCGATTATATCGCCCGGCTGACATTGAAGTAATTTGCATAGCTTCTCTATATTAGCCCATGAAATAGGCTTTCCGCTTCTAATTGAAGTAATCACGCCTTCGGCAAGCAGTTTTTCTTTCCGTAAAACATTAGTGTTATAGCCTTTATCTTTTAGAGCTTTTAATATATCCATCTTATATACAAGCGGCATTATAGTACCTCCAATTTTATTTATTCTATTCTATCATATAATTACACAGAAATCAATGTAAAATCTGCACATATAAATACACAGATATTTGTGCAATTTACCTCTTGAAATTACACAGATAATTGTGTATAATATGTTTGTAAGTTGATACAACAAACATATGGAAAGAGGTAATAACATGAAATGGTTTAACAGTCCGCACACGCTGGAGGAACTCAAAAAGGAATATAAGAAATTAGCAATGCAGCACCATCCCGATGTCGGCGGCTCGGTCAAAGATATGCAAGAGATAAACGCCGAATATGACCACCTGTTTGCAGCTTTAAAGAATACACACCAGACCGCAGATGGCAAGACTTACACCGCCAAAGCGGAAACAACAGAGACCGCAGCGGAATTCAAAGACATTATCAATCGCATAATTAATCTGCAAAATATCACTATCGAGATTTGCGGCTCGTGGATTTGGATAACTGGCGAGACCTACCAGCACAGAGAAGTATTAAAGCATCTGAAATTTAGATTCAGCAAATCGAAGGTTGCCTGGTACTATCACACTGATGGTTATAGAAAAAGCCACAGCAAAATATATTCTCTGGATGAAATCAGGGATTTATATGGTTCTGAAACTGTTACAAGCAATCCAAAATTACAGTTACAAGTTATTTAGCCTGAAGGCGGCTGCAATACGCCGCCTTTACTTTCAGATACAGAGTCTCAAAAGAAACGTGTTTGAAAAAGTATCAAAAGTTATAGCAAACGGAACTCAAATTTAATTTTCCGTCGTATCAAAAGTGACGGTCGATAAATTTAATACAGGAGGAAAACAAAATGGCAGAATACGGATATTGCAGAATCAGCACCCAAAAGCAAAGTATTGAAAGACAAATCAGAAATATACACAATCAGTACCCTAAAGCAGTAATTTATCAAGAGATATACACCGGCACTAAAACGGACGGGCGCAAGAAATGGGAACAACTACGGCGCACCGTTCAAGCAGGTGATTTAATTGTTTTTGACAGCGTGTCAAGAATGAGCAGAAACGCCGCCGAAGGCTTTGAAACATACCAAAAGTTATTCGATGCCGGAATCGAGCTTGTGTTTCTCAAAGAACCGCACATTAATACCACGGTTTATAAAAAAGCGCTGGATAATCATATTGCATTGACAGGCACAAAGACCGACATTATATTAAAGGCTGTCAATGAATACTTGATGGAACTTGCCAAAGAACAAATTGTTATTGCCTTTGAACAAGCGGAAAAAGAGGTTGCCGACCTGCACCAACGAACCAGAGAAGGCATAGAGACCGCCAGACTCAACGGGAAACAGATAGGGCAGAAGTCCGGCGCAAAACTCATCACAAAGAAAAGCATTGCAGCCAAAGCGGATATTATGAAGTATTCAAAGGATTTTAACGGTTCTCTGAACGATTTGGAATGTATGCGGATGATAGGAATTGCGCGTAATACCTACTATAAGTACAAGCGGGAGCTACTTGCAGAATAAAATACCGGGGACAGTTTACATTTGTAAGCTGTCCAGTTTTTATATGAAACCCGATATGTGTTTGCGTTCACTCTGAGCATTTCAAGATTTTCCGGTAGTCGATTCTTATCAATCGTTGTTTTCCTATTTTGTCCGCCGCTTGATATGCCATATGACCGACAAATCCAACATAGTTGATTGTTAAATCATCGTTTACGGCAAAAATAGAGTCTGTTTCACGCTGCGTAGGCTTTACACCGTCACGAAAGGTAAATCCTTCGTTTTCAGCGTCCCATAAAAATTGTTTGCCGATAGCCTCGGTTGCAAGGTATACATAGATTCTGCCATTGTAAGTAGATAGCAATGATTTAATGCGCGACATAGAAAAACCTCCCTTCATGCGCAAGCCACAAAGAGAGGGGAAAATAAAAAATCACACCCATCGTTTCCGATGGATGTGACGGAACATCTGTATTTCTCACACCATCGGTCAGACTTTAGCACCTTGCGTTTTGCAGGTTGCCGGATGGTCATCGGGTCTGTCCCTCGCATCACTCTTTATGGTATTTGTATTGTAACACAGTGTTTTTGTTTTGTCAAGAGGTAAAAATTAAAAAATTCTCACAGCATTAATAAGCGCAAAAGACAATCCAGCTTAACAAATCGTTTTCATCAAAATAAAAGTCGATAGCCCCTAGTTCTTCATAAGCATATGAAATATATGTGCTGCACTGACTTCTCATAATACCGGCTACATCCGGGCTGAATTCAAGCAAATCCTGATAAACTACATTATTTTGCATAACAAATGAATTGCTGTTTGCTTCTCCATACTTGTTAATTACCGTTTTTTTACTATCGCCCAAATGCACGCCTCTGTTAGTCTTTATGACGCCATCTTTAGAAGGGTCGTAGCTGGAATCATAATAGCAATAATAGAAAGCAAGATTTTCCGTGGTTAATTTGTCAAAAATATTTTCCTTGTCACTTCCTACCGGCGATTCAATCAAAAAATCAGTTTTACTTATTGGCTCTGCTTCCTTTTTTTCAAAACTCGTGTATTTGATATGACAAGTGTTGCTTTCAAAAGAAATGTCCGGTGCATATTCTGATAATAGAGCAATAACATAACCAAGCATTTCCTCTGATATTTTTAAATCTTCGGCACACCCTTTTAAATCTGATATTTCGAAATCATATACTCCAAGCACATTTTTATCATAATCAAATGTTCCGCTTACACAATCACTTTGCTGCAAAGCCTTCATTATGTTAATAAGAGAGTCGTTTTGACAAATGAATTTCTTTGCGTTGTCTACGTATGCGAGAAAATCGTCCATTGTCTCAGGAATAGAACCGATAAGGATTGCAGAATACTTAGAATAATCGTTGTACAACTTCGTGTCATAGTCTTCCACTATGGAAGCCATCGCCCTATAAATTGCACCCTGATTAACTGTACCTTTTGAATTAAGTGTTGTGTTATTTATCCATTCGCAGTCTTTCTCGACAAGGTATAAGCCCTCATAAGACCATCTAATAGTTGTTTTCCCGTCTTTAAATGTGTTGGTTTTTTTCAAAGAAGATTTTTTTAAAGTTGTAGCAGTAATATAAGAATTTTCAACTAATCCAACATCATTCTCGGATGCCCCACTTGTGTCTTCTCCGCTTTCACCTTTAGATTCAGTAACTTCAACAACTTTTTCCGGAATTTCCGGCGGTTTTTTCGTCTGAAAAACCTTTTCAACCGCAGTACAACTGCATAGCAGAGGAATTAATGAAACTAATATTATGGCAAGTATCTTTCTAAGCATGGCTATAACTCCTTGTTTTTATTTTTCTTTCGCTTTTAGTGAATTTTCAATATTTCGTGCATACTCTTGATATTGTTTTTTCAACTGTGCTTTCTTATCAGCTTGTTCGGAGTCCCAATTTTCGTATTTTTCGCGAGCTTTTTTATATGCGCCGGAAGCGGAAAACAAGCTGCTAATCATAAAAATAATTCCAATCGCGCCAATTACAATAAGAATACCGCCGGTTTGTTGCCAAGCACAGAATAACAGGCATAGCACGCCCAGCAGAGACCACAATATAAACATACCGCCGTGTTGTTCTTTGCTTAAAAGCACACCAAAATAAGTAGGCGCAGAGGGCTTTTGCTGGTTATCAATTTCTGCAAGTTTTCTGTCTAATTCACGCTGCATATCATTTTGCATCTGTTGTTTGCGCTCTAATTCTGCGCGCTCTTTATCTTCACGCTTTTTCCTCTCTGATTCTAATATATTCCACGCTTGGCTTTCATCAGCGCCCTTAAATAATGCAAGGATTTTTACGGCCTCGGCAATTTTATCTTTATTTTTATAATTCTGCTGGCAGTATTCCTCTACGCTTTCAAGCAGGATTTCGTCCTGCATAAAGTATTTTGCTGTTTCAAATGTTCGCAAATCAGCAAGACCATTATCAAGAGCGGCTTTGTAAATATCAGGGTTATACGGACAGCAAATAAACGCTTGCTTTAAAATGCCTTTCTTGTCTGCAACCAAATCCAGATTATCCAGAATACCGGTCGAACGCTGTAAATTATATTGTTTAATCAGAGAATAGGCGAAAATATCGTGTTCCTCTAATTTCGATATATAAACCCCCATTAATTCAGAAATAAATCTGTTTAATGCTTCTGCTACGCCGGGATAATATTTATTGATAAGCAAATCTTTTTCCTGCTGTTTCTGGTTGCTCTGGACTCTATCGCTTAATTTTGACATAGCTATACCATACTCTATATCTGCTTTGCTTGTCTGCTTTTTCAAAGTGCTTGCTTCCATCGCTGCATAAATCAAAGCGGAGGACAATCTTCCAGTCCAAATAGATACTCCTGAACCAGTTATGTTAGAGGCCGCAGAAGCGTATGCGTTTTCATGTTCCTTATTCCAGTCCTCCATCGCGTTTATAAGAATGCCCGCCATTTGATTAATTGTTTCCGAGCATACATCATGCAGTTGAATATAGCCAGGATTTTGATAGACGATTTCCTCCAATGTCACATCAAAAACTCCGTCGTGGGATAGCATTGCAATTACTTTTTTCCCAATTTTTGTTAAAGGGTTTTTGAAATAAACAAAATCTTCATCTGCACCACCAGTATATTTCCTTGAATTTATTTGAGATGTAAGCAACGTCATAACGTCATTGCGCATCAAATCAAACTCATTCAAATAGCCGACGAATTGTTTTAATTCCGATGGAATGCTGTACTCTTCACCTAAAAAGAACAAATTGACATTCGACATAATAAATCCTCTTCCTTAATTATCTATTTTCAACCTAATTCTAATGTTCAACGCTCCAGATGCAATTGAAACATTTGATAGAAAGCTATGGAACTTAAAAATGGATACTCTCTATTATTATACCACACCTCCTTCGAAAAGTCCACTATTAGATATCAATAAATAACCTTGTGAGAACAGAAATAAGGTATAATTAAATGATAAGTGCCACGATGGGAGGTGCGTCGTAATATTTGGAGAAAGGCTAAAGATGCTACGAACTGCCAGGAGAATGAGCCAAAAAGAGTTGGCAAGTCGTATTAACATTGCTAAATCCGTTATCTCTTTTTACGAGAGCGGGGATAGAATGCCGTCATATGATGTGCTTATACGGATTTCGCAAATATTTAATGTCACAACCGATTATCTGTTGGGTATTGAACGGAGCAGAACGCTTGATGTGTCTGACCTGTCCGATGAAGACATTGAAACGGTAACGATGGTTGTTAATGCATTAAAGCGAAAAAAGGATGATAGTAAATGAACTCTTGCGGTCAAAATGATAGCAAGGGTTTATTTTTTTAGAAAGAGTGCAGACAATGATTATAGCTAACCATTATGTTGTTTACTCCAAAAAAGGGGGTATTTCATCTGTAATCTCGATATCCCGCTCTGCCCATCATGCCATATTGCGATGACAGTTAGAGATAGCCGCAAGCGGACATTAAAAGATGCAGCGGGAAAAATATATATATTTTCATTGCGCCGTCTGAGATGTCCTAAATGCGGTTCTATCCATCTCGAATTGCCTGATTGCATAGAGCCGAACAAGCATTATTTCAAAAGTACGATTGAAAATGCAAAAGCCAATAGCATAAACTTTTGCGCTGCGGATGAGTCAACAATCCGTCGATGGCGAAAATAACACACCCGTTTTGCCTGTTGTTCGTCAAATCTTTGTTGTACAATGATTTAGCGATTGGA
>CANRNZ010000050.1 GCA_947632135.1 uncultured Clostridia bacterium
GTCGGAAACGCCCGCCTTGTATGAGTTTATCACGGCGCTGATTGAGGTCATTCCCTCAAAGACCTGCGAGGGGCAAAATTTTGCTTCTTCCTTTTTCATTCTTCATTTTTCATTTATTTTTATTTAATTAAATATATTTAATCAAATATTTTTACTGCTTTCCCGCGTTCATTTTCAGATACGCGTTGATAAAGCCGTCGATCTCGCCGTCCATTACCGCCTGTATATTTCCGTCCTCGTAGCCGGTTCTCGTGTCCTTTGCGAGAGTGTACGGCATGAATACGTAGGAGCGAATCTGCGCGCCCCACTCGATATTTGTTTTTACGCCCTTTATATCGTCGATTTTTTCAAGCTTTTCGCGCTCTTTTATCTCCATCAGCTTTGATTTGAGCATTTTCATCGCAGTTTCCTTGTTTTGAAGCTGGCTTCTCTCAGTCTGACAGCCGACGACGATTCCGGTCGGTATATGGAGTATTCTTATTGCGGAGTCGGTTTTGTTTATGTGCTGACCGCCTGCGCCGCTTGAACGGTGAGCGGTTATTTCAAGGTCCTCTTCCTTTATCTCGATTGTGTTGTCGTCCTCAAACTCGGGCATGACCTCGACTGACGCAAACGACGTGTGGCGGCGTCCCGAGGCGTCAAAAGGGGAGACTCTGACAAGTCTGTGTACGCCGTTTTCGCTTTTAAGATAACCGTAGGCGTTTATGCCCTCTATCATTATCGTGGCGGATTTCAGCCCCGCCTCCTCGCCGTCGAGCCAGTCTATGAGCTTTACGTTGTATCCGTGCTTTTCGCCCCAGCGGGTGTACATGCGGTAGAGCATAAGCGCCCAGTCCTGAGCCTCGGTTCCGCCGGCTCCGGGGTGAAAGCTGAGTATAGCGTTGTTCCTGTCGTATTCGCCCGACAGGAGAACCTCTATTCTCTGGCGCTCCTCTTCCTTTTCAATCTCGGCGACGTCGGCGACTATTTCCCCGACCACGCTCTCGTCGTTTTCCTCTATTGCCATTTCGGTCAGCACAAGAGTGTCCTCAACCTTACGGCAGAGCTTCTCATAGGCTTCGATTTTACTTTTAAGCTGCTTTATGTTTCTGAGAATTTTTCCCGAGTTTTCAGCGTCGCTCCAAAAATCTGCTTCGAGGGTCTGCTTTTCGAGCTCGTCTGCTTCTTTTCTGAGAGTGTCGATTCTGAGAGCGCTCCCGAGTTCTTCTATTTTATCGCTGAAATTCGACAGCTTGTATTTTGCGTCTTCAAGTTCGATTATCAATTTAAACCTCCGTAATACATTCAAAAACCTTTATTCCGCGGCGCTTTTCGGTATTTGATTTTTTTGAATATTTAAAAATAATAAAAAATAAATTCTGCTTTTCAGCCGTTTTCCGCGTCGGTATTTTCTTTGTTTTCTTCTTTATTCTCTATATTTTCTTTATCTTTTATGTCCGATATGTCCGAATTTCGCGTGTCCGAGGCGGCCTTTTCGCTCTTATCGCCGTCCGAGTCGCCGTCAATGTCGACGTATTCGAGCGGACGGATTTTCGGAGTCCTCGGCGGCACTCGTTTCAGAGGGTCGTAAGAAAACGAACGGCACTTATACGTGCAGGGCACTACGCCGTATTTTTCGCACAGCATATTGTCGTCGTCAAATATCTTCTCGGATTTCTCGCAGAAAGCGCATATTTTTTCGATTTCATATTTTGTCTTTTTCATAAAACTCATAAAAGGCTCCGAAAATAAATGTTTTATAACTGCCCGAAATATCTCGCAAACAACGAAAACAACGCAAAAATAATTTTAAAATCGGGAAAACAAAAATTAAAAATAAAATTTCAAAAGTAATAGCCGCCGTTTTCCCTCGCTTTATCATTTTGCTTTTACTTTGCTTTTACATTATAAACCAAAAGCGATTTAAAATCAATACTTATGCTCCAAATGTTCCAAATGAAAAGTACTTTTTTGAAAGACGCTTTTTAACACGCAGTAATATATATACAAATATTATCGCCGCCGCAAGCAGAGAGAAAAGAGAGGACGAAGTTATTATTGAATTCTTCTCAAACGACGACGCGGGAACGCTTATATTAAACAGCTTAACCGCCGAAAACGTAAGGGCGGCGGATAAAATCCCCTCGGCTGTCTTTGCAAGGAAAATCGGGAAAAGGGGAATCCTTTCCCGACTTAAAAACAGCGAGCCCTGACAGAGGACGGATATTCCCGAAAAGCCGACGGCAAACGCGCATATCAGCACCGACGCGGGATACGAAAGCTTTGACGCCATTATACAGCCGTTTGATATTTCGAGAAACGCTCCGCAGAGCGCGGTGACGGTCGGGCTTATTTTCAAAAAGCCTTCAAGTATTTCCCTTGCGTATGACGATATCACTCCGAATACGACGATGAATGACGCAATCCCGATGCAGGAGACCGCGGCGTCGTTTACGGCTTTGACAAACACTCCGCCTGTTTCGTTTTTTTCGCTTTTTAGTTTTTCCCCTCCCGCGCCGACCTTTTCGGCGCAGGAGTGCCTTCCGCACGGCGTGTCGCTTTTTTTCGGTATCTTTTTATTTCCCGCTATTCCTATTACTGCGCCCGTAATTACCGACGCCGCAAACTGGCAGACGTACATCGCTGTACCGAGCGCGCGGCTTGAAAAGAGAGTCCCGCCGACGACGGACACGGCAAACGCCGTGCTGACGTTATTTGAAATAACGGTAAGTCGCCATGCCTCGTCCTTTGTAATATTTCCCGCGGCGCACTCCCTTGCGGCAAGCTTTGCGCCGACGGGAAATCCGCAGAGGTTCCCGAGCAAAAACACCGCGGCGCCTTTTCTTGATATGTTAAACAGCTTTGCGGCAGACGCCGCAAGACGCCCTTTTCCCCCGATAATATCGGACGACACTATAATATCAGACAGCACCATAAAAGAAAAAAGAGAGGGCACAACTGTACCGAATGCCGCCTCAAGGGAGCTTTTTGCGGCGTTTTCCGCCGTTTCGGGAAACGCGATAAGAAGTACCGCAAGAGCGGCGAGAAATACGCTCAGAAGTATTTTTTTCGGTGATTTTTTCGGTGATTTTTTTGGTATTTTTTTCGGTGTTTTATTCATTTTGTCTTGTCCTTGTCTCCTTTTTGTTTTTTTGCGCCTATGTAATCCTGCGGTGTTTCTCAGCATATCTATATATAAAATACGCAAAGCGGGGGTAAATATAACTTGAAAGACAAAATGGCAGACAGGGTATCAAGGCTTGCCGAAAAAATAAAAATGTCGGAGGGGCTCCTTTCGGACACGGTGCTTGAAATACACCCGACAGGAATAATGTATATTACGGGATGCAGGAAAATAACGAGATACGACAGGAGCACCGTCGAGCTCTCCTTTTCGGACTTTAGCGTCTCTGTAAACGGACAAAATCTCGGAATCGAAAATCTCGTGAACGGTCAGATATCCGTGACGGGCAGAATAAAGGCGGTGGAAATATCTGATGATTAGTTCTCTTATATATCTTATTGGCGGCACGGTCACACTCCGCATTGCGCCGGAACATAAGGAAAAGGTTCTCAGCTTTATTACGGAGCGCTCGGTAAGATTCAGAGCGCTACGCGACCTCGGCGAGGACGGAATATCCTTTGAGGTGACTCTCAGCGTCTTTAAAAGGCTTTCCGTGTGGCTCGACTGTGAAAAAATAAGCTATACCCATTCAAACGTCGGCGGTATTCCGAGGCTTTACAAAAAATACGGCAGACGCTTCGGGGCATTTATCGGCATAATAATTTTCTCCGTCACCGTGTGGACGTCGGGCAGGCGCGTATGGTACATGGAGGTTGTCGGAAACAGCGGTGTTGAGGATTCCGAGATACTTGATAATCTTGAAAAAATAGGCTTTACATACGGAACGCCGTTCAAGTCGGTAGACCTTGACTATCTGAGAAACACTTATCTTATGACATACGACGATTTGAGCTGGATATCAATAAACATGCGCGGTACACATGCGACAATCGAGGTGAGGGAGCTGAGCGACCCTGAAAAAGAGGATACGAAAAGCGCGGGAAACGTCGTCGCCGCAGAGAGCGGAAATATAGTTCTTGTCGAGAGCTACGAGGGGAGACCGGTTGTTTTCCCGGGGGACCATGTTGAAAAGGGGCAGCTTATTATAAGCGGACTTATCACGGACGGCGAGGACACACTCAGACTTGAGCGCGCCGACGGAGTCGTTCTTGCCGAGGTCATGCGCACATTTACCGTAAACGTACCCAAAAAAAGAGAGGTAAAGGTGTATACAGGGCGCGAAAAACGGGAAAACAGCCTCGATTTTTTCAAAAAAAATATAAAACTTTCGGGAAAGTGTGGAATTTTGGACTCATCTTATGATACAATAAAGAAGAGAAGTCAGCTTTGTCTCTTTCATACGACGCCGCTGCCGATATTTTTTGAGAGCACGGTGTACAGGGAATACACTCTTGACAGTGTGCCGATGACAGACAGAGAGATAAAGGAAGCCTCAAAGGCCGCGTATTCCGCAAAGCTCGGCGAGGCGCTCTGCGGCGCGGAGCTTATCGAGGAGAGGATAACGGAATACGACACGGACGATATGCGCGTAATGGCGTGCAGAATAATCTGTCTTGCGGATATTTCCGAAAAGACCGATATAGGGCTTATCGAACAGTGAAGCCAAAGTCGAATCAGACAAGGGAAGCATAGAAACCTTAAAATAAAAGATATTAAAAAATTCGAGTAAGAGTCGAAAAGGGGTAAAGAAAATCAAACGTATAATAAAAACCGACAGCGCGGATATAACCGCCAAAATCTTCGGAAGCTATGACAAAAACATAAGACTTGTCGAGGACGCCTTCGGTGTGCGGATAACGAATAAGGGCGGCGACGGGAACGGCGATTCTATAATAATAGAAGGCGACGACAGCGCATGCGGCAACGCCGCAAACGCCGTTTCCTATTTAAGGCGGGTCGCCGCGCTGAGCGACGACGTGACGGCGCAGAACACCGAGTACGCCATCGGAATGGTAAAGGACGAGCGCTATGAGGAGCTGAGCGGATTCGGCGAGGACTGTTTCTTTATTACCGCAAAGGGAAAGCCGATAAAGGCGATGACGGTGGGTCAGAAAAAATATGTTGACGCCATAAGACGAAACACCGTCGTTCTCGGCGTCGGGCCCGCCGGCACGGGAAAGACTTACCTTGCCGTCGCAATGGCGGTGAAGGCTCTGAGGAGCCATCAGGTGTCGCGGATAGTTCTCACCCGTCCCGCGGTCGAGGCGGGCGAGCGCCTCGGCTTTCTTCCGGGAGATCTTCAAAGCAAGATAGACCCTTATCTCAGACCTCTTTACGACGCTTTGTACGACATGCTCGGCGTTGAGAACTGTCAGCGTCTTATGGAAAAAATGACGATAGAGATAGCCCCTCTCGCTTACATGAGAGGGCGGACTCTCGACGAGTGCTTTATAATCCTCGACGAGGCGCAGAACACGACGTGCGAGCAGATGAAGATGTTTCTGACAAGGCTCGGTCAGGGGTCGAAGGCGGTGGTAACGGGCGACCTTACCCAAATCGACCTTGCGGGCGGAAAGAAAAGCGGTCTTTCTCAGGCGGTAAGAATACTTGACGGGATAGACGAAATCGCAATCCACCGCTTTACCGAGCGCGACGTCGTTCGTCACAGGCTCGTTCAGAAGATAATCGCGGCATACGAAAAATACGAAAAAGCAAGCGGCAGAAAAAACGAGGGCGAACCCCTCAGGTACAAAGCGCGCCGAAGCGCTTTGAACGGCGAGAAAACAAACGGAGAGAGAAAATGAATATAACTGTTTACTACAGCAACAAAACAAAGGAGACCGCCGAGACGGTCGGGCTGCTTTTCCTTGTGAAAAAGGCGATAAAAGCGACTCTCGAATATATGAATTTTCCGTCGGACGTCGAGGTGTCCGTTACGTTTTGCTCCGACGCCGACATAAGGGAGCTCAACCGTAAATTCAGAAACAACGACAGCGTGACGGACGTTCTGTCCTTTCCTCTCAACGATTTCAGAAATTCGGACGAGCCCGACGACTGTCTCACCGAACTCGGGGATATCGTCATAAATTTAAAAAGAGCAAGGGAGCAGTCAGAGGAGTACGCCCACAGCTATGAGAGGGAGGTCGCCTTTCTCGCGGTACACTCGACGCTTCATCTGCTCGGCATAGACCATGAGGTATCCTCAGAGGAGGACGCATTTATGAGGGAGCTTCAGGACGCAATCCTTTCCGAGATGGGACTTGCGAGATAAGATTAAAACAGTAATTAAAGAGCAATCGAATAAAGAGTAATCGAATAAAGAGTAATCGGGTAGAGAGTAATCGAAAATGAAAAAAACAGGATTTATAGCGATAGTCGGACGTCCCAACGTCGGGAAATCGACCCTTTTGAACGCCATTCTCGGCGAGAAGGTCGCAATCGTTTCAAGTAAGCCTCAGACAACGAGAAACAGGATAACCGGCATATATACAAAAGAAGAATCTCAGATAGTATTCCTCGATACTCCGGGGGTCCACAGCCCGAGGACAAAGCTCGGCGACTACATGATGAAGTCTGTTCGTTCGTCGCTTATGTCCTCGGACGCCGTGATTTTCATGGTGGAGGCGGGAAAGCCCGTCGGGGAAATCGAAAAGAACATAACCGAAAAAATAAAAGCCGCCTCTCTTCCCGCCGTGCTTGTGATAAACAAGACGGACCTTGTCAACCGCGAAAGACTCGCCGAGACGATTTCCGCTTATGCGGCTCTGCATGATTTCGACGCTTTTGTCCCCGTGAGCGCCGCGAAGAACAAAAACGTCGACATTGTAATCGAGGAGTGCGAAAAGTTTCTGTATGAGTCCGAGTGGATATTCCCCGACGACATCGTGACGGACCAGCCCGAAAGGCAGATTGCCGCCGAGATAATAAGGGAAAAGCTGCTCCGCTCCCTGAACGACGAGATTCCTCACGGGACGGCGGTCGTAATAGAAGAGTTCAGGGACGAGAAAACTCTGCTCAGTATTCGCGCCGAGATATTCTGCGAGAAGAAGTCTCACAAGGGAATCATTCTCGGGCACGGCGGCGAGATGATAAAGCGTATAGGCAGCGCGGCGAGAAAGGACCTTGAGGAATTTTTCGGCGTAAAGGTCTTTCTCGATTTGTGGGTCAAGGTCAAGGTCGGCTGGCGTGACAGGGCCTCGAACCTCAACAGCTTCGGCTACGACCCGAGGAAAACGGACTGATGGAACAGCTTGCGGTAAAGGCTCTTGTGGTAAAGGAGTCGGATTTCGGCGACTTTGACAAGCTTTTGACTCTCGTCACCGAGGAAAACGGGAAAATGACGGTTACCGTAAAGGGCGGAAAGAGTCTTAAAAGCCGCTTCGTCGCCGCGTGCGAGCCGTTCACCTATGCGGTTTTTAACATCAGGCGCACAAACAAATATTTTTATTTATACGATTTTGAGCTTATCGAGGACTTCTATCCGATAAGGGATTCGATAGAAAAATTTTCCCTCGCGTCCTACATATGCGACGTGGCGTCGGAGGCGTCCCTTGAGGGCGCGTGCGACCCCGACGTTTTAAAGCTTACTCTGAACGCTCTCTGGGCGCTGTCGTACAAGGAGATATCTCTTTCTCTGCTGAAGGGAGCGTTTGAATTTAAAACTGCCGTAATATGCGGGTTCATGCCCGACCTTTCGGTGTGCGAGGTTTGTCGGAGTGAAAAAGAGCTTCTATATATCGACGTTCGCGGCGGGCGTCTTGTCTGCGACGACTGTCTGAGGCTCGGGCATTTGAAAAACGGGCTGAGCGAAGCGTCGGTGCTTCTTTCGGTAAGTCCCGCCGTGCTTGACGCTTTGAGATATATTTCCGAGAGCCCGATAAACCGCTTTCTCTCGTTCAGGCTGTGCGCCGAGGAGATGCCGCAGTTTTCCGCCGCGTGCGAAAAATATCTCATAAATCATTTCGAACACGAATTTTACACATTATCCTTTTACAAAACGGTTGTTGACGGGGACATATAAACATGAATACCAAAGCGTTGTCGGTACTTGAATTTGACAAAATAAAAAATATGCTCTCGGAGCTGTGCCGTACAGACGGCGCAAGAAGAAAGGCCCTCGCCGTCGAGCCGTGCGGCGACATTGTGAGGGTCAAAAGATTTCTTAGCCAGACCTCCGAGGCAAAAAAGCTTGCCGGAATAAAGGAAATGCCGTCCTTCGACGGCGTGCACGATATACGCGAGAGCCTCGAGCGCGCCGAAAAGAGCGCCGTTTTGTCCCCCGGGGAGCTTCTTCGCATTTCAGCCGTTCTGAGGTGCTCGGCGGGGCTGTGCGACTATATACGCGGGGAGCGGAATTTTGAGGTGTCGATAGAAGAAATTTTCGGCAGACTTTCCCCGAACAGGACTCTCGAAAACAGGATATCCCGCGCGATAATCTCGGAGGATATGATATCCGACGAGGCAAGCCCCACTCTGTCCGATATACGGCGCAAAATACGCGGAGTCAACTTAAAGATAAACGAAATACTTCAAAAATATACGTCGGGCGGCGCCATGTCAAAATATCTCCAGGAAAACATCGTGACGACGCGCGGCGGAAGATTCGTTATCCCCGTAAAGTCCGAATACAAAAGCGAGGTAAAGGGGCTTGTCCACGACGTGTCGTCCTCGGGCGCGACTCTTTTTATCGAGCCGTCCGCCGTCGTCGACGCGAATAACGAGCTACGCACTCTCGAAAGTCTCGAAAAGCACGAAATCGAGAGAATACTCGCGGAGCTGTCGGCGCTTTGTGCCGACTCTGCGGACGCTCTGCGCCGCGATTATCTGAATATCTGTGAGCTGTCCTTCATATTTGCGAAGGCGGAGCTCTCTTTCAAAATGGACGCCATAGAGCCCGAGATAACGGACGAGAGGTATCTCTCCCTCGTAAAGGCAAGGCACCCGCTTCTTGACGCCGAGAGGGTAGTCCCGATAACGGTTTCCCTCGGAAGGGACTACAGCATGCTCGTTATAACCGGCCCCAATACGGGAGGAAAAACAGTAGCGCTGAAAACGATAGGTCTCTTTTCCGCAATGGCGCTCTCGGGTCTTCATATACCCGCAGGGGAGGGAAGCGTTGTTTGTATGTTTGATAATATTTTTTCCGACATCGGCGACGAGCAGAGCATCGAGCAGTCCCTCTCCACCTTTTCCGCGCATATGGTGGGTATAGTCGATATAATCGGCAAAATGACGGACGAGTCGCTCGTTCTCTTCGATGAGCTCGGCGCGGGAACGGACCCCGTGGAGGGCGCGGCTCTTGCCGAGTCGATTCTCGAGGAGGTTCGCTCGGTCGGCGCGCTTTCGGCGGCGACGACCCACTACGCGGAGCTTAAAGCTTATGCCGTCGAGACGGACGGCGTGTGCAACGCGTCGTGCGAGTTTGACGTTGAGACTCTCGCTCCGACATACAGACTTGTTATCGGCGCGCCGGGTAAATCAAACGCTTTCGCAATTTCCGAAAAGCTCGGCTTGCCGGAGCATATTGTAAAGAGAGCGGCGGAATATATTGACTCCTCCTCAAAAAGCTTTGAAAACGTAATCGAAAAGCTTGAGAGCGAAAGAGTCCGTCTGAGCGGCGAGAGGGAGCGCGCCGAGGCGGCGAGAGTCGAGTCCGAGCGAATGAAAAGAGAGACTGAGGGAAGGCTCGAAAAGGAGCTTAAGGAGGCAAGGCGCGAGGCGGAGCGTCAAAGAAAGCAGGCTGCCGCCGTGCTGAAGGGCGCGAGGGCGACGAGCGATTATATAATATCGGAGCTTGAAAAGATACGGCGCGAGAGAAATTCGTCCGATTTTGAAAAGAAGCTGAGCGAGGCAAAGCGCGCCGTAAGGCAGCGCCTTCGCGAGGCGGGCGATGAAATCGACCCGGTCGATACCGAGTATGCTGCGGACTATGTGCTGCCGCGTCCGCTGAAAAAGGGGGACAGCGTTATCCACAAGACCCTCGGAACAAAGGGTACTCTTCTCTCCGAGCCGGACAAGAGCGGCATTGTTGAAATCCAAATGGGAATTATCCGCTCCCGCGTCAACGTATCCGATTTGATTCTTGACGAAAAGAACTCGGCGGAGGAAAAAACAAAGAAAAACGCCTCGTCATACAGCGCCGCGCTCACCCGCTCGCTCAGCCCCGAGCTTGACGTGAGGGGAGAGATAGGCGAGGACGCATGGCTTGCCGTCGACAAGTATCTCGACGAGGCGACCGTCGCCTCGCTGAAGTCGGTGACTGTCATACACGGCAAGGGCACCGGCGCGCTAAGGGCCGCTATATGGAAAAGGCTCAAAAACGACAAGAGAGTAAAGAGCTTCAGAGCGGGGCAGTACGGCGAGGGGGACCACGGAGTCACCGTCATCGAGCTTAAATAACGGCCTTTATCAATAAATAATAAAAGCGAGAATAAACAAAACGGCGGCAGGAAAAACTTTCCTGCCGCTTCTTTCACGCGGTATTTTGCTGAAAAACAAAAAAGCAAAACCGAGAATCGGACATAAATCGTGTTTTTTTCGTTTTTACGTCAGAAACAGCGGACGAAGCTGGACGCCGTTTTTCATCGCTTCGACAGCTTTTGGTACGAGCGAAAAATCCGCCACGAGGGACGCCGGTTTGTTTTTCGGGTCGTCCTGATACATCGGGACGAAGTAGACGTTCTTTCTGTTGAGAAGTGTCGAGATGTTCGAAAGATTGGCGCTCATGGCGTCGTTTGACGCGAGCGCTATCAAAAGGGCTTTTTCGGTGCGAAGGTGCGCCTTTACGGCCATTGTCACCGCTGTGTCCGTTATTCCGTTTGCGATTTTTGCAAGAGTGTTCCCCGTACAAGGGCAGAGTATCAGGCTGTCAAGCGGATTTTTCGGACCGAGAGGCTCGGCGTCGCGCACCGTGGTTATTATATCGTGCCCCGTGAGCTCTTTTACTTTATTTGTAAAATCTTTTGCACTCCCGAATCTTGTGTCGGTGTTTTTCACGCTGTCGCTTATTATCGGGCACACCTCGTACTCTCGGCACAGCGTCTCAAGCACCCGAAGACTTTTCGCGTGAGTGCAGAACGAACCGCATATTCCGTATCCTATCATGTTTTGCCCTCTCTTTCAAGATGCTTTATTATGGCTTTCGCTATTATCCTTCCCGCGGACACGGGAGCGGTTTTTCCGGGAAGAGAGGAGGCTCTGATATATTTATCTCCCATTTCCGAAATGGCGTCCTCAGTCACTCCGAATGGCTTTGACGCAAGGTCTATAAACAGAGTGTCCTTTATCCTTGCGGCAAACGCGCTGTCAAAAAGCTTTGCCGGAACAGTATTGAATATGCAGTCGGGATGTCCCGGCTCTTTTATGAATTTTTTGAGGGACACCGCCTTCATTGCGTCGGTGTGAGAGAGCGCGAGGTCCTTTTCGCTTCTTGCCGAGACTGTGACGGACGCGCCGAGCAGGCGCAGCCTCTTGGCGAGCGCCGACGCGACTCTGCCGTACCCGATGACGGCAACGGAGGAATCCATAAGAGTTATCGGCTCGTGCTTTAAAAACAGCTCGATTGCACCCTCTGCTGTCGGAACCGCGTTTTCTATCTGAAGTTCGTCCGATTCAAAATAGTCCGTCACGTTAAGCTTTATCTCGCCGAAGAATTTTTTCTGAAAGCTGTCCGCCATTCCCACAAACACGCGGGACGCCGGGCTGAGCGCTCGGAACGTATCGTAGAAGTCAAAGCTCGTATCGCAAAGGGGGCAGTTTATATTCTCTCCATCGGACGAGGTAGGAAGCGGGAACACCGTTATGTCTGACGGCGTCGGGACGGACGAGTACATATCCGACGCTCCGTATTTTTCGAGTATGTCTTTGTTTACGGCAAAAATTTTTACGTCAAATCCCGCGCTGCGAAAATATTTGGCTGCGGAAATCTGCCTGAGATCTCCGCCGAAAATCAATATGTTCATATTCTTATTTCCTTATATTCTTATATTCTTTATCCTTTACAATTCTTTTATTTTTCACTTACTACATTATATTCGGCGCGGCGCGGCGTGACATTACCTTGAAAGCTTTTTGTATTTTTTTCTTATGCTTTTCATGTCCGTTTTCCTCTCGCGTCCTTTTCCGAGCATACCGCCGACAAAGGATACCGCGGGAAGCGAAAGGTGCAAAAGCAGCCATATTCCGACGTTCATTTTGATTCCGAAGCAGAAAAGGGAGACGAGCATTAAAACGGCGGAAAAGACAGCGCCGACAATGAGAGACGAGAGCGCCGCGCCGTTTGTTACCCTCGCCGTTACAATGCCCGATATGAAAAGCGAAACGTACAGCGCGGCGTATGACGCGGGCTTTTCAAAGGCGTCGGGGTCAGCCGTGTTGTATACCGCAAGGCAGGCGGCGGTGAGTAAAACGGCGGACAGTATCAGAAGCGCCGCAAATGACACGGCGTATTTTACCGGAGCGCCGAATCCCTTATTTCCGCTTTTGTTTCCTATTTTTTTGTATTTTTTGTAAAATTCCTGCATAAATAAAAACCCTCCGTATAACACTTTTTGTAAAATGCTATGCGGAGGGTGTTTTATTTATTCGCTTTGACCTTTCAGTCCTCTGCGTCCTCTGCCTTTACGTCGACCTTTGCGACGGCGGAGGTCAGAAGTCTTATCTTTGTTCTGTCCTTGCTGGTCTCAATGACCATTGTTTCCTCTTTTATTGATATTATCTTTCCGATTATACCGCCCTTTGTCGTTATCTCGTCCCCGGGCTGGAGAGAGCTTACCATGTTGTTGTACTCTTTTTCCTGCTTCTTCTGGGGTCTTATAAGAACAAAATAAAAAACGGCTATCATGAGAACGAGAAAAATTATCGAGCCGTACCTTGTGAGGAAGTTTCCTCCCTGAGCGGCGTCAGCCGCAGTTTCCATAATAAAGCTGAGCAATTTTGGTTTGTCTCCTTAACTAAGTATTTTTAATTTCTACCAATTATACACTTAAAAACCATATTTTACAAGACCAAAAGGAAAAAATTCAAAAAAAATACATAATAGGATTGATATGCCGTACTAATTTTTTAAAAAGCGGACAAAATAATATTGCTGCGTGCAGCATAAACCCGTTTAAAACGGGATGCGGAGGTTTTTATGATACTCGACAGAATAGCTCTTATTCTTGTTATTATCGGCGCGCTGAACTGGGGAAGCATCGGTCTGTTTCAGTTTGATATAGTGGCGTGGATATGCGGCGGACAGAGCATGATGTTTGCCCGTATTATATACACGCTCGTCGCGCTGGCGGGCCTGTGGTGCGTTTCTCTCCTTTTCAGGAGCCGCGAGTCGGAAGTGTCCGAGAAAAACTAACAGGAAAAAGAAAAGAGAAAAAAGCAAAAAAAGCAAGAAAGCGGATTTTGCAAATGGGAAAGCCAGATAAGGAAGTATTTATGTAGGGGATACGGTGCGGAGCTGGGAATGGCGCTGCACCGTATCTT
>CANRNZ010000051.1 GCA_947632135.1 uncultured Clostridia bacterium
ACATGAAGGACCCGGAAAATCCAAAGAAGCACTGGATCGTAGACCCGGAAGCCGCCGCAGTTGTCCGGCAAATCTTCACATGGTGTATGGAGGGTTACGGCCCCTCTCAGATCGCAAAGAAACTGAGCGCCGCCAAGGTAGACTGTCCCACCGTTCACTGGATGAAGCAGGGCAGGAATGCTCCTGCGAAGGCACCCGACGATCCATTTCATTGGGCGCCGCGTACCGTCTCCGGCATACTGGACAAGCAGGAGTACCTCGGACGGATGGTGAACTTTAAGACCCACCGGCAATCATACAAAAATAAGCGCAAAATTGAGAACCCGCCGGAGCAATGGGTCGTATTTGAGAACACGCATGAAGCCATCATAGACGAGGATATCTTTGCCCGTGTGCAGGAGTTACGCCGGAACAAACGCCGCCCGACGAGGACAGGAAAAAGCAATATGTTCTCCGGCATTGTCCGATGTGCTGACTGCGGGGAGAAGCTGTATTACTGCACAAGCAAAAAATTTGAGGCAAGGCAGGATCACTTTATCTGTTCTACATCGAGGCTCAAAGGAAACGAGGTCTGTGGGTCACATTTTATTCGAGCTGTCGTTCTCGAAGAAGGCGTACTGAAGCATTTGCAGCTTGTGGCATTCTGCATCTCCAACTATGAAGATGCGTTTCGGAAGGCTTTGGGCGCAAAGCGGGATGCTGAGGCAAGGAAGGAATTGTCGGGTAAGCGGCGGACGCTTCAGAAGTCCGAAAACCGTATCGCCGAGCTTGACAAGCTTTTCAAGCGGATCTACGAGGATATGGTAGCGGGACGGCTGAGTGAGGCGAGATTTCAAATGCTTTCCGACGACTACGAAAAGGAGCAAACGGAGCTGCGGGAAAGAATTGCTGTTCTGACCAAAGAGATTTCCGAGCATGAAGATCAGGCGGACAATGTAGACCGTTTCATCCGCACAGTGAAAAAGTATCTCTGCCTGACAGAGCTGACGCCTGCAATCCTGAACGATCTGGTCAAGGCGGTCTACGTCCATGCACCGGATAAATCCAGCGGACATCGGGTGCAGGATGTGGACATCAGCTACAACTACATTGGGATACTCCCTGCCTCACTTTTGAACGACCTCATAAACGGAACTGCGGCATGACCGAAATCATGCCGCACTCCGAAAACAATCTGAACTTGTTTTATTGGATGCCCGCCTGAGGGGGCTCTTTTATTTGGCTTTTTTAGGACGCGCGGCGCCATTTATTCTCACTTTTCGCTCTCGCCCTTCACAATACGGCAGCGCACCGTAACGCGCGCCTGCCCGCTTATGTTGCACGAAAACAATGTCAAATCCCAGTTGTCGCTTTTCATCTCTTCAACGGCTGTCGCGGCGAGAGTCTCAATAGCTGCCACCTCGTAGTTAAACACGTTTCCAACGGCGTCCGTAAATTTGACGCTGTCGCCCTCGGAGAGGTTTTTCAGCCGTCCGAAATGGGAGGTGTAGTTGTGCGCGCAGATGACAAATCCCGGCACGTAAACGCTTCCCGAATACCTGCACGGAGCCGTTTTCATTCGCGTGTAGTCCCACGTGTCCATGACAGGCAGCTCAAGCTCAAGCGAGGGAATCGTGATTTTACCGATATACAGATATCCGTCAATTTCGACTGTCGGCATATCCATGTCGGGATTCAGCACATAGTCGGGAACGTATCCCTCGGCAGGCGGCTTTGTATCGGGCAGAAGAGACATCGCCTCAGCGGCGGCATGCGCCGCGCGGCTGTCGTCCCAGACGTTGTATCCGCCGAGGGCGAGGGCAGCCGAAAGGAACAGACAGCCCGCGCAGATAAGCACTGCCGCGCCCTTACGGCTACGCATCGGCGCCGTCCTTTTTACGAAGAAGGAGGAAAATTCCAAGGAACAGAAGAAGCGCTCCTGTACCGCCGAGAAGCGGCACGGGCCACCAAAGAAGTCCCGTCTGCGGGAGAGTCGGTTCATTTGGCGTATCGGTCGGAGGCGGCGGAGGATTGTCGTTTGTATTTGTTACGGTAAACGTTACGTCCTGCCTTGTAATCTCCACCTTGTAGCCCTCGGGCACATCCTTTTCGGTGAGCTGCCAGTCGTGCGCGGCGTCAAGCCCCTCCCACGTGTAAGCCCAGTTGTTCGAAGCGCTCAGCACCTGCTCGTCAAAGACCTTTCCGTCGCAGAGAAGCTGTACCGTGACGTCCTTCGGGCGAGACGCCTCGTTTCCGTCGTCCTTCCATATTTTCAGAGCGCGGCGCACAATCGTGTCGTCCGTCTCCTTTTGAACCTCATATTTCGGCTCCGTCGTCACGTCGTATTCCTTTACGCCGTTTGAGGACGTGTAGGGAACAGTCACGAGCATCGGCCTCGGGAGCAGGGTCAAATCGTCGAGTTCAGCCGCGGCGCCCGTTACAAGATACAGCCCGTCGGAGAGCCCCTCAAAGAGAGCCTTGCCGTCCGCGTCGGTCACGCCGCTTGCAAGAGGCTGTATGCCGTCTCGCGCGGCATAGGAGGCAAGGGTAGAGGCAATCGCCTTCCATTCCTCGCTGCTTGATTCGTCGGCCAAACGGACGGAATACTTCGAGAACGGCTCAAGAAGCGAATAGCCGCTCCCTGTCCATTCAGCCGCTTTATATATTTGAAACGATGCGTCGGCGACAGGCTTCCCATCATGATAAAACATAACTGTTACAGAGCCGCTCTCTGCCGCAAAAGCGGGCAGCGCCGCCGTAAGTAAAATCAGTATACAAAAGAGAAGCGATAAAACGCGTTTCTTCATGGACGGTATTCCTCCTTACAAGGACTTAAAATATCTGTTATTGTCGGATGCTGCAAGTCTGTTTTTCTTTTTAAACTTCTTTCGAATGACAATATAGCAAATCAGAATAAGGACGAAAACGGAGCACGGCAGGAATAAAAACATGCGGTTCCATTTTGACGTCACGAATTTAACCGCGGTGGCGCTCTCACCGACACTCTCCGTCGGAGTGTCAATTCTGCTGCCTACGACCACAAGCCTGTGCGTATTGATTCCGTAAGGCGTGCATGTCATAAGAGTGCAGAGCTCCTTTCCCTCCTCAATCTGCATTTCGGTCAGCTCATCGGGGGAAACTCTCGCCGTCTTATCCACGCGGTACGTCAGCGTTTCGCGCATGATGTGCAGTGTGAACGTGTCTCCGACCTCGAGCTTGTCAAGGTCGGTGAAAAGCCGCGCCGACGGCAGACCGCTGTGCCCCGAAAGGACAGTATGCACGCTCTCGCCGGGGATAGGGAGACTGGACGCCTCCAGATGCCCGACTCCGGTTTGCAGCACACTTTCCTCCGTGCCGTGGTAAATCGCAAGATAAATATTTGACTTCGGAATTTCAATGTATCCCATAATACCGGATTCGTCGATATTCAAAAGGCTTTCGTATTGTCTTCGCTCCTCCTCGGTCAGCGCGCCGATAAACGGTCTTGACTTAAAGAGCATGTCGTTGTATTCCGTCGCCGCGCGAATCATCGCCTCATATTCGCTGTTGTCAAGCGTCATAAGCTTTCGGCGGTACTCCGCGATGACGTCTTTGTTTTGCGATTCGTTGATTTTGTCCGCAACCGTAGGGTAGAGCACAAGAGCGAATCCCATAAAGAACAGAAAGAATACAAGCACATTGGAAACGATACGCATTGTCCTGTTTCTTTTCTTTATTTTTTCCGGGTTTTCTGCTCTTATTTCGGATTTTTCCGTTTTTTCTTCTTTTTCCTCGGATTTCTCCGTCTTTTCTTTTATTTCTTTTATTTCTTTTATTTCTTTTATTTCTTCTTCTGTCTGATTTTTATTTTGTTTTTCACTTCGTTTCACTTTTTATGCCTCTTTCGCCGAAAGACGATGAAAATGAAGAGAGCGGCGAACAAAATGGGTATCGCGGCGACGGCGACTATAAGAATCGGCGGTATTATCGCCGGTATCTCCTCAAAAGGAGCTTCGGGGTCGGGCTGACGCTCGGGCGGCGTCTCTGTCCTCACTCCGCGCACAAGAAGCCGATGTGAATTGACGCCATAGGGAGTGCATGTAATAAGAGTACACAAATCGGCATCGGCGTCAATCTCTAAATTTTCCGCATCCTTCGGAAGCACAACAACAGTTGACTCGACCTTGTATGTCAGAACCTCGCCCAAAACATGAAGCTCAAACGTATCCCCGACCTCAAGCTTGTCGATGTTGCTGAAAAGCTTTGAGGAGGGAAGCCCCGTGTGTCCCGAGAGAACACAGTGGGTTCCCGTGCCGCCGACGGGGAGAGATGAGCCTTCAATATGTCCGACTCCCGCTTGCAGAACGCTTTCCTCCGTGCCGTGGTAAACGGGGAGATAAATGTCCGCTTTTTCAATCTCTATATAACCCATAATTCCGGTTGAGGACGGGTCGAGCATTGTCTCGTATTCGCGGCGCTCCTCGGGGGAGAGCTCTCCGACCTTGCTTGTTCTTTGAAGCAGCGCGGCGTTGTAGGCGCGCGCCGCGTCGAGCATTTCAAGCCGCGTGCTGTCGTCAAGCTTCATGACGTCGTGCTGATAAGTCTCGATGTCTTTTTTGTAATCGAGTGAATTTATGTAATCCGCTGCTGTCGGATACAGCAGCAGGGAAAGTCCTATGAGCAAAACAAGGGTAACGATAACAGCAGAAATAAGAGTGTGATTTTTCTTTTTCTTTTTACTTTTACCCTTTTCTTTTTCTTTCATAAGGCGCTCCCTGCCGCCGTATCCGTGAGAGAAGACCTCTCACGGATACAAAATGGCGGTTAAGTTATGCTGAGTGCAGTTTAAGCGTTTTCTTCGGCTTTCTTACGCTTCTTTGTTACTACCACAAGATATGTTATAGCGCCCGCAATCAGCGTTACGCCGAGTACATAGAATATCATCGTGCCCATGCCGCCTGTGAAGGGCAGGAAAGGCGCTTTTTGGTTGACGAGTTTGTCCGCAACGAGTCCGTTCTCAAAGTGGTGAGCTAAGTTTGTGCTGTCCGTGTAGCCGGGTTCTTCCGCTGCATAGTTTAACTTGTAGGTCGTTGTGCTTTCGCCATGAGTATATACGATGCTTTCCAGTAATCCGCTACTCGTATTGATTGTAGCGCTGATTGAAAATTCAAAATCAGCCATGGTGTTGTATCCTGCGGGAGTGATAACCTCTTTAAGAGTATATGTACCCTCGTCAAGGCCGTAAACATCGGGGATTGTACCGTCCGAACCGGATTCAAGGAGATAAGCTTTAAGCTCATCTTTAGTTCTTGCCAATTCTTTGCTGACATCGGAAGCTTCATCCGCTTGCGCATCTTTGCTTGCATTATCATAAGCAGCTTTTGCCTGCTCGTAAGCTGTAATCACGTTGGTAACTTCTGTGGTGGAGGGTGAAGTGTCTGCACTCGTCCAGCCAATCAGGCGGCGCACATGTTCTGTATACTCGCCACCCTCTGTGTCAGAAAAAGCATCGTGAGTTGAATTTGTATATTGGTCTTTGAAAATTGCGTAACTATCGCCGCTTTTCAGAACGAATCCCGCGCCGCCGAGTCCGCTTGCATGGGCAGAATCACTTCCGACCTTTGTAAGGTCAAGACCAAAAGCGTAGACATAAACTTTCTTTTCGATTGTCTTGCCTTGGCTTCTGTTGTTCGGGTCATTGGAGAATGTAAGGTCAACAGTGTTGGGGTTGCCTTCATCGAGTATTACTGCGTTTTCGGTAACCTTTGCTTTATATGTGACTACGATTTGAGTTTGGTCAATTTCGGTAGCATCATCCCACGGAATTAATATAGTTCCAGCTTCTTCATCAACACGGTTTCCACCTTTATCAAGCTCGTAACCCTTTAACTGCTTTAAATCACGGAAGTCAATCCACAGGTTCGGAGCCTCGGTATTCGAAACTAAATAAACCTGTGCTTCTTCAAAATTAAGTTCGGGATACCCTTCTTTGTCGGGATATGGATGTTCGGGGTTGTCCTTTGGAGTTTCAAATTTTCCATTATGAAACTGAGAAGCGTTGATAAGAGGTATTTCGTATGAGATGGTCTTAATGGGATCACTGCTGGTTGTCAAAACAACAGTAATTGTCATCTTGCTAAGTTCACTGCCCACTGCACCCTTAACAAATTCAAGACCCTTGCTGAGAGTATCGTTAAATGTGTACTCATAGTAGGTGAAATCGTTGAAGTTCTTGGGAAGAGAACCGGTGAGCTTAAATGTCACCTCATTGCCAACGCCCGCGGCGTCACCCTTGTTGCCGTGCGTACCGTCGACGATTTCCTTATCAACAGTCGGAATGGAGGCTTTGAGGTTAATAACTTGGTCGCCCAATACGGCAAGGATATACTCTGACACGGCGTCCGCGCCGGTATGCGTACCGGTTTCCACAACCAGATAATATCCGGCTTTGTTCACTGTAATGGATGATTCATCATCCTTGGGATTGTCGGCGTCATATGAAACAGCGGAAGCTGTCCCTGTTCCCTTCAGAAAACCGGATGTGCTTGGTTCACCGGTCGTACTGCCTTTAAGAACAAATCTGGAGAATTCCTGCAAGAAGGAGTTGTCCTTTCCTACAAGGAAAGCGGCTAATTCGGCAGCTGTGTCCAACTTATTGGTTTCGACAGCAAGATATTGTCCAATGATATTGTGGCCTTCCGCATCGAAAAATCCGGGCCATTTGGATGCATCTTTTGTCTGACTTGCAACTGCTTTCAGTCCTTTCAATAAATTTGCGCCTTCGACATTTTCGCCCCATTGAATATCGGCAAGTGTATAGTTGTTCCAGTTCTCTGCGCCCCAATCATTTGTAGTTGTTCCCTCGGGAACAGTTTCTTTGTTGGGTGTACCGGTAAAGAGCTGATAAGCAGTGAATTGTCCGGAAGTCATTTCGGGCAGACCTTCGTTATTTTTGATAGTGATAGTAAGGTCTGTCTGTGTCTCAGGAGTGACCGCGGTGCCTGTCGCCGCAAACGCGGGAATCACAGCGCTCAGCGCCAGCAGGAATACCAGCGCGAGAGCAAGAATCCTGCTGAATTTGAGGTTTGCTTTTTTCATCTTTTTCATTACTCCTTTACTCGTTTAGAATAATTTTTTAGAATAATTTTTATTATTATAATTGTTTTACAAATTTAAGGCTTAATTCTCGGCGACGCCGTATCGGCGTTTTCTCGCCATAATATCTTCTCATGCGGAAAATTTAAAACCTTACGGCGGGCGCGTTTCTTCACGCGCCGTGTTACGGGGGGGGGGGTGCCGTTTGAAATGTTTTGAGAAAAGCTTATTTTCATAAGTGACCACCTTCCGTTAAAACAGTTAAATCGTTTAAATCGTTTAAATTCTTTAAACGCGGCTTTGCCGTTCGGCATTTTACATAATGTGAAAAACGAGAAAAACGGGGAAATTGCCTTATATATGATAGCGTAACGCAGAGAAGCGCCGCTGTCAAAACTTAAATTTTAAAATTTTAAAGTGTCAGCGCGGCAAAAACTCGTTTACAAGCCCGATAAGACGTCGGAATCCGTACTCGGAAGCGCTTGCGCTGTCGGGCTTTCTTCCCGAGCATACGGGGTAAACCGACGCGGCGATTATTTCAAGCGACATGAATACGAGAGTGTCCGTATCCGCGCCCGGCACAAGGTCGGAAAGTTTCCCCGCGAGCGGCTGCCAAATCTCGGTGTACCCGTTCATTGCGCCCTCGTCGAAAGACGCGGAATAATAATAGCGAATCATAAACGTACATGCCGCTTTGTGGTGGGTGAGGTGTGTCCAAACCGTATGCCACAAAAAGCGCAGCCGCTGTTCAAGGGATATGTTTTTCTCCCACAGCACCGGAAAGATTCCCGACACCTCATTCATAAAAGCTTTGCTTTCCCTGAGGAACGCCTGCCGCATAAGCTCCTCCTTACCGGAGAAAAAGCGATAGATAACAGTATCAGTTATCCCGCCTCCCGCCTCGGCGGCAACAGCGCGTGTCGATGTGCCCTCGACCCCCTTATTTGCGACGACGCGGACGACCGCGTCCAAAAGCAAAATGTCGGGCGGAGTTTTCGCGGGCTTTTGCTCCGTGCTCTTTTTTGTATGCTTTTTTTCGTGGTTGACTTTCATTTTATGCCTCACATTTACTAAAACCGCATGACTGCGTTTTACGGCAGTCGCCTCCCGTGAAAGCCGCGCACCGGGTTCCTCTCACATATACTTGATTTGCGCCGACCGACCGCGCGGCAGTCGCTTCTCAAAGTAATTTGTTTTTCGCAGAATTCTCGATTCTGCACATGAGGCCTTTCGCAGAATTCTCGATTCTACGATTATAATTATAACTCATTATATATCTATTTTTCGCCGATTGCAAGTAGTTTTCACAAAAAATTCGGAGTTTTTTCAATGTGAGACGCACAAAATCGGGATATTTTTGCCGCAAAGTATGCCGAAAAGTCAAAAATGCGGATAAAATTACGGCGGTATTGTCAGCATTCGCCGTCAAATGCGCCGTCAAAGAGGGATTATTTTTGGCAATAATCAATAAAAACAAATAAAAAATAATTAAAAAAGGAGGGCATTATCATGCCGAGAAAAGGAGAAAACATTTACAAACGCCGCGACGACCGTTGGGAAGCGAGATATATAAAGGGCTACAAGCCCGACGGCAGCGCGCGCTACGGGTACTGCTACGCGAAAAGCTACCGCGAGGTCCGCGAAAAACTGAACGCCCAAAAAGCTGCGGAGTCATATCAGGCAGGAGCCGTCCAACCCGCCGCCGCAAAACGCTTCGGCGTATATTGCGAGGAGTGGCTCTCTCTCAGCCGAAGCAGAGTCAAGGAGTCGACGTACGTAAAATACGAAACGGTAATTCAAAATCACATTCTGCCGGAGCTCGGCGGCTTTCGGCTCGGCGCGCTGTCCTCGATTCTTATCGAGCAGTTCAGCCGCAAGCTTTTTGCAGAGGAGCTCTCTCCGAGAACGATTCGACTCATTTTGATTGTCGTACATTCGGTGATAGGATATATCCGCAGACAAAACCCGTCCTATCTGCCGCAGAATATCGAAATCGTCTATCCGAAGGATGTAAAAAAGGAAACGCGAGTGCTCACACGCGAGGAACAGCAAAAGCTGACGGCGTATTTGCTCTCAAGCATCGACGAATGCCGGTTCGGCGTTCTGCTCGCTCTTATAACCGGCCTTCGTATAGGGGAAATCTGCGCTCTGCGCTGGAGGGACATCTCTCTTGATGACAAAACGCTGACAGTTGCTTTTACAATGATGAGGCTCAAGGATACCGCGGAAAACGCGCCGCAAAAAACGAAGGTCGTACTTGTCGAGCCGAAAAGCGGCGCCTCGCAGAGAACGATACCTCTTACCGACCTTGCCGTCGACCTCTGCCTGACCCGAAAAAACCGTACCCCCGACGCGTTTGTCCTTACGGGTGACAGCGAGCGCTTTATAGAGCCGAGAACACTGCAAAATCGCCTCCATACCTACACCTCCGAGTGCGGCATAGAAGGAGTTCATTTTCACACGCTCAGGCACACCTTTGCGACGCGCTGCGTCGAGGTCGGCTTTGAAATCAAATCTCTGTCCGAAATTTTAGGTCATACCGGCCCGAGGTTTACCCTCGAGCGGTACGTCCATTCCTCAATGGAATTAAAGCGTGACAATATGAGAAAGCTCACCGCAATAGGATGTTGAGTTAAATAACGAAAAAACCGGAAAAAACCGAAAAAAATTTACGAATTTAAGCCGTCGAAAAACGCCGTCAAAAAGGCGGAAAATACCGCGTAATGCGGCATTTTTCGCCGTAAAATAACAGAATCGAGAATTCTGCGAAAGGCCTCATGTGCAGAATCGAGAATTCTGCGAAAGGCCTCATGTGCAGAATCGAGAATTCTGCGAAACAAAATAACGCGTCTCTCGGAAAAATTTTTATAATTTTTATAATTATTTTGATATCAAGTTTTTTCCAAAAAAGCAAGACGGTAAAAATTCCCAAGCAAAGCCGAATCCCGCAAGGGCCTTCGGCTTTGTTTTTTTCGGGCGCCCCCGTCCGTTTTTCGCACTTTATTGACAATGCGGCGTATATGAGATATAATGTTAAATAATAATTCACCGAATTATTTATATTATAAAAATGAAGTGAATTTTAATTTTTTTTAAAAATTTATTCGGGGGGATTTAATATGAACAGAATAAGACGCCGCATACTCGGCATACTTCCCGCGCTTCTCATGCAGGCGGTGTGGCTGTACCTCGTTTTCAGCTGGCTTGCCCCGTGGGCGGGGTTTATACATTTCTGCCTGTCGGTGCTGTCCCTTATCTTTGTCCTTTATATTATAACCAAACAGGACGAAAGTACTTACAAAATTTTGTGGCTTCTTGTGATTTTGTCGTTTCCTCTGCCGGGCGCTCTGCTGTATCTCCTGTTCGGAAACAAGCGCACCACACGACCGCTCAGAAAAAAACTCGACAAAGCGCCGCCCCTGCCGCAGGATACCTATGACTCATCGCCCCTTCACGCCGCGCTCGCGGCAGACGACAAGCGCCTTGACGCAACCTTTGGTTATATGGAGAAAATAACCGGTTTTCCCCTGCACGTGAACCGCAGCGCACGCTATTATCCGCTCGGCGAAGATATGTTCCCCGATATGCTCTCGGAGCTGAAAAAAGCGGAAAAATATATTTTCATCGAATATTTCATTATCGAAAACGGTCTGATGTGGGACTCGATAACGGAGATACTCGCCGAAAAGGCTCGTCTCGGCGTCGATGTGCGCGTTCTGTATGACGACCTCGGCAGTATATCCACATATACAAAAAAAGACGCAAAGAAGCTCCGCGCCAAAGGCATACGCTGCGTGTCCTTCAATCCGCTTGTGGTATTAAAGGGAACTCTTAACTGCCGCGACCACCGCAAAATGCTTATAATCGACGGAAAGGTCGCATTCAGCGGCGGCGTAAATCTTGCCGACGAATATATAAATCACATCGAGAAATACGGTCACTGGAAGGATATCGGTTTTATGCTCCGCGGCGAGGCGGTGCAAAGCTACGTCCGCATGTTCATGCGCTTTTGGAACGCTTTCGGCGGCGACGCCGTCCCCGATACGTATCTCACCTCCGCCGCCGAGTGCGACGAGTCGACCTCCGACGGGCTTATTCTGAGCTACTATGACTCCCCGCTCGATGCCGACGCCGTCTCGAACGAATTGTATATAGACCTCCTGTCGCAGGCAAAGGAGACGGCATGGTTCTTCACTCCGTACCTTATGCCCGGCAACTCTCTTCTTGACGCGTTTGTCGGCGCGGCGCGCCGCGGTGTCGACGTTAGGATAATCATGCCCGGCATACCCGACAAAAAGCTCGTCTACCGCATGTCCCGCAGCTTTTATCCGGTGCTGCTTGAGGCGGGAGTGAAAATTTACGAGTACACTCCGGGCTTCGTCCACGCGAAAGCGTCTCTTGTCGACGGGGTAGTCGGCACCGTCGGAACGGTGAATCTTGACTACCGCAGCCTGTTTTTGCATTTTGAAAACAATTCCTTGTTTTATAAGTCCTCGCTTCTTTGCGAGCTTAAAAAGGACTTCTTGGAAACCGAGGAAAAATGCGTTGAGCGCACGCTCCAAAACATCGAAAAAGGCTTCGGAAAGTGGCTGATTGACGGCATGCTCCGTATTTTCGCCCCCCTTTGCTGACGGTACGGCATACGTTTTTGCACTCCCCACACTCACGCACCCGCCCCTTAACCTTAAAAATTCATTTTTAATTTTTCAATCTGACGCCTTTTCATATCCATTGAAGAATGGACGTATGTATTGAGCGTAATCCCGACGTTCGCGTGACCGAGCATTTCACTGAGCGACTTCGGGTCAACGCCCGCCTCGATGCACCGAGTCGCAAAGGTATGACGCAGCGCGTGGTAGTTGATTGAGGCGACGCCGCATTTTTCAAGGACTCGATGAAAACGGTTCTCGTATGTCCGCGGCGTTACAAAATCCCCCGTAATTGAGAGAACAAAACCGTGCGAGGAGCTTCTTTTGAATTCAAAAAGACGGGTGAAAAGTGAATCCGATATCGGAATATCCCTCATTGACGATGCGGTTTTCGGCGTATCAAGAATCAGTTTTGTTTTATTTCCGAGGCGTGGGTCAGTATCCCGCACTCGGGAAACCGTATGCCGAACGTGAATTATTTTTGACGACAAATCTATATCGTCCCACGACAGCGCGCAGATTTCGCCGATGCGAAGCCCCGCGTACAGCGTAATCAAAATTCCGACACATGTCGGGTCGTCACTGTTTTCAAAAATGTAGCACTCAAGCTTTTTCTGCGCGTCCGCGCTCAGAATCTGCAAGTCGTTTTTGCAAAGCGCCGGCTTGTAGACAGGTGATTTCAACGGTTGACAAAAATCCTCATAAACCGCGAACGTCATAGCCGAGCGGATGATATGTGACATACAGCGCACATAGGACGCGGACAGCCCGCCTTTTTTATCTATGCGCCCTGCCTCTTGCTTTTGCGCGAGAAACGTGTTTATGACAGTCGCGCTCATCTGAGACATTCTGCGCCCGCCGAGCGCGGGGTCGATATGACGCTCGATGAGAGTTCGGTACTTGTGCTCGGTGGCGCCCTTTTGTTTCAGCCGATTATTGCTCAGCCACATCTCGAGCACTTCGGAAAACATGCATTCCTTTTCCTTTTCGATTTCTTTTTCTTTTCCGAATCTCGGCGGCGCCTCATGCTCCGCCATAGCCCGTATCAGTTTTTCCTTTGCCTCGGCATATACACGCGAATAAACGGAAGCATAACGAGGTCTTCCGTCGGGATAGACGCCGATTTTGTAGCGTCCTTCCCATCTTCCGTCGGAGCGTTTGTGAATGTTCGGAATTTTCTTTGACATCTGAATTTACTTCCTTTCTATTGCTTTTTTTGCACAAAGTGCATATATATGATATATCATGATGCAAAGAAAAGCGAAAAAAGATATCATAAAAACATTGACCGCGGCTGTGAGCAAAATCCGCATTGTCAAAAACAAAGAAACGAAGACGGAAAACAAAAACGCCGCAATCACAAGAATTGCGGCGTTCAGGCAATACAATCGGGATACAACGCGCCGATAGCGGCGGGATTTCCCGATTTGCTGTGTTGTCGTCTTTATTTTTAGAACATAAATTTAACTTTAAAAAGGGTAGAGAAGTCCGATGAAATCGGGCTTTTACTTTTCGCAGAATTCATAATTCTGCGTGAAACAAGAAAAAAGCCCGAGGGGACGGGCTTTTCGCTTTTTTTTGACGGCGGTTTTGACGGCTGAAAAACTGAGCATTCGCCGTCCGAGCGCGCCGAGCGGCGGTGTTTTTTGCATTTAAATATGAACAAATCGGAACAAATCGGCATTTTAAGGGCGCATTGAAAAGCCCGCGCTTGACGGC
>CANRNZ010000052.1 GCA_947632135.1 uncultured Clostridia bacterium
CGAGGGGCAGAGCCCCCGTTTTTGGCGTTTCTTTTGAAGCTTTTCTTTGCGCCGATTGCGTCAAAGAAAAGCGTCAGTGAAATTAGTTTCTGAAGTGGTCAGTGGTCAGAGCCTCCCCTGAAAGGGGAGGTGGCGCGAAGCGCCGGTGGGGTTCTGCCACGAGAGTTTATGCAGCGCTAACCGACAGACGCTTTTTCTTGACTCAAAAGCCGAGGAAAAAGCTTTGCAAAAAGAACGCGTTTCGGAGCTTTCGCGCTCTGCGGAGCGCGACGAGGGCTCTGCCCCTCGACCCCGCAAGCTTTGAGCCACTCCCCACAAAAGCAAAGCTTTTGCGGGGACCCCAAGGGCAAGCTTGACCAAAACTTTTGTGATGAGTTTGTGCAAACAAAGCGCAACCCAACAAACCATTGATATACAAAGGAGTCCCCCGAAATGACGGAAACTGTAGGAATAGTCGATTACGGAGTGGGAAACCTCTTCTCCCTCAAAAGCTCCCTTGCCGCCATAGGCGCAAACACTGTCACCTCCTGCGACGCTGACGCGCTGTCAAAAACAGACAGACTTGTCCTCCCCGGAGTCGGCGCGTTCGAAGACGCGGTGAGAAAGCTGAAAGAGCGCTCGCTGTTTGATTTTGTAAAGAATGAGGCGCACAGCGGCAAGCCCCTGCTCGGTATCTGCCTCGGAATGCAGATGCTGCTAGAAAGAAGCTACGAATACGGCGTACACGAGGGGCTCTCGCTTATAAAGGGAGAGGTAAGACCGATAGCCGAAACGGCGGACAGGAAATTAAAAATACCGCACATCGGCTGGAACTCTCTTGACTTTTGCGGCAAAAGGTCGCGAATTTTCAAATACATAAACGACGGTGATTTTGTATATTTCGTCCACTCATATCACGCGGTGAACTGCGGCGAGTCCGTTACAGCAACTACGGACTATTCGGTTCCTCTTTGCGCCGCAGTGGAGAGCGAAAACGTGTTTGGCTGTCAGTTTCACCCCGAAAAGAGCGGCAGAGTGGGGCTGTCGATTTTAAAAGCGTTTTGCGAAATTTAGGATTGGAATTTGGTTTTTAAAATCAGCACTGACCCAACACAAAAGTTCGTGCGAACTTCAAAAAATTCCCGCACCACGGAGGATAAAATGCACATCTTACCCGCAATAGATTTGTACGGCAAAAAAGCCGTGCGCCTCTTGAAAGGCGATTACAATAATATGACAGTCTACAGCGATACCCCCGAGACGGTCGCCGCCGATTTTAAAAATCAGGGCGCCTCCTTTATACATATCGTCGACCTCGAGGGCGCGCGCGACGGCACGACCCCGAATATCGACGTTGTGAAAAATATTATCAAGTCGTCAAGCCTTTTCGCCGAGGTCGGCGGCGGTGTGCGCTCCGTCGAGTGTATCGAAAAATACATCGAGGCGGGAGCGCGCCGCGTTATCCTCGGCACCGCCGCCGTGACGGACAAAGTCTTTCTTCGCGACGCGGTGTCCCGCTTCGGCGACAAAATCGCCGTCGGCGTCGACGTTAAGGACTCCTTTGTCGCGATAAAGGGCTGGACTGAAAATTCAGGCGTCGAATGCTTCGACTTTTGCCGTGAAATCGCAAATATCGGCGTGAAAACAGTAATCTGCACCGACATATCGAGGGACGGCGCGATGCGCGGCGCAAATATTGAAATGTACCGCCGACTCTCCGAAAGCTTCAGTCTGAACATTATCGCCTCGGGCGGTGTCTCAACTCTCAACGACGTTCGTCGGCTCAAGGAAATGAACATATACGGCGCCATAATAGGAAAAGCGTATTACACGGGCGCGTTCCTCCTTCGGGACGCGATAGCGGAGGCTGAGAAAAAATGATAACGAAAAGAATTATCCCCTGTCTTGACGTGAAGGATTCAAGAGTTGTTAAGGGCGTAAATTTCGAGGGGCTCTCCGACGTGTCCTCCCCCGTTGAGCTCGGGAAATACTACAGCGACAACGGCGCGGACGAGCTTGTTTTCTACGACATCACGGCGTCGAGCGACGGCAGAAAAATGTTTACGGATATTTTAAAAGAGGTCGCAGAGACAATTTTTATCCCGCTCACCGTGGGCGGAGGAATAAACTCCCTCGACGACTTTGACAGAGTTCTCAAATGCGGAGCGGACAAGGTCAGCGTCAATTCGGGCGCGATAAACGACCCGTCCCTTATTGAAAAAGCCGCGAAGCTGTACGGGGACCAATGCGTCGTGATATCCGCGGACGTAAAAAGGGTCGGCGGAGTCTTTCGCGTCTTTGCAAAGGGCGGGCGCGTCGACACGGGACTTGAGGCCGTCGAGTGGATAAAGCGCTGCGTCGGAAACGGCGCGGGTGAGGTAGTTTTGAACTCCATTGACACCGACGGCGTAAAGGGCGGCTTTGACCTTGAAATGCTGAAAGCTGTCAGCGACGCCGTGGACGTACCCGTTATAGCCTCGGGCGGCGCGGGGTGCGCAGAGGATTTTGTAAGGCTTTTCAAAACTCTCGACAGAGTCGACGCGGGGCTTGCCGCCTCGGTCTTTCATTTCGGAGAGGTTAAAATACCCGAGCTGAAAAAGGAGCTGCAAAAAAACGGTATTCCGGTCAGGGTGACTTTTTAATTTTTTAATATTTATTGTTTTAATGATTTTTAAAAGAGGTACTGTATAATGAGTGATATAAATGAAATAAAGGAAACAAATAAAAAAATAAGCGTCGACGATTTAAATAATTTGAAATTTGACGAGAAAGGTCTTATCCCCGCCGTAGTTGTCGACGCCGTTTCAAAAAAAGTGCTCACTCTCGCGTACATGACGAGAGAAAGCCTTGAAATATCAATCGAAAAAGAGCTGACGTGCTTTTACAGCCGTTCGAGAAAAGAATTGTGGCTCAAGGGAGAAACGAGCAAAAATTATCAGCATATAGTCTCAATCACGGCCGACTGCGACCTCGACGCTCTTGTCGTCGAGGTGGAAAAGGACGGCCCCGCGTGCCACACCGGGAGCGACTCGTGCTTTACAAACACTCTCTGGGAGAGTGATAAGCTCTCTTCTTTTTCATACGAGGGGCTCATGCGCCTTATAGAGGGCAGAAAAACCGAGAAGAAAGAGGGCTCCTACACGACCTATCTTTTTGAAAAGGGAATTGACAAAATTTTGAAAAAGGTGGGCGAGGAGAGCACCGAGGTCATTATCGCGGCAAAGGGCGGCGAAAAGGAAGAGACTGTTTACGAAATCGCAGACCTTGCCTATCACGTGATGGTACTAATGACGGAAATGGGGATATCCCTTGAGGAAATACACCGCGAGCTTGCCTCCCGCCATGTGATAGACAAGAAAATCAAGCAGGAAAAGATGAGGTGAAAAACAGCAGATGAAAAAAGGTTATTCCGAGATAACCCCGTACATAGAAGAGCTTGCCGCTCTTTCCGAAAAAAACAACAAAATAGTGCCGGAAATGTACGGCGAGCATAAGGTTTACCGCGGGCTGCGCGATGTAAACGGGAACGGAGTCGTCACAGGTCTTACCGAAATATCAAAAATTACAAGCAAGAAAAAGGACGAAAACGGAAACACCGTACCCTGTGAGGGAAGCCTCAAATATCGGGGGATTGATATAAAGGAGCTGACCGCGGGATTTTTGAAGGACGGGCGCTACGGCTTTGAGGAAACGGCTTACCTTCTTCTGTTTTCAGAGCTGCCCGACAGAGAAAAGCTTGACAGATTCACAAACGAGCTTTCGGAATACAGAAGCCTTCCGACCTCATTTGTCAGGGACATGATACTGAAAGCCCCCGGAAAGGACATGATGAACATTCTTTCGAGAAGTGTTCTCGCGCTGTACGCCTACGACGACGACCCGGACGATATATCCATCCCGAACGTACTGAGGCAGTGCCTTGCGCTGATTGCGCAGTTCCCTCTGCTCGCGGTATACAGCTACCGGTCGTTCAGGCACTATCACCAGAGCGAAAGCCTGTTTATCCACCTGCCGAAAAAGGAGTATTCCACAGCCGAAAACCTGCTCCATCTCCTGAGAGAGGACGGAAAGTTTACAAGCCTTGAGGCGCACATACTCGACCTTGCCCTCGTGCTCCATGCGGAACACGGCGGCGGAAACAACTCGACGTTTACGACCCACGTCGTGACCTCCTCGGGAACCGACACATATTCCGCGATATCTGCGGCGCTCGGCTCTCTGAAGGGACCGCGCCACGGCGGCGCGAATATAAAGGTCGTTAAAATGTTCGACGACATGAAAGAGTCGATTGACACAAGGGACAAGTCTCAGGTGAAGGACTACCTTGTGCGTCTGCTTGACAGAGAAGCCTTTGACAAAGCGGGGCTTATATACGGCATGGGACACGCCGTATATTCCCTCTCCGACCCGCGAGCCGATATATTGCAGGAATGCGCGAAGTCTCTTTCCGTGGAAAAGGGCTGCGAGGAGGAGTACGAGCTTTACGAGACTGTGGCGAAGATGGCTCCCGAGATTATTGCCGAAAAGAGGAAAATGTACAAGGGGGTCAGCGCAAACGTCGACTTCTATTCGGGGCTTATTTACCGTATGCTCGACCTGCCGGGCGAGCTTTTCACCCCCATATTTGCGGTAGCGAGGATTGCCGGCTGGAGCGCTCACAGAATAGAGGAAATCCAAAACGCGGGGCGCATAATAAGACCGGCGTATATAAGCGTTAAGGACGACGGGGAGTACGTCCCGCTCGAAGAAAGATAGGAGAGTACGGGACGGTAGATTTTCATTATATAATCATATAATCCCGCCGATTTTAATCTGACCGAAAAAAATTCTCTTTCAAATTCAAAGCACAAAGCAGCTTTCCCTTAAATTTTCCCTTGCGAGGATTTTAAGGGAAAGTTTTTCATTACGTTACATTTTCTTTCCCTTTTAGATTCAAATAATTTTTTCAAAAACTTCCAACCTTTTCAAATTCCCGTGTCTATATAAGTGAAAGCTTTCAACGAGGTGCAAACAAGTGAACAGACAGAATGCGGAGAAAATTATAACCGAATACCTGAGTCCAATATTCGGATTTGCTCTTAAAAGGTGTAAAAGCATCCACGACGCAGAGGATATGTCGCAGGAAATTGCGGTAAAAGCGTTCCGCGCGCTCCTTGTCAAGGACAATGTTGAAAACGTCGGTAAATTCATTTGGACCGTTGCTCATAACACGCTGAACAACTATTATCGCGATGCGGCGAAAAGTATGGTCGGCGTTCCGATTGACGAGGTGGCGGAGCTGATTGCAGACCCGTCCTCCGAGACGGACGCCGACGATAATGCCGAAGCTATCCGCCGTCTCCAAAGTGAGATTGCTTACCTTTCAAGGCTGCAAAGAAGAATCGTGATTGCGTATTACTTTGAAAATCGCAGGCAGGCGGATATTGCAAAAGAACTCGGTATTCCTCTCGGCACTGTCAAGTGGCACTTGTTTGAAGCCAAAAAAGAACTGAAACGAGGTATGGAAACGATGAGAAATTCAAGCGAACTGAAATTTAATCCGATTAAATTTGACTCCTATGGGATAAACGGTTCCGTCGGCAAAAAATCTCCCGAGGAATTTTTCCGCTCGACGCTTTCCCAAAATATCTGCTACTGCGTGCGAAACGAGGCGAAAACGGTCAACGAGATTGCCGACGATTTGGGCGTTTCCCCCGTGTATGTGGAAACGGAGGCAAATTTCTTAGCGGAATACGGCTTTCTGCGGCTCGAAAAGGGGAAATATCTTGTTAATTTCCTTATCAGCGAGCCGACGTCCGAACTGCTTACCATGCAAAATGATATGTACAAACGCGCCGCGGCGCTGTTTGCAAACGATTTGTATGACGAGCTGACAAGCTCCGGGATTCTTGACGATTCGGATATTGTCTGCAATCAGTCGGACAAGCCTGTTTCCCTTACCGAATCGCCGAGAGCCGACCGCAACTTTCTTCTCTGGACGCTGATTCCGTATATTGCCGCTTGCTCCGGCAAAAAACTGATGAATCAGCATATTTCGTTTGAGGAAGTTGCCGCCTACCGCCCGGACGGCGCGCACAACATTTACAACGCAACGGTCGTGCCGAAGAATTTAACGCTCCCTGCGGACTACATTTATATGAAAAACTGGAGCGGCCCGATGTGGAACGCGTCAGGCAATCTAATGCTGTGGCAGGTAAACACCGAGTGGTCGGACCGCGAGCCTCCGGCTCCGAGCTTTTCAGAGGATGTCAAACGGGTGCTCATGCTCTACAGTCGGGAGGAAGACAGCGGCTTGTCAAAGGATGAATATGCGTGGCTTACGGAACGCGGATTTATAAAGACAAACGGCGATTATAATGGACTATTCAAATCCTCATGGCAGATCGTTATTTTGTCAAGTAACGAAATCCGCGACAGATTGCTTGCCATCGGCGAGCGAATCAAGAAAAAGTATCAAACGGACTTTGACGCGCTGAAAGCGCCTTATGTCGAAGCGGAGCTGAAATCGGTTCCGGAGCACCTTAGAAAAATGAAACAGTACGAATTACAGTTTATTTTTCACTCCGACGGGTGGTTTTTACTGCACTGCATCACCGAACTTCTTAAAAACGGCAAGCTGAAGGAGCCTACCGAAGGCCAAAGAAAGTCCCTGAGCACATTGATTGCCCATATGTAAACAAACGGGCCGCCGCAGAAAAACTGCGGCGGCTGTCTTTACTCCCTGTTCGTACGGTTACTATCAATCTGCGGTAATTTCCCACATACAGATATCAATTAAAAAACTAAAATCGCGCCGTGATGTCCGACAAGGCATCACGGCGCTTTTTGCGTTTCTTATATTAAATATCAATAAATATCAATCTTTTATGAGTTTTTATAAGCGCGTATAAAATTTACGAAAAATCAGCCCTCGCAGACCTTGACGCTCCAGCCGAACGGGTCGTCAAGCTTTCCCCACTGTATTCCCGTGAGGTTGTCGTACAGCTTTTGAGTCACCTCGCCTATTTTGTTGTCGCACACGGTGTACTCTCTGCCGTTGTAGAAAAGATGACCGATCGGCGAGACGACCGCGGCAGTTCCGGTTCCCCACGCCTCCTCGAGAGCTCCGCTTTTTGCGGCGTCAAAGAGCTCGTCGACGGAGATAAGACGTTCCTCGACGGTGTAACCCCACGACTTCAGAAGCTCTACGCAGGATTTTCTCGTAATGCCGGGAAGTACCGAACCGGTCAGCTCAGGCGTTATGATTTTGCCGTTTATTTTGAACATGACGTTCATGCTGCCGACCTCCTCGATGTACTTTCTCTCGACGCCGTCGAGCCAAAGCACCTGAGTGTAGCCGCGAGCCTCCGCTCTTTCACCCGCGCGCAGACTTGCGGCGTAGTTCCCGCCGCACTTCGCGTATCCCGTTCCGCCGCGCACCGTTCTTACATCCTCTGACTCAATGGCGATTTTAACGGGATTTATTCCCTCGGCGTAGTAAGCCCCGACAGGCGAGCAAATAACGACAAAGGTCGCGCTCTTTACCGCGTGTACACCGAGGTGGGGGTCGTTTCCGAAAAGAAACGGGCGGATGTAGAGAGACGTTCCGTCGGAATGAGGCACCCAATCCTTTTCAAGCTCGACAAGGGTCATTAAAATATCAAGGCAGCCCTCGGGATCTATTTCGGGCAGACACAGACGCTGCGCGCTGTTGTTCATTCTCTTTATGTTCTCCTCGGGTCTGAACAGACGTATTGTGCCGTCAGACGCTCTGTACGCCTTGAGCCCTTCGAATATCTCGGCGCCGTAGTGCAGAACTGTCGACGCGGGATGGAGAGTTATCGGCGCGAACGGAATTATTCTCGCATCGTGCCAGCCCGCCCCCTCGTCGTAGTCCATCATAAACATATGGTCCGTAAAAATCGTGCCGAACCCGAGCGCGCTCTCGTCGGCGGGGCGCTCCTTTTGCGCCTTTGTTTTTGTTATACTGATATCGTATTTCATGACCTCACCCCCGTTTATTTACACTTTTTCATATATCCGCTGTATCCGCGCTTATATTTCGCGCGTTTGCGGCATATGTGAAAAATTTTTCGGTTTAATCCGATTTTGCGGAATTTGTGATTTTTGCAAGATTTCGCATCGCGGCTTTCAAAAATCGAATACAGTATATCACAGTATATCAAAAATGTCAATTATTATGGGGCTGTTGATTTTTTTATTTTGTTATGATATACTTAATGCGTATTTTAAAGGCACTTATTAAAATTTTTAAACGTACCGTAAAGGAGACTGAAATGAGAGCTGTCATAACTGTTGTCGGCAAAGACATGGTGGGTATTCTCGCAAAGGTCAGCGGACTTTGCGCAAGGTATAACGCTAATGTGGTTGAGGTCACTCAGTCCGTGCTTCAGGATATGTTTGCAATGGTGATGCTCGCGGACATCTCGCAGCTGTCTGTCGACATGCCCGAATTCAGCGACGCGATGACGCAACTCGGCGACTCACTTGCACTTTCCATTCACGTCATGCACGAGGATATTTTCAACTCGATGCACCGCATATAACTTATTTTATAAAAAATATAAACGCGAATTAAGATTTTAAGGAGACGCCCATTTCCCATGATAAATGTTGACGATATTCTTGAAACAATAAAAATGATTGAAGAGGAAAACCTTGACATTCGCACAATAACGATGGGCTTTTCTCTGCTTGACTGCGCGAGCGACGACGTCGAGCGCTCATGCCGCAAAATATACGACAAGATTACAAAGGGAGCCGAAAGACTTGTAAAAACAGGCGAGGAGCTTGAGGCAACCCTCGGAATTCCGATAATAAACAAGCGAATTTCGGTGACCCCCGTCGCAATGCTCCTTGCGGCGTCGGGCGGGGACCCCTTAAAATACGCCGCCGCTCTTGAAAGAGCGGCTCTGGCGACAGGGGTGAACTTTATCGGAGGGTACTCGGCTCTCGTTCACAAGGGCTTTTCGGCAGGCGACCGCGAGCTTATCGAAAGTATCCCCGAGGCGCTCTCCTCGACGGAGCACCTCTGCTCGTCGGTAAACGTCGGCTCGACAAAGAGCGGAATAAACATGGACGCCGTGAAAATGGTCGGACAGGTAATCACCCGCGCGGCAAGACTTACCGCCGACAGAAACTGCATCGGCGCCGCGAAATTCGTCGCATTCTGCAACGCTCCCGAGGACAACCCGTTTATGGCGGGGGCGTTCCACGGCACGGGAGAGCCCGACTGCGTCATAAACGTCGGCGTCTCGGGGCCGGGGGTCGTTCGTGCGGCTCTCGCAAAAGCCGGCGACTGCAATATCTCGCAAATCGCCGATATCGTCAAAAAAACCGCATTCAAAATAACGAGAATGGGACAGCTCGTCGGAACGAGGGCGTCGGAGATGCTCGGCGTGCCGTTCGGAATAGTCGATTTGTCCCTTGCGCCGACACCCGAAATAGGCGACTCGGTGGCATACATACTTGAGGAAATGGGGCTTGAAAAGTGCGGCTGCCACGGCACGACCGCATGCCTTGCCCTGCTCAACGACGCGGTAAAAAAGGGCGGCGTCATGGCGTCCTCCCACGTCGGAGGACTTTCGGGAGCGTTTATTCCCGTCTCCGAGGACGCAGGCATGATATCCGCCGCCGACGTAGGAGCGCTCAAAATCGAAAAGCTTGAGGCTATGACCGCGGTCTGCTCGGTGGGGCTTGACATGGTCGTAATCCCCGGGGACACCTCCGAGGAGATAATATCCGCAATTCTCGCCGACGAGGCGGCGATAGGCATGATAAATTCAAAGACTACCGCCGTAAGGCTGATACCCGCGGTAGGCAAAAAGGCGGGGGAAGTGATTGAGTTCGGCGGGCTTCTCGGGTACGCGCCGATTATGGACGTCAGCAGATACAGCCCCGCGAAATTCATAAACCGAGGCGGCAGAATACCCGCTCCGATTCAGAGCCTTAAAAACTGAGGTTTTTTCGTTTTTGGGTTTTAAGTTTTTAGTTTTTTCGTTTAAAGGGGTCTTGTTATGATAGATATGAGAGAGATGGTATCCCCCGGCGAGAGGATACTCTGGACGGGAAAGCCCGACAAAAAGGTCACCGTGCTTGAGGCAATATTCAACCCGCTTTTGATTGTCGCCGCGGTATGGCTCATATTCGACCTCGGCGTCATGAGGCTTTCATTTTCGGACGGCACCGCGACGATGCTTATACCGTTTATGATTTTACATCTTATGCCCGTATGGATTTATCTTGCGGGAGTGATAACGGCGTCGCTCAGACAGAGAAATACTTTTTACATGATAACGACGGCGGGGCTTTATATCGGCGGCGGGGTCGTGTCGTTCAGGTACGAAATGAAGCCGTGGGTAGATATTGGGCACATCTCGATTCATCAGGGAGTATTTGACAGAATGATGGGCGTCGGAGACGTAGTTTTCGTGTGCGGGCACACCTCGCACGACGCGCGCACGACACGCTCCGAGGGAAACCTTGCCATAAAGAACATATCCGATTTTCAGAATATATTCCGCCTTGCGGGAAAGGTACAGAGGGACATTTATTCCGACACTATGTATCCTAATGCCATGAGGCCGGAGTCTAATCCCGGGTACAATACGAGATACGACGGGAGAGGATAAAAAATTTCGCACAATGTTCGCACGAACCCAACACAAAAGTTTTCTCGTGCTTTTTTCAAAGTCCGCACAAACTTGTTCGAAAAGTTTTCGCGCGCCTTTTTCATAGTTCGCACGAACTTGTTCGGAAAGTTTTCGCGCGCCTTTTTCATAGTTCGCACGAACTTGTTCGGAAAGTTTTCGCGCGCCTTTTTCAAAAGCTTGCGGGGTTCGGGGCGGCGCCCCGAGACATGGCGTTTCTTTTGCAGCTTTTCTCCCGGCCGATTGCGTCAAAGAAAAGCGTCAGTGAAGTTAGTTTCTGAAAATGTTTTATTTGAGATTTAAAAATTATTATTAAACCCCATCGGCGCTTCGCGCCACCTCCCCTTTCAGGGGAGGCTCTTGAAGTCGGGGCGCCGCCCCTCGACCCCGCAAGCTTTTTGAGCCACTCACCGCAAAAGCTTTGCTTTTGTGGGAGCCCCAAGGACAAGCTTGACCAAAACTTTTGTAGTGGGTCAGTGCAAACCTCAAACATCAAACCTCAAACAAAAACTATACTTGCAGCGCAAGGAGCATATTTATACAAATGAAATACAAAATAAAAGATTATCCCGAAGTAAAAGCTAAAGTCGATAACATGAGCGTGGAAGAACTGCTGTCAAGCGTCGTCGTCCCGCACCTGACGCCAAAGGACGGTCAGTGCTTCAGAGATACCCCCGGCGTTTTCGTGTTCACCGCCGAAGCCGCCGACTGCGTTGAAACAGCCGCCATGATTAACGACGGCAGAGAGGACAAAGCGCTTATTGTATCCGATATGGAGTACGGCGCGGGGTGCGCCCTGAAAGGCGCCGTCCACTTCCCGTCACTCAGAGCGGCGGTGGAAGCGGGCGACCCGAGTCTCGCATACAAAATGGGCGAGTACGCCGCAAAAGAGGTGCGTCGCGCGGGCTACCACTGGACATTCGGCCCATGCGTTGACATTACGGGAAACGCCGACTGCCCAATCGTATCTGTCCGCGCTGCGGGAGCCGACCCCGACGAGGTGATAACCTATGCGGGAGCGTACATGAGAGGACTTCAGGACAACGGCCTTATCGCGACCCTCAAGCATTTCCCCGGCGACGGATACTGCACCGACGACCAGCATGTGACGGTTCCCGAGAACCCGCTCGGGCGAAAGGAGTGGGACGAGAGCTTCGGGAGAGTGTACAAAACTCTTATAGAGGACGGCGCAATGGCCGTAATGCCGGGCCACATCTCACTTCCCGCATACGACGACATCGACGAGTCGACGGACATGTATCCCCCGGCTACTCTTTCAAAAAAACTGCTCACGGGACTTTTAAAGGAAGAGCTCGGATTCGAGGGAATCATCGTATCCGACGCCGTGAACATGGGCGGCTTTTGCGGATATACGAACCTGTACCGCGCAAACGCGCTGTTTTTGGAGGCAGGAGGCGACTGCCTGCTTTTCCAGCACAACGACAAGGAATACATGGAGGGAATGAAGCGGCAGATAGAAAACGGCACGCTGTCAATGGAGACTCTGAAAAACAGGGCATACAGGAATCTCTGTTTTTCGAGAGAGTACTTTGAAACGTACACCGCCGACACCGATTTTGAGCGCGAGGCTGCCGAAAGGTGCGCCGAGGAAATGACAAGAAAGGCGGTAAAGGTTTACAGGGACAGAGTAAATCTTCTGCCGATAAAGCTTGACAAGACCTCAAAGATACTGCATGTCATTATAACCCAGATAGACTATCCTCTCGAGGCGGCGCGCGACCTTACCGAGAAGCTTCGGGAAATTTGCGGGACGGTGGACGTAATTGACGAGCCGAGGCCGTGGATAACAAAGGACGCCGTGAAATACGGGGGATACGACTATGTATTTGTCACGGCGGGAGTTTTCCCCACATACGGGCTGAATACGGTAAGGCTTACCGGAGAGGTCACTAGGAACATGATGGAGGGCTGGATGCGTTACGGCACTCCGTGCATATTTATCTGCAACGGGCATCCGCTTTTTGCGGAGCAGTTCAAGGGGCTTGTTGACACCTGCATAAACACATACGGGTACAACAAGTACACGAATGAGAGAGTAATGGAGCTTGTTTTGGGAAAAGGCGAGTAGGCGCTCGGAAAATTCCGCGCGCCATGTTCGCACAGACCCAACACAAAGGTTTTCGTACACCTTTTTCAAAGTTCGCACGAACCCATCGGAAAGTTTTCGTCCACCTTTTGAAAAAGGTGGCAGGGTTCGGGGCGGCGCCCCGACGATTGGCGTTTCTTTTGAAGCTTTTCTTTGCGCCGATTGCGTCAAAGAAAAGCGTCGGAAAAGTTAGTTTCTGAAAAATTTTCAGCTTAAAATTTGAAGTTTCTGCCTCGCCCCTTTATGCAGCGCGATGCGACAGACGCTTTTTCTTGACTCAGAAGCCGAGGAAAAAGCTTTGCAAAAAGAACGCGTATCGGAGCTTTCGCGCTCTGCGGAGCGCGACGAGGGCTCTGCCCCTCGACCCCGCCACCTTTTAAAAAAGGTGGACGAAAACTTTTGTGTTGAGTGAGTGCGAACTTTGAAAAAGGCGGGCGAAAACTTTTGTGTTGGGTCAGCGCTGACCTTATGAGTCCGTCCCAAATATTGTGTAAACCTCAAAAATGGTGTAAAATAAAAGAACCACAACGGAGGAAAACACAATGG
>CANRNZ010000053.1 GCA_947632135.1 uncultured Clostridia bacterium
GCAACTCAATTCTACCACAAAATCTTCGCTATGGATTTATTTTTTTCTATTGCAACTTCATTTTACAATTTGCGTTTTTTATATTTTTATGTATTTTATAATTTCGATTACTTCTGAAAATTAAATCCGCTTCCCCGAAAATTTTTCGGAAATTTTCACTCAACCGTCCCCGAAGGCTCTCGCGAGCGCAACGGCAATGGCGCATTCTATTCTTTTTTTGAAAAGGCGGCACCCGTCCTCGTACACTCCAAAAACGGAGCCCGTCGCGTGATACGCGTTTGCGGCGCACCCGCCCGAGCAGTAAAGCCTTGCCCAGCAATCGCCGCACTGCGCCCTCGCGTACACGCTGCAATTTTCAAATTCTCTCTGTACGTCGTGATTTGTGACTCCGTCCCAAATATTCCCGAGAAGAAATCTCTTCTCCCCGACAAACTGATGGCAGGGGTACAGCTCTCCCGTCGGCGTCACGGCCATATACTCGCTCCCCGAGCCGCAGCCCGATATCCTCTTGTAAATGCACGGCCCGCCGCCGAGGTCTATCATATAGTGGTAAAAGGTGAACGCTCTGCCCTCCCTTTCCCGCCGTATCATAAGCTCCGCCAGCTTTTCATACTGCTCCTCGACGATTTTCAAATCGCCCTCGTCAAGCGCCGAGGGGTCGTCCTTTTTGCAGACGACAGGCTCCATGCTCAGCTCCGAAAAGCCGAGGGACAGCATATGCTCGATATCGCGCAAAAAGTCGGGATTGTGATGGGTAAAGGTTCCGCGCATATAGTAATTTTTCCCGCCGCGCGCGGCGACAAGCTTTTGAAATTTAGGCACAACGACGTCATAGCTTCCGCGCCCCGACCTGTCGACTCTAAATCTGTCGTGAACCTCGCGCCGTCCGTCAAGGCTCAGAACGACGTTGCTCATCTCTCGGTTTGCAAAGTCAATGACCTCGTCGTCGATAAGCACGCCGTTTGTCGTGAGGGTAAACCTGAAATTCTTCCCTTTCCCCCCCTCGACCGAGCGCGCGTATTCGACAAGCTTTTTTACGACGTCGAAATTCATAAGCGGCTCTCCGCCGAAGAAGTCGACCTCGAGATTATGGCGCTCTCCGGAGTTTTCGATAAGAAAGTCAAGCGCGCGCTTTCCCGTCTCATAGCTCATAAGCGCCCGCTCACCGTGGTACTTCCCCTGACTTGCAAAGCAGTACGAGCAGTCAAGATTGCACGTGTGCGCGACGTGAAGGCAGAGCGCTTTTATAATCCTGCGGTTTTTCTCTTTAAGCTTCCCCGCGAGCGGGGCGAAGGTGTCCTTTGAGAAGAGCTTCCCCGCGTCGGCAAGAGCCTTTGTCTCACCGTAGCACTCCTCGGCCTCCTTTTGAGAGAGCCCGTGCTTTTTTGAGATTTTTTTTACAATCTCGTCCCGCGGAGTATTCTCGAACATTCCGATAACGTCGTATGCCGCGTCGTCTACGGCGTGAACGGAGCCCGAGCAGGTGTCGAGAACTATATTATAACCGCAAAGCTTATATCGGTGTACCATAAAATCCAATACCTCTTTTTCAGTTAAACTTTAATCTAAAACAAAAAACAGCCTTTCAGAGTAAACGGGGATGTCGGCGCGTTCTCGCGCGACACCCCCGATACGGCTTATTTTGCGCTTACAGGCGCTTATTTGTCACTCTTTTTCTCGCACTTCTGATTTGCTATACCGCAGCTTGTTTTGCAGGCAGACTGGCAGGATGTCTGGCATTCTCCGCAGCCGCCGTCCTTTGCGCTGTCGCAAAGATTTCTCGTTTCAAGAGTTCTTATATGTTCCATTATCAAAATACCTCCGTATTAAGCTTTCTTCAGACAGTATATTACAAATCGGCGCCAAAGTCAATATATTTCGGAGATTTTAGTATTTTCGGTATTTTCGTTTTTTCTGTTTTTCGTTTTTTCTGTTTTTCGGTTTTTTCTGTTTTTCGGTTTTTTCTGTTTTTCGGTTTTTTCGAAAATTTTCGAAAACTTTTTAAATTTACGAATTTTGCATTTACCGACTTCTCAAAAAATTTCCGAATTTTCGTATTTACCCACTTCTCAAAAAAATCAAAAATCAAAAAATTTCGAAATTTTCGAATAATTCAATATTTTTTAATACTCATTTTTGATTTTTGCTTTAATATTTATTTTAAAGCCTGTATCGACTCTTATTTTCAATATCATACAATATCATATTCATCGTTATATAAAACGGTAAAAAAAGCCCGAAATGATGATTTTTGCCGTTTGTTGTCCCGAAAAATTCAAAAAAATGCCTATAATGCCGCGTCACGCGCCGATTTTTGCATTTTTTGCATTTTTTCCTCTTAATTTTTCATTAAAAGTCATTATGGCTCTTGCATAAAAGCGCTTTGTGTATTATAATGTTAAAGATACGATTTTCGATACGAAATAGTCAGCAATACATTTTTCAGGGGGTTACTTATGTGCTGTAATTGCAAAAAGAGCGATCTTTCACTTTTGGACGGCACTCTTGCAAAATACGCCGGTGTTCCCGGAAGTCTCATAACGATACTTCAAAAAGCTCAGGAGATATACGGTTATCTCCCCACCGACGTGCTCTATCACATCGCCGATAAAATCGGCTCCACTCCGGCAAAGGTTCTCGGAGTCGCCACATTTTACACTCAGTTCCGATTTAAACCTGTCGGAAAATATCTTATACTTCTCTGTCAGGGAACTGCGTGCCACGTCAACGGCTCCGAGAGGATAGCCGACGCGGTGTACGAAACTATCGGAATCAGAGACGGCGAGACGACGGACGACGGGCTCTTCACTCTGACCCACGTCGCATGTCTCGGCTGCTGCAGTCTCTCGCCCGTGATGATGATAAACGGCGACACATACGGTTCTCTCACCCCCGCCAAGGTAAAGGAAATACTGACGGCGCTGCGCGAGAACGGATAAGCTTCGGAAAGGCTGGTAAAAAATATGACAAGAATTGTTGTAGGACAGGGCAGCTGCGGGATTGCCGCGGGCGCCGGAAAGGTATATGCGGCGCTCGAGGCGGCGCTCGGCAAAGAAAGGGACGGCGTGTCGCTCGGGATAACCGGGTGCATCGGAATGTGCTTTCTTGAGCCTATTGTCGATATTTACAAGGACGGCGACCTTCACAGACTCGTAAAGGTTAGCGAAAAGGACGCCGAGGTAATAGCAGAGGCGGTGAGAAGCGGCGACATGTCAAAGCTTTGCAGCCTTGAAATTTCAAAAGAGGACGCGGAGTTTCTCTCAAAGCAGACGAGAATCGCGCTTCGAAACTGCGGAATTACCGACCCCACCGATATAAATTCATACGTAGAGCGCGGCGGGTACGGCGCGATTAAAAAAGTTCTTTCCGAAATGACGCCCGAGGACGTCATCGAGACAGTAAAGGTCTCGGGGCTCGCGGGCCGCGGCGGCGCGGGATTTCCCACGTGGTTCAAGTGGAACGCGGCAAGAAAGGCAAAGGGCGAGAAAAAATATCTTATATGCAACGCGGACGAAGGCGACCCCGGCGCGTTCATGGACCGCGCGGTGCTCGAGAGCGACCCGCACAATCTGCTTGAGGGCATGCTTATCGGCGCATACGCGATCGGCGCCGACGAGGCTGTAATATACGTCAGAGCGGAATACCCGCTCGCGATAGTCCGCCTTGAGGAGGCGATACGTCAGGCGGAGTCCGCAGGATACGTCGGCGACAACATTCTCGGCTCCTCATTCTCATGCCGTTTCAGAATCAAGGCGGGCGCCGGAGCCTTTGTCTGCGGCGAGGAAACCGCTCTTATCGAGTCCCTTGAGGGAAATCGCGGAATGCCGAGGCTGAAGCCGCCGTTTCCGGCAGAAGCGGGATACTGGCTGAAGCCGTCCAATATAAACAACGTCGAGACGTACGCTAACGTCGCGTGGATAATAAATAACGGCGGCGAAGCGTTTGCCGCAATGGGAACGCCGACGAGCAAGGGCACAAAGGTCTTTGCGCTGACGGGAAAAATAAAGCGCGGCGGACTTGTCGAGATACCGATGGGAAAAACTCTCCGCGACGTGATTTTCGACATCGGCGGCGGTATAAAAAACGACGCCGAGTTCAAGGCTGTGCAGATGGGAGGCCCCTCGGGAGGCTGTATCCCCGCGGAGCTTCTCGACACTGTTATCGACTATAAAGAGCTCTCGGCGACGGGAGCCATCATGGGCTCGGGCGGAATGGTCGTCATGGACTCCTCGACATGTATGGTGGGAATGGCGAAATTCTTCCTTGATTTTACGGCGAAGGAATCCTGCGGAAAGTGCGTTCACTGCCGTATCGGCACAAAACGAATGCAGGAGATACTTATAAGAATCGTCGAGGGAAAAGGCAAAGAGGGCGACATCGAGCTGCTTGAAGAGCTGTGCCGCGCGATAAAGGACGGCGCGCTCTGCGGCCTCGGGCAGACAGCCCCTAATCCCGTTCTTACAACGATACGTTACTTCAGAAACGAATATGAGGCGCACATAAAAGACAAAAAATGTCCCGCTCACGAATGCGCCGAGCTTCTCACGTTCTCAATCGACAAGGAAAAGTGCCGCGGCTGTACTCTCTGCGCGTCGAAATGCCCCGTTTCGGCAATTTCGGGCGAGAAAAAGAGCGCGCACGTCATTGACGCTGAGAAGTGCATAAAATGCGGTCAGTGCAGAACCCTTTGCCGCTTCGGCGCCGTAAAGGTCGACTGACGGGAGGTACATTATGGCTGAGATAAAGCTTAAAATAAACGGCTCGGACGTTGTCGGAAACGAGAGCGACACAGTCCTTGACGTCGCGAGAAAGAACAATATTGAAATACCGACCCTCTGTCACAGCGACATTGTGAAGGTATACGGCGCGTGCGGTCTCTGCACTGTTGAAATCGAGGGAAGCCCGAAGCTTTTCAGAGCCTGCGCCACAAAGATATCCGAAAATATGTCCGTCATGACGGACACGCCGAGAGTGCGTCAGTCGAGAAAGATAGCCCTTGAGCTCCTTATGAGCGACCACGACGGCGACTGCAAGGGGCCCTGCACTCTTAACTGCCCTGCGGGAACCGACTGTCAGGGCTACGTCAAGCTCATTGCAGACGGCGATTATCACGGAGCCGTAAAGCTTATAAAGGAAAAGCTGCCGCTGCCCGCGTCAATCGGGCGCGTCTGCCCGCACCCCTGCGAGAAGGCATGCCGCCGCAAGATGGTCGAGGAGCCGATATCCATAGCGCAGCTTAAATATTTCGCGGCGGACCGCGACCTTGAGAAGAATACATACAAGCCCGAAAAGTGCCCGCCGAGCGGCAAAAAGGCGGCAATTATCGGCGGAGGGCCCGCGGGTCTTTCCGCGGCATACTACCTCAGTCTTAAAGGGCACAAGGTGACGGTATTTGACGCGATGCCGAAGATGGGCGGTATGCTGAGATACGGCATTCCGGCGTACAGGCTCCCGAAATCTGTCGTCGACCGCGAGGTAAAGGAAATCGAGGAGACCGGCGTTGTAATGAAAAACAACGTGAAGATAGGACGCGACGTCACCCTCTCGGAGCTCAGGCGCGATTTTGACGCTGTATTTGTCGCAATCGGCGCCTGGAAGAGCAGCTCGATGCGCTGCGTCGGCGAGGAGCTATGCGGGGTAGTCGGCGGAATTGATTTTCTCCGCGGCGTCTCCTTCTACAATTCAAACGACAGTGAAAAGCCCGAAATCGGAAAAAGAGTCGCGGTCGTCGGCGGCGGCAACACCGCAATGGACGCCTGCCGCAGCGCGGTGCGTCTCGGAGCCGAGAAGGTCTACGTAATTTACCGACGCACACGCGCCGAGATGCCCGCCGACGAAATCGAGATTGACGAGGCAATCGAAGAGGGCGTCGAGTTTAAATTCCTCAGAAATCCCGCGGAAATAGTAGGCGAGGCGGGAAAGGTCGTCGGCGTGAAGCTCCAGGTCATGGAGCTCGGCGAGCCCGACGCGGGAGGGCGCCGCTCTCCGGTTCCCGTCGAGGGCGAGTTTGAATACCTCGACGTCGACACCGTTATATCCGCTATCGGTCAGTCAATATCGGCGGAGGGCTTTGAGGAGCTCGAAAAAACGCAGCGCGGCAACATATCCGCCGACAACGCCACATTCAGAACCTCTCTTGAGGGAGTATTCGCGGGAGGCGACGCCACAAACCGCGGCGCGTCAATCGCAATCGAGGCTATCGGCGAGGCAAACAAGGCGGCAGAGGTCATCGACTCCTATCTGAGAGGCGCCGTCACACCTTACAGAAAGCCGTTTGTCTCAGAAAGAGTCGTCACGCCCGATATGCTTTCCGACCGCGAAAAGGCGCCGAGAGTTAAAATGCCCGTGCGCGACGCCGCGCTCAGGCGCTCCGATTTTGACGAGGTATGCCTCGGGCTCAGCGAGGAGGACGCAAGGCGCGAGGCGTCGCGCTGCCTCAGCTGCGGCTGTCACGATTACGGCGAGTGCAAGCTGATAAGGTACGCCGACGCGTACAACGTCGAGCCCTCAAGACTTTGCGGTGCGAAGAACACCGCAAAAACGGAAAGACGCCTTGTTTCAATCGAGAGAAACCCGTCAAAGTGCATTCTCTGCGGTCTTTGCGTCCGCGTGTGCGACGAGGTCGCAAAGAAGGGGCTTCTCGGAATAGTCGGCCGCGGCTTCACCGCGGTTATAAAGCCCGAGTTCGACTCGCCCGAAAAGGTCGAGGGATGCGGGGATTGTCATCTCTGCGTCGACGAGTGCCCGACAGGCGCTCTGAGGCTCCTTGAGAAAAACTGACGCCGTCCGTTTTTCCCGAATTTAACGTATTTAAAATGCGAATTTAAAATGCGAAAACGCCCCTAACACTTTCCGCGCGCTTCACGCACTTCACGCGAAAATTTTTAAAAAAATTTCAGGCTCAAAAAAAGCCCCCCGAAAAATTTTCGGGGGAGCACCGAGCCTCAAATGAATATTTATTCATATTCAAAAAATGTATAAATATTCACGGGGAGTTATTTCACTCCCCGCTTTTTCGCCGCGAGCCCAAAAAATGACCGTCGGCAAATAAATTATATATTTTAAGAATCATACATGAAAAGTACTAAAGAAGTACCGAAAAAGTGCACAAATTGTGTCCTTAAAATGTCACAAATTATGTCGCGTTATATTACAAAAATATAGCGGTTTTTCACAAAAAGCATCTGAAAATCAATTTGGGTAAAATTTTTGAAATTTTTTCGAAAGTCTCATAGAAATTTTTAAGGTAAATCACTTTGGAAATTTTTCAAAAATTTTATGGGAATATGTTCTAAAAAGAGCTTCTAATTTTACTCCAAAAGCGCTTGATTTTACTCCAAAAGCTTTTTCAGCCTTTGGACGTCCTCGATATGACCGAGGGCGATAATATGCTCGCTGCCCGTAAAGACGTAGTCCGCGCCGGGCATCGGAGACACCTTCTCGCCGTTTTTGACGGCAAGAATGCTCATTTTGTACCTGCGCCTGAAATCAAGGTCGCGTATGCTGCGCCCGACCCATTTTGACGACGTGTCGACCTCGAAAATAGAGTAGTCGCTCGTCAGCGGAATGCAGTCGAAGACCCTGTCGGAGCTTTCGCTGACGGCGATTCGGCGCGCCTCGTCGCGCTCGGGAAAAATGACTCTGTCGGCTCCGTTCCGAAGAAAGAATTTCGCCTGAACGTCGTCCTCCGCCTTGCCGAAAACCTTTTTCGCGCCGAGCTCTTTCAGCAGACTGACAATCTCAAGACTGCTCTGAAAGTCCGAGCCGACGCAGACAAAGCACGCGTCAAAGGACGGAATGTCAAACGAGCGCAGCACCTCCTCCTTTGTGCAGTCGCCGACCTTTGCGCTGCACGCAAAGGGAAGCAGCGCCTCGAGGGACGATGGCTCAACGTCCGCTATCATGACCTCGCACCCCTGAGTGCAGAGCTCGCGGCAAAGGTGCGCCCCGAAGGGACTCATTCCGATTATAAGAAAGGTTTTCATAAAAAGCTCCTTACTTTGACGATTTTTCCTTTTTTTGTCTGTTTTTTGCCTGTTTCTGCCTGATTTGACGGTTTTTGATTTTATTTTTTGCCTGTTTTTGCCTGTTTGACGACTTTGCGGGCCTTTCGTTTTCGGTCTTTTCCCGATTTTCGGACTTCTTTACGTTTTTAATTTTATAATTTTATAATTTTATAATTCCGTAATATCCCGATTTTCCGAAGTTTCCCGATTTTCTTACTTTGCCGAGCTTTGCCGAGCTTTGACGAGCTTTACCGAAAAAGCTTTCAGCCGACTATGATTTTTTCGGACGGATACGTCACAGGGGGATTTGCCCTCTTTTCAAGGAGAGCGCCCGCAAAGGACACGCTGCCGACCCTGCCGAGGTACATAAGAAAAATCACGATATATTTTGAAACTCCCCCGAGAGCTCTTGTGACTCCCGTCGTCATTCCGACGGTGCCTATTGCGGAGACCGCCTCGAAAAGAGCGTCGGTAAGAGAAAAGCCCTCGACAGCGCAAATCGCAAGCGCGCCCGCAAGAACGAGAGTGAGATTTGTGAAGAACACGCAAACCGCCTTTTTAAGATACCCCTCGTCAATACGGCGACTGAACATATTCGCGCTCTGCTTTGCGCGCACCGTCGAGAACGTGTGGCACAGTATGACGGCGACCGTTACGGTCTTTACCCCGCCGGCAGTCGAGCCGGGGCTGCCCCCGATAAACATGAGGAGCGTCGTAAGAAGCTTTGACGCGCCGCTGAGGGACGCTGTGTCGACAGTATTGAAGCCCGCCGTCCTTGCCGTCACCGAGTCGAAAAACGCCGCGGTAATTCCGCTTTCCTTTTCAAAAATATAAAACAGAAGCGCGCCGCCGAAGGTCAGAATAAACGAGGCGCTGAGAACTATCTTCGTGTGCAGGCTGTATTTTCTCACCCTCAGCCCGCAGCGCCTTATATCGTCCCAGACGAAAAATCCGATTCCGCCGACAGTTATAAGCGCCATAAGAGTGACGTTTACAAGAATATCGTCCTGAAAAGCGGTAAACGAGGAAAACTCCCCGCTGTATGTCCCCATAAGGTCGAACCCCGCGTTGCAGAACGCCGACACGGAGTGAAAAATACTGTAGAATATGCCGCGTTTAACCCCGAAAATGGGAATAAATCTGATGCCGAGAAGAAGCGCGCCCGCGCTCTCGAAAATCAGAGTACCGACCGCGACGAGCACCGTGACCCTCTTTATTCCGTACAGCTCAAGCTGATTTATGCTCTCTACCATGACCTCTCTCGTGCGAAGCCCCGCGCGGCGGCGAAGCGCCACCGTGAAGAGCATCGCCATCGTCATAAAGCCGAGACCGCCTATCTGAATAAGGCACAGTATCACGCATTTTCCGAAAACAGACCAGTATACGGCAGTGTCGACAAGAACAAGCCCCGTGACGCACGACGAGGAGACCGCGGTAAAAAGAGCGGTTGTAAACGGGGCGCCGCGCCCATCCCGGCACGAGACGGGAAGGCTTAAAAGGAGAGCGCCGAGAAGAATTATCGCGGCATAGCCCAAAGCAATTATCCGAGCGTTTGAAAGTCTTTTCGGTGTTTTCATCCGATTACCCGAAAGTCTCTTCGGCATTTTCATTCGATTACCCGAAAACCTCTTCGACGTTTCCGCCCGACTACCTGAAATTTTCTCCGGTGTTTCCGCCCGACTACCTGAAATTTTCTCCGGTGTTTCCGCCCGATTATCTGAAATTTTCTCCGACGTTTCCGCCCGATTACCTGAAAATTCTTTCTGTGTTTCCGCCCGATTATCTGAAATTTTCTCCGAGTTTTTCTTCATAAATCAAATACGACCCGCAAGCCCGCTCTCCTTTCTTTTAAATTTTATCTTTCTATCTTTTCTATCTATTTTATCCCTATCTATTTTATCTTTTCTATTTGTCGTATTTCCGCTTAATTCCGCGCCGCGCCGACCGTTTTGCCCGCTCCGCCGCGATTTTTATTCTACTCAGTATACCACATTCCGCTTAATTTTTCAACAGAAAACACTTATTCCCCCGCCTTATATTTGTATATTTTTCTCGGGCTGTTTTTTGCATATCCCCTTGACAAATATATAGTTTTACCGTATAATTATTCGCATAATAGCAAAATATTCAAAATATTCGCATAAAAACACATAAAAGAGGTTTACCATGATGAAAAAAGACATTAAAAAAGTCGTACTCGCGTACTCCGGCGGACTTGATACTTCGATTATCATTCCGTGGCTGAAGGAGAACTACAACAACTGCGAGGTCATCGCCGTCTCTGGGAACGTCGGTCAGGCGGACGAGCTCGACGGGCTTGAGAAAAAAGCTCTCGAAAGCGGAGCGTCAAAGCTCTACGTAGAGGACTTGACGGACGAATTTGTGGACGACTTTATCATTCCGACAGTCAAAGCGGGTGCGCTCTACGAGGAGTACATGCTCGGCACGTCCTTTGCGCGTCCGATAATAGCGAAAAGGCTCTGCGAGATAGCAAAGGCGGAGGGCGCCGACGCGATATGCCACGGCTGCACAGGAAAGGGAAACGACCAGGTGCGCTTTGAGCTTACGATAAAGTATTTCGCGCCCGAGATGACTATAATCGCTCCGTGGCGCGAGTGGGACATAAAGTCCCGCGACGAGGAGATAGAGTACGCAGAAAAGCACAATATTCCTCTTAAAATAACGAGAGAGACAAACTACTCAAAGGACAAAAACCTCTGGCACCTCTCGCACGAGGGGCTCGACCTTGAGGACACGGGAAACGAGCCGACATACGAAAAGCCCGGATTTCTCGAAATGGGCGTTTCGCCGATTACCGCTCCCGACAAGCCGACATATCTGACTCTTGACTTTGAAAAGGGAGTTCCGACGGCGCTCGACGGCAAGAAAATGAGCGCGAAGGAAATAATCCTCGCTCTCAACAAGCTCGGCGGTGAAAACGGAATAGGACTTCTCGACATAGTCGAAAACAGGCTCGTCGGAATGAAGTGCCGCGGAGTTTACGAGACTCCCGGCGGCTCGATTCTCTACTTTGCGCACAGGTATCTTGAAACGGTATGCCTTGACAAGATGACCTCCCACAAAAAGCAGGAGCTGTCCGTGACATTTGCGGAGCTCGTTTACAACGGACAGTGGTTCACTCCCCTGCGCGAGGCTCTCTCGGCGTTTGTTGACAAAACTCAGGAAAACGTCACGGGAAAGGTCAAGCTGAAGCTCTACAAGGGCAATATCATAAAGAGCGGAGTGTGGAGCGACTACTCGCTTTACTCCGAGGAAATTGCCACTTTCGGCGAGGACACCGTCTACGACCAGACCGACGCCGGCGGATTTATAAATCTTTGGGGACTCCCGATAAAGGTTCAGGCAAAGGTAAACGAGAAGAACAAAAATAAATAAGAAAAAATAAACAAAATAAGATAAAGCGGATAAGATAAACGGATATATAAATAATAAAAAGGAGACGAAAATGGAAAAGCTTTGGGCGGGAAGGTTTAAAAAAGAGCTTGACAAAACGGCAAACGATTTCAACTCATCCATAGCGTTTGACTCCAGAATGTACCGTCAGGATATAATAGGCTCCGTTGCCCACGCAGAGATGCTGAAGGCAAAGAGAATAATCCCCGAGAAAAGCGCAGAGCGCATAATCGACGCGCTCTACGGTATACTTGACGATATCGACTCCGGCGCGCTGAAAATAGATTTTGAGTGCGAGGACATTCACATGTTCGTCGAAAAGGTTCTGACCGAAAGAATAGGCGACGACGGTAAAATGCTGCACACGGCGCGCAGCCGAAACGACCAGGTAGCGCTCGATATCCGACTTTATCTTCGCGACATGACAAAGAAGACAGTCTCTCTTCTTATGTCTCTTATCGATATTCTCTGCAAAAAAGCAATGGAAAACGCCGACGCCGTAATGCCGGGATATACGCATTTGCAGCGCGCGCAGCCGATAACCTTTGCTCATCATATTTTGGCTTACGGAATGATGTTCCGCCGCGACGTGCTGAGGATACGCGACGCCGTAGGCAGAATGAACGAATCCCCTCTCGGCGCGTGCGCGCTCGCGGGGACGACATACGATACGGACCGCGACATGACCGCGTCAAGCCTCGGGTTTGACGGAGTCATGATGAACAGTATCGACGCCGTATCCGACAGGGACTACTGCATTGAGCTTATGAGCGCTTTTTCCACCGTTATGATGCACCTTTCTCGCCTTTCTGAGGAGCTGATACTGTGGTCGAGCTGGGAGTTTAAATTCGTCGAGCTTGACGACTCATTTACGACGGGCTCGAGCATAATGCCGCAAAAGAAGAATTCCGACATGGCGGAGCTTGTCAGGGGCAAGACAGGGCGTGTGTACGGAAATCTCATGGGAATGCTGACAGTTATGAAAGGGCTCCCGCTCGCGTACAACAAGGACATGCAGGAGGACAAGGAGGCGATATTTGAAAGCCTCGACACGGTCAACATGTGCCTTGAGGTTTTCTGCCCGATGATAGAGACGATGAGCGTTTTAAAGGAGAACATGCTGAGCGCGGCAAAGAATGGGTTTATAAACGCCACCGACCTTGCGGACTACCTGACCAAAAAGGGAATGCCGTTTCGCGCCGCGTACAAGCTGACGGGCACTATCGTCGCGCGCTGCATAGACGAGAGGACAGTTCTCGAGGAGCTGCCGCTTGAGGCGTACAAGGAATACAGCGAGCTTTTCGAGGAGGACTTGTACGGCGAGATATCGCTAAAGAGCTGTGTGGAAAAGAGGATATCGAAAGGCGGAACGGGGAGCGCGTCGGTGAATGAGCAGATAGAGTTTTTAAAAAAGTTTACGTCTGAAAAAAATGATTGAGAAGTAGGTTAAAAAGATGAGCCGCCGAAAAGCTATGCTTTTCGGCGGCGTTTTTCAAAGTTCGCACAAACCCACCACAAAAGTTTTGGTCAAGCTTGCCCTTGGGGTCCCCGCAAAAGCTTTGCTTTTGTGGGGAGTGGCTCAAAGCTTGC
>CANRNZ010000054.1 GCA_947632135.1 uncultured Clostridia bacterium
AGAAACGCCAATCGTCGGGGCGCCGCCCCGAACCCTGCCGCCTTTTGAAAAAGGCGGGCGAAAACTTTTGTGTTGGGATTGTGCAAACAACGCGCAAACTTAAAAAAATAAGCCCCGTAAAAATTGACACGGGAAAGAAAATAATGTATAATTAGTCGGTAAAACAGGAGAGCTTTATTTTATAACGGAGGACACCATGGGACAAAACGGAAATATCGAAATCTCCGGAGTGGTGGACTCCGTTATTTTCGAAAACCGCGAAAACGGTTATACCATATGCGAGATTGAAACGGACGACGGACAGCCCGTGGTGCTCGCAGGCTCAATGTCGTATATTTCCTCGGGCGACCGCATAAAGGCCATCGGCTCGTGGGTCATACACCCGACCTACGGAAAACAGCTCAGGGTAACAAGCTATGAAAAACATCTGCCGGAGGACAAGGACGGTATTCTGAGATACCTTTCCTCCCGCGCGGTAAAGGGTATCGGCCCGCGCACCGCGGTGAAAATCGTGGACAAGTTCGGCGACGAGACCTTTGACGTAATCGAAAACAGACCGGACTGGCTCGCGGAGATAAACGGCATCAGCAAAAAAAAGGCGCTTGAAATCAGCGCCGCGTTTAAGGAAGCCTCCGGTTCGCGCGGCCTGATAATGCGCTTCAGGGATTATCTCTCCGACGCCATGTCGATGAAGATATATAAAAAATGGGGCGGCAGCGCCGTCGACCGCATAAGGGAAAATCCGTACATACTCTGCGACGAGTTCCGCGGGATAAGCTTTGCAAAGGCGGACGCAGTGGCGGAAAGTCTCGGAATTGAAAAAAATTCTCCGTTAAGGCTTTGCGGCGCGGCGGCGGCATATCTGAGAAACGCCGCGGCAAAGGACGGGCACACGTGCGTCCCGCTCGATTTTTTAAAGACGAAGGTCGCGCAGCTTCTCGACGTCTCGCCCGACGACATGCAGCGCGCGCTTGTCGACATGACCGTATCGGGGAAAATCAAAACCGCCGTTTACAAAGAGACAAGGTACGTCTATCTCTCCGATTTTTACAGGGCCGAAAAGTACACCGCGGAAAGGCTCCTCGCGATAAACTCCCAATGCGCGTCCTTTGACGAGGGGGACATTGACAGGCTTATAATGAAGGTGGAGCGCGAGAGCTCCCTTGTATACGACTCAAAGCAGCGCTCGGCAATCCACTCGGCTCTCGGCTCGGGAGTCATGATTCTGACAGGCGGCCCCGGGACAGGTAAAACCACGGTCATAAAGGGCATAATTTCCATTTTTTCGGGCCTCGGGATGGACGTCGCTCTCGCCGCTCCGACGGGTCGCGCCGCGAAGCGAATGAGCGAGGCTACCTCGTTTGAAGCGTCGACTGTCCACAGGCTCCTTTGCATGGAGTATTCCGACGGTGAGGTCGGGCGCTTTACCAAAAACGAAAACGACAGGCTCGACGAGGACGTAATTATCATTGACGAAGCGTCGATGATAGATATTCTCCTGATGGAGGCATTTTTGAGGGCGGTAAAGCCCGGAGCGAGAATCATACTTATAGGCGACTCCGACCAGCTTCCCTCGGTTGGAGCGGGAAATGTGCTCGGCGACCTTATCGAAAGCGGGCGCTTCAACACCGTAAAGCTGACAAAGATATTCAGGCAGGACGGCGACAGCCGGATAATTTCTAACGCTCACGCCATAAATTCGGGCGTGATGCCCGACATATCAAACAAGTCGAAAGATTTCTTTTTCCTCTCGCGCCCCGACGACGCCGACACGGCGGCGACGGTCTGCGAGCTTTGCGCAAAAAGGCTCCCGAAAAAATACGGAGATGACGCGAGGGGCAAAATACAGATTCTCACCCCGTCAAAAAAGGGAGTCTGCGGCACGGAAAATCTGAACGTAATGCTTCAGGAGTGCCTTAACCCGCGCGACGAGGGAAAAAAAGAGAGGCGCTTTCGCGACATTGTCTTTCGCGAGGGGGACCGCGTCATGCAGACGAGAAACAACTACGCGCTGGCGTGGGAGAAGGACGGCGTCGAGGGAGAGGGAATATTCAACGGGGACATCGGGACAATCGAAAAAATCGACAATTCCGAGGGAATTTTCGTTATAAACTTTGACGACAGAATCTGCGAGTACGACGTTTCCTCGCTCGACGAGCTTGAGCACGCGTGGGCTGTCACCGTTCACAAAAGTCAGGGCAGCGAATACCCTTACGTCATTTTCCCTCTTTACTCATGCGCGCCGATGCTGCTGACGAGAAATCTTTTTTACACCGCTGTCACGAGAGCGAAAAAGATGGTCATTCTGGTCGGCAAAAGATGGGTCGTCTCTCAGATGGTCGAAAACGAACGGCATGCCGTCCGTTACACGGGGCTTTGCGATATGCTGAAAAGAAACAGCGAAAGGGGCGAGGATAAAATATGATAAATACGATAAATACGATAAAAGACAAAACGGAAAACGAAAAAAAGTACAAAATTGTTTGTACCGACGTCATGACGGTGACAAACGGCGACGTCGACGTATCGGCGCTTGAAAAACACGGCGACGTGACATACTACGACCTCACCCCGCCGAATCTCACGGCGGAGAGAATAAAGGACGCCGATATGGTGCTTGTAAACAAGACCCCAATCGGAAGGGCAGAAATGGACGCCGCCTCGAGTTTAAAGTATATAGGGCTTTTTGCGACGGGATACAACATAATCGACACCGAATACGCAAGGGAAAAGGGCATTGTCGTGTGCAACGCGGGGCAATATTCGACAAATGCCGTTGCGCAGCACACCTTCGCGCTCATACTTGAGCTTTTTTCTAAGGTCGGCGAATATTCTGCATTTGTAGAAAACGGCGGCTGGAAAAAATCCCGCATATTTTCCTCTTTTATGGGCGGCACCGAGGAGCTGTACGGAAAGACGCTCGGAATCATCGGCTTCGGAAGTATAGGAAGCGCCGTCGCGAAAATCGCTCTTGCGTTCGGAATGAGGGTGCTTGCGAGCACGCGGACGCCTAAAAGCTGCCGCGGCGTGGAATTTGTCGGCATTGACACTCTTTTTTCCGAGAGCGATATTATAAGTCTCCACTGTCCGCTGACAAAGGACACCGAAAAGCTCATAAACCGCGACTCCCTTTCAAAGTGCCGGGACGGCGTGTATATTATAAACACCTCGCGCGGCGGGACGGTGGACGAGGCGGCGCTTGCAGACGCCGTTCTGCGCGGCAAGGTCGCGGGAGCGGGGCTCGACGTGCTCGACAGGGAGCCGATGGCGTCGGACTGCCCTCTTTTCGGCCTTCGCAAAGTTGTGATAACCCCGCACGTCGCGTGGGCGCCTCTTTCAACAAGACAGAGACTCATGGAAATTGTGGAGTCGAACATCAGAGCGTTTCTCGACGGCAGACCCGTGAACGTCGTAAACCCGTAAATACACGGAATTTTTAACGCACATAATCGAAATTTAATCGAAATCCAATTAAACCCGAAAGGCGAAAGAATGTTTACACTGAACGATCCGAAATACAGAGAGGCAAGAGAAAAGGCGAAAGAGCTTCTGTCAAAGATGACCCTCGAGGAGAAGGTCATACAGCTGACTCAGTACATAGGCACCGATAACAGCTACAACCCCGAGCACAAGGAAAAGGACGGCTCGACAAACGCGGGAAGATGCGGCTCTCTTCTTGCGGTCTGCGGCGCCGCGACTGTCAACGGCTTTCAAAAGATTGCCCTTGAGTACACGCCGCACTCCGTTCCCGTTATCACAGGGTGCGACGTCATACACGGCTACAGAACGACAATGCCGATTCCGCTTGCGCTCTCGTGCACCTTCGAGCCCGACCTTATCAGAAAGTGCTACGGCATTATCGGAAAGGAGGCGGCAAGCGACGGGGTACACTGGGTATACGCTCCGATGGTCGACGTGGCAAGGGATTCGCGCTGGGGTAGAGTTGCCGAGGGGTACGGCGAGGACACGTATCTCTGCTCCGAGATGGCGTCGGCGGCGGTACACGGCTTTCAGGACGACGGCGGGGTCATGGCGTGCATGAAGCACTTTGTCGCGTACAGCGCCGGCGAGGGAGGACGCGACTATAACGGGTGCGAAATGAGCATGCAGACTCTCTTCAACACGTTTATTCCTCCGTTTCAGGCGGGAGTCGACGCGGGAGTCGGAACATTCATGAACGCCTTCAACGAAATAAACGGCGTCCCGTGCGCCGCAAACCGCACGCTGCTTACGGATATTTTACGCGGAAAGATGGGCTTTGACGGCTTTGTCGTGTCCGATTATGACGCGGTGATGGAGCTTATAAATCACGGCTTTGCCGAGGACGAAAAGGACGCCGCAATGAAGGGCTACAATGCGGGAGTCGACGTTCTCATGCTCGGAAATCTCTACAACAATTACCTTCCCGAGCTTGTCCGTGAGGGCAGGGTAAGCGAGGAGCAGATAGATGAGTCCGTCCTCAGAGTGCTCGCTGCGAAATACCGCCTCGGCGTTTTCGACTCGCCGTTTGTTCCGGACGACTCGGACGGGGAATTTTTCTCGGACGAGCACCTCAAAACGGCGCGCGAGTGCGCAAGGCGCTCGTTTGTCCTTTTGGAAAACGACGGCACGCTTCCCCTTATTCCCGAAAAATACAAGGGTAAAAAAATAGGAGTCGTCGGTCCTTACGCCGACGACAGGATAAGCGTTCTCGGGTGCTGGGCTTCGATCATGACGCCGTCGCGCACGGTCAGCATACTCTCGGCGTTAAAGGAGAGGTATTCCGATTCCGACATTATTTTCAGCGAGGGAGTCGATTTCTCGGACGGTATCGAGAATATAGAAAAGGCGTGCTGCGATATGGCGGAGTGCGACGTTATAATCGCCGCTCTCGGCGAGCACTCGTCGCAGAGCGGAGAGGCGACGAGCAAGACAAATCTCGAGCTTCCCGAAAATCAGAAGCTCCTATTGGAGCGCCTCGCCTCGCTCGGAAAACCGATTGTGCTCCTTGTTTCGGCAGGGCGTCCGCTTATTCTCGATAAAATAAGAAAATCGGTGTCCGCAATACTTTATATCTGGGCTCCGGGAACAGAGGCGGGTCACGCGGTGTGCGACGTTGTCAGCGGCGATTTTTCGCCGTCGGGCAAAACCACAATCTCATTTCCCTACACCTCAGCCTCCCTCCCTTATTATTACAATCATAAGAGCACAGGCAGACCCGCAAGCGGCGAGATGACCTTTGAGTCAAAATATATAGATACGCCGATAGGCGCGCTGTATCCCTTCGGTTACGGAATGAGCTATACGACATTCGAGTACTCCGACGCCGCAATATCGTCGGATAAAATAAAAGCGGAAAGCGGCGAAAGTATAAACGTCACGCTCAAGGTCAAAAACACAGGCGGCTTTGAGGGGTACGACGTCGTTCAGCTTTATGTGCGCGACGTTGTCGGAAGTATCACAAGACCCGTAAAGGAGCTTAAAAAATTCGTAAAGGTACACGCCGCGCCGGGAGAGGAAAAAGAGGTGTCCATGACGCTTTCGCGCGACGACCTCGCATTTTGGAACGCCGATATGGAGTATACTGCCGAAAAAGGAAGGTTCAAGCTGTGGGTAGCTCACGACTCCGACGACAATAACATCGAGTTTGACTTCGAGCTTGTCTGAAATCGTATAAATCATATAAATCATATAAATCATATAAATCATATAAAAGCATCGCGCGGGGAACTTTTTCAAAAGCTCCCCGCATTTTTGATATGCACTCCAAAAGTCAGACAATTTTGGAGGTGCATATTTTTATGGGCGGAACAGATGGAATAAAATAATAGCTTTCGTCATAAAATTTTGACGGGGGTGATAAATTTGAAGATACAGTGGAAAAAGCTTATTGTTTGTATCGCGCTGCCGCTTGCCGTCGGCGCTCTTTCGTCGCTTGTCAGCGGCGGCGCCGATGCGTTTGAAACACTTGAAAAACCGGCTCTCTCACCGCCGGGGTGGCTCTTTCCCGTAGTATGGAGTATTCTTTATGTCCTCATGGGGATTGCCTCATATCTTGTCATCACGTCGGAAAAAGACGTCAGGGCGGCAATATTTTTCTATGCGCTTCAGCTCGTCTTTAATTTTCTCTGGCCCGTTTTCTTTTTCGGCCTTGAGCTGTATCTGTTTTCTTTCGTTTGGCTCGCGGTGCTCTGGCTGCTTATTCTCTTTACCGCAATCCTTTTCTATCGGGCGTCTCCCGCGGCGGGGTATCTTATAATCCCGTACCTTGTATGGGTCACTTTCGCGGGATATCTCAATCTTTCAATATATCTGTTAAACAGATAAACCAAACCGATAAACCGATTAAAACTATAAAAATTTTGAGGGGCGCGGGGAGTTTTTTAGTAGCTCCCCGCGTCAATAACCTCAAAAAAACTCGGCAAAGCCGAAAGGCTTCGCCGAGTTAATTCGCCGAGTTAATTATAAAAGTTTTGAGGGGTGCGGGGAACTTTTTCAAAAGTTCCCCGCGTTTTTTCGCGTTATACTAATACTGCACTTTACCAAGCGCTGCGAAATTATACACCCGCTTTGCTTCTCTCGATGTGCTCAAGCTCCGTCTCGTTTACGGTGTACGTCCTGCCGTTTATCGGCATCAGCTTTTGAGAGATAACGTCGATAATTCCGTCCGCCTGCGGGAAGAAGTATTTTTCAAACTCAAACGCGGGAGTTATCCAGTTGCGCGAGCCGAATACCGCCGGCGGCGCGTCAAGATAGTCGAATGCCATCTCGGTGATATTGGACGCCATGTCGCGCATTACGGAGTTCCTGTCGCAAGCGTCGCCCACAATCACTATTTTACCCGTCTTCTTGACGCTCTCGATAACCTTTTCATAGTTAAACGGCACAATGGAGCGCGCGTCGATTACCTCGGCGCTTATGCCGTACTCGCTCTCAAGCTTCTTTGCGGCGTCGAGCGCGCGGTAGAGAACTGCGCCGATTGTGAGAATTGTGACGTCCTTGCCCTCGCGCTTCACGTCGGGCTCGCCGAACTTCACGGTGTAAGGCTCTGTCGGCACTCCGCCCTTGTGGAACTGCTCGCCGACGTCATATATTCTCTGAGACTCAAAGAATATAACGGGGTCGGTCCCGTTCAGCGCCTCGGTCATGAGACCCTTTGCATCGTAGGGGGTAGCGGGGAAGCAGACCTTAAGACCGGGAATATGCGCGCAGAGCGCCGTCCAGTCCTGAGAGTGCTGAGCGCCGTACTTTGAGCCGACGGACACGCGGACGACGACGGGCATTTTCAGTATTCCCGCGCTCATCGACTGCCATTTTGAGAGCTGATTGAATATCTCGTCTCCCGCGCAGCCGATAAAGTCGGCGTACATAAGCTCAACTATCGCGCGCCCGCCTGCCATAGCGTATCCGACGGCGGAGCCGACTATCGCCGCCTCCGAAATCGGAGCGTTGAAGAAGCGGTGGTAGGGAAGAGCCTCGGTAAGCCCGCGGTATACTGCGAAGGCTCCGCCCCAGTCGCGGTTGTCCTCGCCGTAGGCTATCGTCGTCGGGTCCTCATAGAACTTGTCTATAATCGCCTCGAAGATACCGTCGCGCAGTCCGAACTGCTTTATCTTCGGGAGCATCTCGCCGTTTTCGTCAAACGCCGTGCGGGATTTTGAGGCAAGCTGCTTTACTCTCGGGTTCTCTTCTTTCGGTATCAGAACCTCGGGCTCCCTTTCGGTGTCCATCTTCGGAGTGTTTGTATTTGAGAACATTATGCCGGATATTATGTCGGGCTCCCTGTCAAGATCCATTCTGGGGGATATCGTCTCGTCGGTCGCCATTTTGCATATCTTCGTCATTCTCTTTATAATGCCGGATTCTATTTCGTCAAACTCGGCGTCCGTCGCGACCTTTCCCTCGACCATCTTCTTTCGGTAGGCGGCAATCGGGCAAGCCTTCTTCCATTCCTCTATCTCCTCGGCGCTTCTGTACGTCGACGAGTCGGAGGGAGAGTGTCCGCTCACACGGTAGGTTGCGACCTCAAGGAAGGCGGGTCCCTCTCCGTTTACGAGAAGCTCCTTCTTTCTTGTCGTCGCGTCGATGACGGCGAGCGGGTCGTATCCGTTGACCTTTTCGGCGTGCATCATTCCGGGGGCAAAGCCCGCGCCGAGACGCGCCGCAACGTCGAAGCCCATCGTCTCGCCTCTTGTCTGACCGCCCATGCCGTAGAAGTTGTTGAATACGTTAAAGAGAATGGGCATTCCGGTGTCGTCGTATTTTCCGTCCATGCCCCAGAGCTTCCTTATCTGGTCCATGTTAGCCATGTTGAGCGCCTCGAGGACAGGCCCGCGCCCGAGCGCGCCGTCGCCCGAGTTCGCGACAACGATGCCCTTCTTGTGGCAGCTTCTCTTGTAGAGCGCCGCTCCGAGCGCGACAGGCGCCGCGCCGCCGACGATTGCGTTGTTGGGGAATATTCCGAAAGGAATAAAGAAAGCGTGCATGGAGCCGCCGAGTCCCCTGTTGAAGCCGGTCGTCCGAGCGAATATCTCGGCGAGGGCTCCGTAGAGAAGAAAGTCGACTGCGAGATCCTTTACGTCTCCCTTTTTCTCCTCGCTGCCCTCTACGACGGACAGAATGTTCCCGCCGAGAAACTCCTTCATTATGTCGTAAAGCTCTTTTTCGTCAAGCTTGTTTATTGACGAGAGCCCTTTTGCGAGTATTTCGCCGTGGCTGCGGTGAGAGCCGAACGTAAAGTCGTTTATGTCAAGACAGTACGCCTGACCGACGGCGGACGCCTCCTGACCTATTGACAGGTGCGCGGGGCCGGGGTTGTTGTATGCAACTCCGTTGTATACGCTTTTTGTCTTTATCTCGTTCAGCATTGTCTCAAACTCGCGGATAATTCTCATGTCGCGGTAAATGCGGAGAAAATCCTCTTTTGAGTACAGCTTTTTTTCCTCGTCGAGAGTTTTGTCATAGCGGCAAAGGGGTATTTTGTCAAATTCGAGATATCCCTTCTCAAACGCGTCGGCAGGGCTTATATATTGACTTTTTGGCATTTTACTTTCCTTCTTTCTTGCTTTTTCTTGTTTTTCTTGTTTTTCTTGTTTTTCTTGTTTTTCTTGCTTTTATGTTTTACTTTTACTTTTTTCGCTTTAATTTATCGCGAACATTTCCTCGCGGAGCACCTCGCACACCGTCGGGTGCGGGAACACGAGGCGCCTTACGTCGGATACCCTGTCGTGACGCTGCACCATGGCAGCCGCTCCGTAAATAATTTCCGATGCGTAAGTTCCTATCATGTGGACTCCGAGAATCGTCTTGTGCTCGTCGTCCACGACGATTTTCGCGATACCGTCCCCGCCTTCGTTCTCGGCGACGTATCGCCCGCTGTACCTGAGACTTATCTTGTGCTCGGACGCTTTGATTCCGACCTTCGCGGCGGACTCGACAGTTTCCCCGACACACGCGACCTCGGGCTTTGTATAAATAACGGATGGAATCGCGCGGTAGTCGACAGAGTCCTTTATTCCGAGCATGGAGTTTACTGCCGCCTCTCCCTCACGGTAGGCGGTGTGCGCCAGCATGCTCTTTCCGTTCACGTCTCCCGCGGCCCAGACTCCGGGAACGCTCGTCCTCCCGCATTCGTCGGTGACGACGGCTCCGCGGTTCGTCAGAACTCCGAGTGTTTCAAGCCCGATTCCGACGCTCCTTGCACGGCGCCCCGTACTCACAAGCACGAGCGAGCAGGGAACTCTCTCCGTTTTGTCCTTCGCCTTGTATTCCACATATCCGTCGCCCGCCTTTCCGCCGACCGATGTCACGGCGGCACCGAGCGCGAATTTTATGCCCTTCTTTTCAAGGTTTGATTTCAGTATTTCGGATATCTCTCTGTCTGTCGGCCCCGCTATTTTGTCAAGCATCTCGATGACCGTAACACTCGCTCCCGCGGCGCTGAAATAGGACGCCATCTCAAGACCTATTACTCCGCCGCCGATAACGACGAGACTCTCGGGAACCTGTCTTATGTCGAGTATCTCGCGGTTTGTCACCGCAAGAGAGCTTTCGACAGCCTCTCTCAGCCCCGGTATCGGCGGCACTGTCGCCTCGCTGCCCGTGCAGATAAGAAGCTTTGCGGCGGTATATTTCTCGCCGCATGCCTCAATCGCAAAGCCGTCGGGCTCTTTTCCGAGTATCCTTGCTGTCGCGGGGACTACCTTTACCCCGGCTCCTCTCATCTTCGCGCCGACTCCCGACACAAGAGTCTTTACGACCTTGTCCTTTCTGTCTACCACAACCGAGTGGTCAAGAGACGCTTTTTCCACCGTTACACCGAACGCGGACGAGTGGAGGGCGCTTTCGTATATTTTTGCGGAATTGAGAAGAGTCTTTGTCGGAATGCAGCCCTCGTTAAGGCAAACCCCGCCGAGCGCTCTTTCCTCAAACAGCGCGACTTTCATTCCGCCTGCGGCGGCTCGCTCCGCGGCGTTGTAGCCGCCGGGGCCGCCTCCGATTATCAAAAGGTCATATTCTGCCATTTTCTGCCTCCTTTATTTTGCGAGAAGAAGGTCAAAATTCTCAAGAGACTTCGCGAGAGAATTTAAGAATTTCGCGGCGGGCGCGCCGTCGAGCGCCCTGTGGTCTATTGTGAGGGACAGCCCCATTGCGGGATACACCGTGCCGTCCTCCTTTACCCTGTGTGTTATGCCGCACACTCCGAGAATTGCCACCTGCGGCGGATTTATGACGGGAGTAAAGCTCTCGATTCCGAGCGAGCCGAGATTCGTAACCGTAAAAGTTCCGCCCGACATCTCGTCGGGGGTAAGAGCCCCCTCTCTCGCCTTTGCCGCCGCCGCTTTGCTCGCGCGGGAGATTTCGGCGAGACTCATTGTGTCCGCGCCGAAAATCGTCGGGACAAGAAGTCCGCGCTCCGTGTCTACGGCGAGACCGATGTTTGCATGCTTGTACTTTCTTATCTTATCGTCCGACAGAGTCGCGTTCACGTCGGGGTTTGCCGCGAGAGCGCGGCTTGCGGCGAAGAACACCATATCGCCGAGCGATATTTTCGGAAGCCCGAGTGCCTCGCCTCCCGCCTTGAGTGACGACCTGTATTCCATCAGCTTTGTTGCGTCAAACGACGTGTTAAGGGTGAGCTGCGCCATCTCGCTGAGGGACGCGTGCATTGAACGGGATATCGCGCGGCGAACGCCCGACATCGCGACCTCCTCGTATTCTCCGAAATCATTCGCGCTCGGCGCGCCCTCGGCTTTTTTGAGCGCCGCAGTATCGGCGGTCGCCTTCTCCTCGGGTACAACTTGAAGCCTTCCGTCAAGGAAAGCCTCAACAGCGGCGACGCCCGCGCGCTCACCGCGGTCGAGCGCGGCGTTTATATCGCGCTCGATAATTCTCCCGTTCGGACCTGTCGGTACGACCTTTGTCATATCGACTCCGCTTTCAAGAGCGAGCTTTCTCGCCCTCGGCGAGATTTTCACTCTTTGATTCGGTATGACCTCGCCTGTTTTCTCTGGCGCGGCGGGAGCCGACTTATTTTCTGCCGACGCCGGCTGCTCGGCGGCGGGACTTTTTTCGCTTTTTTCACCTTTTTGGGGCATAAGAGACGATATGTCCTCGCCCTCGTTTCCTATTATGCACACGGGGTCGAGACACGGAACGACGTCCCCCTCCGAGACAAAGACCTCAAGCATGGTGCCCGAGAACGCGGACGGCTCGTCGAAGGCGGATTTATCCGTTTCGTAGGAATAGATTATATCCCCCTCGCTTACCTTGTCGCCTTTCTTTTTGTGCCACGCCGTTATTATACAGCTCTCGACGCTCTGACCCTGACGGGGCATAATAACAAGATTTGCCAAAATATGTTCTTCCTTTCTTTTCTGTATTTTGCTTTATTTTAATTTTTTATTGCTTTTCGTGTTTTAAACTCAAATCAATCCGGGACTTGTTTTGAGCTTTGCGATTCATCGGAGACGTTTATGATTTTTGTCCCGCATTTTCCCGCGGCGTCAAGAGTCTCGTCGGGCAAAGAGCCGTCGCATATAAGTACGTCCACGTCCTCCATTTTGCAGAAGGTAAACGGGAGCACCTTGTCCGTCTTGGATATGTCCATAAGCATTATGACGAGACGCGCCTTTTTTGCCACCTCGGACTTTATATTGCACTCGCTGTAATTCCCGCAGGTGAAATTCCCCGAGAGGGACATTCCCGAAGGCGAGAGAAACGCGACGTCAATGTTCATGTCGGAAATAAATCTCAGCGCGTGCATACCGGAAACGGAAAAGCTGTCGCGGTCGAGCCTTCCGCCGACGATATTCACGGCGGACGCGCCGCCCTTGCACAGCTCCACGGCGGTTATCGGACTTGTCGTCGTGAGGCTCAGCTTTTCGTGCGGCAGAAATTTCGCGATATGCTCAAGGGTAGTGCCCGAGTCAATAAAAATCGAACGTCCGCTTTCGAGATATGACGCGGCGGCTTTTGCGATTTTAGTTTTTTCTTCCGTTTTGAGATTAGCTCTGTTTAAAATGGATTCCTCCGTCGTGTCGCCGATGAACTTCACGCTTCGCGCGCCGCCTCTCACTTTAATGGCGGCTCCTGTTTTTTCGAAGTATTCAATATCGCGTCTCAGCGTCATGTCCGACACGTTAGGGAACATGTCGCACAGCTCGGCGAGTGAAACGAAAGGTTTTTCGGAAAGAAGTATTCCGATTTTTTCGCGTCTTTCCTCCGTCACGGCATCGCCCCCTTCGGTAAGATTTTGTTAATTTGGAATACGACCGTGTTAATTTTAACATATAAAGTGTTAAAAGTCAATTTAAAATCGGAAAGTTTTGAGCGTTTTTTGAAGTTCGCACACACCCAACACAAAAGTTTTCGCCCGCCTTTTTCAAAGTCCGCACAGACCCATCACGAAGGTTTTGGTCCACCTTTTTCAAAAGGTGGCAGGGTTCGGGGCGGCGCCCCGATGTTTGGCGTTTCTTTTGAAGCTTTTCTTTGC